>DATHVJ010000058.1:0-5179 GCA_035461345.1 Solirubrobacterales bacterium | reverse complement strand
GACGATCTCCTCGACGTCCCGCCCCCCTTCCTTGATCTGCATCGCGGCTTCGAGCGCGTGCGTGTCGAAGGGGTTGAGGTTCTTCTCGCCGCTGCGGTCGAGGCGCTTCGACCCGGGGTCGATTCGCTTCTGGACCGAGGCGTCCGGGACCTCCTTGCAAAGGCAGCAGATCTTCAACTCGGGACTCCTGGCGTCAGGGGTTGGCGTTCGCGACGGCGCGGCATTCTAGCTCCTTGCCGCCTGGTTGACTGACCAGTCAATCGCGTCGGAGTTATACCCGAATCGGCGGCGTTACACGCTGGCCGCGCGCCGAGTGGACACTTGGGTATCCCCTGGACTACCGAGGCGTCCAGTCGAGCTCGACGGCGGAAGGGGCACCTAGCGGACGGCCCCGCGGATGAACTCGACGATCTCGTCGGTCGAGGCGCCCGGGGTGAAGATCTCGGCGACGCCGAGCTTCTTGAGCTCGGGGATGTCGTCGTTGGGGATCGTGCCGCCGACCGTCAGCACCACGTCCTCGGCCCCCTGCTCGCGCAGCAGCTCGATCACCCGCGGCACGAGGGTCATGTGGGCACCGGACAGGATCGACAGCCCGATCGCGTCGGCGTCCTCCTGGATCACGGTCGCGGCGATCTGCTCCGGCGTCTGGTGCAGCCCCGTGTAGATGACCTCCATCCCGGCGTCGCGCAGCGCGCGGGCGATGATCTTCGCCCCGCGATCGTGCCCGTCGAGGCCCGGCTTCGCGACGACGACCCGGATCTTGCGATCGCCCGCCCCCGCGCCCGCGGCGTTCTCGGCTGTCGCCTCCATGCAGCGAAATGTAGTCGCTCGCGCGCCGGCGGCCCCCAACGTCTGCTCCGTTTGCCGCTCCGCGGGCGGGGTACCCGGTCTTGCGCATGGCCGGCGTGGCACAGACAGGTGATCGGCGAACGTACGACGCGGACGGCGCCTTCCGCCTCCTCGTCGTGGCCGCGGAGCCGATCGCCGGATCACAGCTGCGCGATGAGATCGCCCGCCGGACCGAAGGCAAGGACGCCACAGTGCGGGTGGTTGCCCCTGCGCTGACCGACTCGCGGCTCAAGCACGCGATGGGCGACGTCGACGAGGCGATTGCCGACGCCGGGCAGCGACTCGACGAGTCGCTCGAGGAGGTGCGGCGCGCGGGGATCGATGCGTCCGGCTCGGTCGGCGACTCGGATCCGCTGCTGGCGATCGAGGACGCGCTGGAGCAGTTCCGCGCCCACGAGATCCTGATCCTCACCCACGAGGAGGGGGAGGGCCGGTGGCTCGAGGACGACATGTTCGAGCGCGCGCGACGCAAGTTCGAGCCGCCGATCACCCACGTGGTCGTGAAGCGGGGCGAGGCGGGCGAGGAGCGCGTCGCGGACGTCGAGAGCGCCCCGCGTGGAACCGACCCGCCCCCCGACCGCGAGGTCGTCGGGAGGTCGCGGAACATGCCGCCGTACTCGCTTCGCGATCTTGCCGGGATCGCGGTCGCGGTCGTGGGGACGACGATCCTGATCCTGCTCGCCACCGGGTGCGGCGGTCAGGGGCACGAGGGGTTCGACGACCCCGGGTGCGCGGCGAGGATCCTGATCGCCGGAGGGGCCCTGCTGATCAACCTCGCGCACGTCGTCGGGTTGGTGCTGTTCCAGAGCGTCCGCTACCGCGGGCCCGGCGAGCGCTTCTTCGCCCACCTGTCGCTGTGGGGAACGCCCATCGCGGTGGTGGTCAGCCTCCTGGTCGCGTAGCAGCCGGTGCGCAGCGGCTCCCGAGGAGCTCGATCGGGGGCATGAAATCGCCGCTCGGGGTCGAATACATCACTACGGCGACCTGCCAGTCGCCTCGCAGTCGGGCGCTACGCACCCGATGCTCGGCGCCCACACAACCGCGTCACATATCGGTCCGACGCGAGCGCCATGCTTCCGGCTCAGACCATCGGGATAGGAGGGAACCGTGTACGACGTCCTCTACCTCGACCAGGCCAGTCACGCAAGGGTGATCGCCGCGGGTCTGGGGCGCGACTCGGCTGTGACGATCGCCCGCGCGGAGGCACGCCGCCGAAGGGTGGGCCGGATGTTCCTCGCCGGCTCCGAGCCCTCCCCGCGGGGCGAGCTGGTGGTCATCGTCGAAGCGCATCACGAGGCCGCCTGAGCGAGCCGCCCCCGCGCCGTCCTCAGAAGATGGGGCTCTCGGTGTAGGTCCCGAAGACCTCCTGCAGGGCGGCGATCATCTCGCCCTCCGAGGCGCGGGCCCGCGCGGCCTCGACGAAGAACGGCATCAGGTTGGCGCCGCCCTGCGCCGCCCGCTTGAGGTCCCCAAGGGCGCGCTCGACGGCGGCGGCGTCGCGCCGCGATCGCGTGGCCTCGAGGCGCCCGACCTGCTTGCGCTCCAGCGCCGGGTCGATGCGAAGGATCGGGGTCTCCTCCTCGTCGTCGACGCGGTACTCGTTGACGCCGACGACGATCCGGCTGCGCTCGCCGACCTCCTCCTGGTAGCGGAACGAGGCGTCGGCGATCTCGCGCTGGGGGAAGCTGTGCTTGATCGCCTCGACCATCCCACCGAGCTCGTCGATGCGGGCGAAGTACCCGTACGCTGCCCGCTCCATCTCGTCGGTCAGCGTCTCGACGAAGTACGAGCCACCGAGGGGGTCGACGGTGTTCGGGACGCCGGACTCGTGCGCGATCACCTGCTGGGTGCGCAGCGCAAGCCGAACCGCGTCCTCGGTCGGCAGCGCCAGCGCCTCGTCGTACGAGTTCGTGTGCAGCGACTGCGTCCCGCCGAGCACGCCCGCGAGCGCCTCGATCGTCGTCCGGACGAGGTTGACGAGCGGCTGCTGCGCGGTAAGCGACACGCCGGCGGTCTGGGTGTGGAAGCGCATCATCAGCGACCGCGGGTCCGTGGCCCCGTAGGTCTCCTTCATCTCCCGCGCCCAGATCCGGCGCGCGGCGCGGTACTTGGCTATCTCCTCGAAGAAGTCGATGTGGGCGTTGAAGAAGAACGACAGCCGCGGCGCGAACTCGTCGACGTCGAGGCCGCGGGCGATCGCCTCCTCGACGTACGTGAATCCGTCCTTGAGCGTGAACGCGAGCTCCTGCTGCGCCGTCGAGCCCGCCTCGCGGATGTGGTAGCCGGAGATCGAGATCGGGTGCCAGCGGGGCATCTCCCGAGAGCACCACTCGATCATGTCGGTGACCAGGCGCATCGCCGGCTCGATCGGGAAGCACCACTCCTTCTGGGCGATGTACTCCTTGAGGATGTCGGTCTGGATCGTCCCCCCGAGCCGGTCGGGTGAGATCCCCTTCTCCTCCGCGGCGACGACGTAGAACGCCAGCAGGATCGCCGCCGGCGCGTTGATGGTCATCGAGACCGTGACCTCGTCGAGCGGAATTCCCGCGAACAGCGTCTCCATGTCGTCGACGGTGTCGATCGCCACCCCCTCGACCCCCACCTCCCCCAGACTGCGATCCTGGTTCGAGTCGAGTCCCATCAGCGTCGGCATGTCGAACGCGGTGGAGAGCCCGGTCTGGCCGTGGTCCAGCAGGTAGCGGAAGCGCTCGTTGGTCTCCTCGGCGGTCCCGTAACCGGCGAACTGGCGCATCGTCCACAGACGACCGCGGTACATCGACGGGTAGATCCCGCGCGTGTACGGGTACGAGCCCGGGAAGCCGAGGTCGCGCGCCTCGTCGGCGTCCGCTCGGTCCTCCTCGGTGTACAGCGGCTCGATTGGATGGCCGGAGATCGTCTCGAACAGGGCGTCGCGCTCGGAGCCCTTGGGATGGACGTCCTGGCGCCACTCGTGCGCGCGCCTGCGGGCGCGGGGTTCGGTCGCCATGCGGCGAAGTCTAGACCCGGTGCCCGCGTCTACTCGACCGGCGGCGTGCGCTCGGACCACGGCCGCTCGGCCTCGATCTGGGCCGCCAGCGAGAGCAGGGTCGCCTCGTCGCCGGGGCGCCCGACGAGCTGGACCGACAGCGGGAGGCCGTCCGTCGTGAACCCCGCGGGGACGGCGGCCGCGGGCTGGCCCGTGTAGTTCCAGACGCCGGTGAACGGATACACGCGGCCCATCCCGATCAGGGTCCTCAGCGCCCCCTTCCCCTCCCACCGGCCGACCTCGACGGGGGGGACGCCGACCGTGGGCGTCAGCAGCACGTCGTGATCCTCGAACAGGCGGCCGATCCTCTGCGCGTGCTTCGGGATCGCGTCGAGGGCACGCCGCAGCGAGCGCCGCGGGATCAGCCCGCCCATGCGCCCGAAGCCGCGGGTGCGCGACTCCAGCCGCTCCGGGTGGGGGACCGCTCGCACGTCGTCGTGGATCCCGTGCAGGAAGACCGGGGTGAACGCGTTCCCGACCAGGCCGAACGCCGGGTCTCGCTCGCCGGTCCGATGACCGAGCGAGCGCAGCAGCTCCGCCGTTCCCTCCACGGCCCCGCGCACCGAGTCGTCGACGATCGGCGGGGCGAGCAGCCGCGGTGGGCGCATCGAGACCGCGACCCGCAGCCGGTCCGGCGGTCGGTCGGCCGCCTCGAGGAAGGGGCGCTCCGGTGGCGGCGGCGACGACGTCTCGCCCGCGGCCGGCCCGGCGGTCACGTCAAGGAACAGGGCGGTGTCGCGCACGGTCCGGCTCAGGCAGCAGTTGACCGACAGGCCGCGCCAGTGTTCGCCGAGCGGCGCCAGGGTGACGCGACCGCGCTGTGGCTTGAGCCCGAACAGACCGCAGTTGGCGGCGGGAATCCTGATCGATCCCGCTCCGTCCGAGCCGGTGGCCGCGCCGACCATCCCGGTGGCGACGGCGGCGCCGCTTCCCCCGCTCGACCCGCCCGGGGTCCTGGCGGGGTCCCACGGGTTGCGCGTGATCCCCCAGGTCTTCGACTCCGTGAAGCCGCAGATCGCAAGCTCCGGCAGGTTGGTCTTGCCGAGCAGCACCGCTCCCGCCGATCGCAGCCGTCGGACCATCTCGGAGTCCGCGCTCGCAGGCTCATCGACCGCCCCCGTCCCCAGCGTGGTCACCTCCCCCTCGACCTGTGCAAGCTCGTCCTTGATCGCGATCGGGACGCCGAGCAGGGCCGCGCTGTCGCCGTTGGCCCTGCGCCGGTCGGCCGCGGCGCCGTCGGCCAGCGCCCGCTCGCCCCACACGACGCGGAACGCGTTGAGCTGCGGATCGAGGCGCGCGATCCGA
>DATHVJ010000057.1:0-27494 GCA_035461345.1 Solirubrobacterales bacterium | reverse complement strand
CTGCATGACGACGGCCGCCGCCTTGATCATCCGCGCCTCCTCGGCGATGAAGTGGCCGCCCTGTCCGGGGCGGACCCGCTCGACGTGGCCGGTCACCCGCATCCCGCAGATCAGCTTCGCGCGCTCGATCTTCGCCTGCGCCTCGCTCTCCTCCTCCTCCAGCGGCGCGTCGAGCGGGAGATGGGTGGGGACCGTGATCAGCGACAGCACGTGGATCCCGCGGCGGCGTCTCGCCGCCAGCCGGTCCGCGGTGGCCACCATCTCCTCGGAGAACGGGTCCTCGTCGAAGGCGACGAGGACGCTCTGGTACTCGACCTCCTCGACGCCGAGCGGCTCCGGCGCCAGCACCTTCACCGTCTCGGCGAGAGGGAGGCGCTGGCTGCGCCGGTAGAGGAGGTAGATCCCGATTCCGACCACCATCCACGCCCCCCCGATCACCAGCGTGCGGGTGTTGAGCGCCATCACCACGATCCAGGCCGCGAACGTGCCGAGGCCGCCGAGGACCGCGGTGATCGGCACTTCCACCCCCCGCACCCGAAGCTCCAACGGGGGCCTCCACCCCCGCTCGCGTTCCGGATACTTGTGGCGCAGGCGAATGACGGCGACGTGCGCGACAGTGAACGACAGCATCGCCCCGAACGCGTACATCGTCGCCAGGAACTCGGTCTCGCCCGGAAGCAGCGCGGCCGCGGACACCGCCGCGAACAGGAGGATCGCGACGTACGGGGTCTTGAACCTCGGATGGATGCTCCGGATCACGTCGGGAAGCTGCCGGTGCTGCCCCATCGAGAAGGTGAGCCTGGAGAGGCCGATCAGTCCTGCGTTCGTGGCGATGATCAGGATGATCGCCGCGAGCAACCCGACGTACACCCTAAGCCCGTCGGTGACGTTCCTCCCGAGCCCGAGGTTGTCGACGATCCCCAGCATCGGGTTCTCGGCGTATGTGGTCGCCAGCTCGGTCGTGTAGGTCCCGGCCTCCTGGGTGACCGGCATCGCCGACAGCGCGACGAGCGGGATCAGCAGGAACAGCGTCAGGACCGCGAGGATCACCCAGCCCACCGCCGCGGGCACGGTGCGTGACGCGTCGCGGGCCTCCTCCGACATATTCGACAGCGTCTCGATGCCGGTGTAGGCGATCATCCCGACGGCGATCCCGAGCGCGAAGTCGCCCCATGTCGGCGCTACCCCGAGCTCGACGTTGGAGACGAGCGTGTCCGGACTGAGCACGAGGGCCAGCCCGAGCGAGACCACGACCACCTGGGTGGCAAGGTCCCCGATCGCAAGAACCAGGTTGAGCCGGGCCGACTCGCGGCTGCCGATCACGTTGACGGCGGCGAGCACCGCGACCAGAGCGACCCCGCCGATGATGTCCGCGGGGCTCTGCTCGAGCGGACCCCAGATGACGGACAGGTAGTGGGGTACGAAGAACGCCGAGATCGCGACGGTGATCACGTAGTTGAGGATCTGGCCCCAGGCGGCCACGAAGCTCACGACCTCGTTGAAGGCGTGGCGCGCGAAGCTCGACGATCCCCCGGCCTCGGGATACATGACCGTCGCCTCCGCGTATGTAGCCGCGGTGCAGATGAAGATCAGCCCCGAGATCAGGAAGACGAGCGGCGTCAGCCCGAGGGCGAACACCGCGACGACACCGAGTGCGTAGTAGATCGACGAGCCGACGTTCCCGTATGCCGCCGAGAACAGGGCGCCGGTGCCGTGCACGCGGCGCAGCGCTTCCTCTCTCGGGTGCCGTTCAGCCATCGCGGAGCATGCCCTGTGGCGAATATAGGCTCACGCCGCGACGGGCAACGCGGCGGCTGAGCGGCGGCGGCCTACAGCGAGACGATCGGGATGATCAGCAACGCGACGATGTTGGCGACCTTGATCATCGGGTTGATCGCCGGGCCGGCCGTGTCCTTGTAGGGATCGCCGACCGTGTCGCCGGTGACCGCGGCGGCGTGGGCCTCCGACCCCTTGCCGCCGAAGGCGCCATCCTCGATCAGCTTCTTCGCGTTGTCCCATGCCCCGCCGCCGGCGGTCATCGAGATCGCCGCGAACAGGCCGACCACGATCACCCCGATCAGCAGGCCACCGAGCGCCTTGGCGCTGATCAGCCCGACGATCAGCGGGACGACGATCGGGATCAGGGACGGCGCGATCATCTCCTTCTGAGCCGCGGCGGTCACGATCCGGACGGTGTGGCCGTACTCCGGCTTCTCGGTCCCCTCCATGATCCCGGGGTGGTCGCGGAACTGGCGCCGCACCTCCTCGACGACCTGGCCGCCGGCGCGCCCGACCGCCTCGATTGCCAGCGCCGCGAACAGGTAGACCATGATCCCGCCGATCAGCAGCCCGATCAGGACCGCCGGGTCGGAGATGCTGAACGACAGGCCCTCGCCGCCCGGCTCCTCCGCGAGCTCGATCTCGAACGCGTTGAACAGGACCAGCGCCGCGAGCGCCGCGGAGCCGATCGCGTACCCCTTCGTCACCGCCTTGGTCGTGTTCCCGACCGCGTCGAGCGGGTCGGTGACGTCGCGCACGTCCTCGGGCAGGTCGGCCATCTCGGCGATCCCGCCGGCGTTGTCGGTGATCGGGCCGAACGCGTCCAGCGCGACGATCAGCCCCGTCAGCGAAAGCTGCGCCATCACCGCGACCCCGATCCCGTAGATCCCTGCCAGCTCGTTGGCCCCAAGGATCGCCAGGGCGATCAGCAGCACGGGCGCGGCCGTCGACTGGAAGCCCTGCGCCAGGCCCTGGATGATGTTCGTCGCATGGCCGGTGATCGAGGCGCGGCTGATCGTCTTCACCGGCCGGAAGCGGGTCGAGGTGTAGTAGTCGGTGATGATGAACAGGCCGGCCGTCACCCCGACGCCGATCAGTCCGCACAGCCACAGGTCGGTGACGCTGGTCACGTCCGAGGAAGCCTCGGCGACCCCGAGCCTAAGCGGCTCGGCCATCAGCCACTCGGTGATCGGGTAGAACGCCGCCGCGGACAGCACCGCGGACACGATCAGCCCCTGGTACAGCGCCCGCTCGACGTTCCCGGTCCGCGAGCGCACCGACAGCGCCCCGATGATCGAAGCGACGATCGCGACGGCGCCTATCACCAGCGGGTACAGCGCGACCTCGCGCGCGAACTCGGCGCTGAACGTGAGCACCCCGAGCAGCATCACCGCCACCGCGGTGACGGCGTAGGTCTCGAACAGGTCGGCCGCCATGCCAGCGCAGTCGCCGACGTTGTCGCCGACGTTGTCCGCGATCACCGCCGGGTTGCGGGGATCGTCCTCGGGGATCCCCGCCTCGACCTTCCCGACCAGGTCGGCGCCCACGTCGGCCGCCTTGGTGAAGATCCCGCCACCGAGTCGGGCGAAGACCGAGATCAAAGAGCCGCCGAACCCGAGCCCGATGAGCGCGTCGATCGCCTCCTTGTCGGTCTCGTCGGCGAGCAGCAGGATCCCGAAGTACCCGGCGACGCCGAGCAGCGCCAGCCCCACGACCAGCAGGCCGGTCACCGAACCGCCCTTGAACGCGACGTCGAGCGCCGGCGACACCCCGCCGCGTGCCGCCTCGGCCACACGGGCGTTGGCGCGCACGGACAGGTTCATGCCGATGAACCCCGCCGCGCCGGAGAAGGCGCCGCCGATCACGAAGCCGATCGCCGTCGTGACGTCCTGAAGGATCGCGATCGCCACCGCCAGGACCACCGCGACGATCGCGATGATCGTGTACTGGCGGGTCAGGTACGCCTTGGCGCCCTCCTGGACCGCCGCGGAGATCCCGCGCATCCGCTCGTTTCCGGGGGACATGCTCAGCAGGCGCTGGGTCACCAGCGCTCCGTAGACGACGCCGGCGCCCGCGCAGGCGAGCGCGATGACGACGCCCCAATCGGTCAGGAACTCGGTCAAGTCTCTTCCTCTGGGTAGCTGTCTCGATCAGAAGCCCGGCTGTGCCGGCCGCGAACGGCGCGAGTCTATCCGCCTACGTCCCGGGGGGAGTCCACAGGCCGGGCGGCTTGCGCCCCGCCTGGGACGGCTGCTCCTGCTCCGGAGCCGCCTGCGAAGGCTCCTCCCCACCCGGCTCGGGCGCTCCGCCTCCCGCCGCCTTCGCGTAGTGCATCTGGAGGTCGGAGATCGCGTTGCGAACCTGCTGCGCGGGCTCGTCGTCGAGCAGCTCGACGAGCGCCCGCAGCGCGTCGATCCCGATGCGCGCCTGCTCGAGGTCCTGCTCGTCCTCCTTCGCGATCCTCCGCGAGGTCAGGTTGATGACGCTGACGACGCTCTGCAGCAGCACGTCCTGGACGCGGAGCTTGCGCAGCTCCTCCTCGAGACGCGCCCGGAGCTCCTCCTCGCTCGGCTGGGCCTCGGGACCCTGCGGCTGTGGCTGTTCAGCGTTCATCATCCACCGCAAACCGCGAGATCTGCTCGCAGATCCTCGCGCTTAATTCTCCAATCTAGCCGACGACCCGCTGCGGAACGTACGTGCGACGTGTCTCGGCGACGGCGTCGCGGTAGATCTGCTCGATCGTCTCCCCCGCCTCGAGCGCGCGGCGGGCCCGCTGGGCGCCGTTGAGCTGCGGCAGCTCGACGTCGAGGCCGAGCGCCATGCGCGCCGGCTCCGTCCACTCGAGCGTCCGCTCGACCACGGCCCTCGTCTCGACCTCCTCCCCGCGCTCGAAGTCGATCAGCTTCCCGTCCATCCCGTGGCGGATCGCCCGCCACAGGTTCTCCTCGATCTCGCGCTGGCCGAGCGGGGCGCCCAGCCGGCCCTCGTCGTAGTCGAACGCGGTCTGCGCGATGCACGCCGCTGTCAGCGCCGCGAGCGCGAACGAGTCCCGGCCGCTCGTCTGCGCGTCGCATATCCGCACCTCGACCGTGCCGAAGAGGTGATGCGGTCGCACGCTCCACCACAGCTGGGTGGACTCGACGATCGTGTTGGTTCGCGCGAGCAGCTCGACGAACGCGGCGTAGGTCGGCCAATCGCCGAACGGCTCGTGGATCCCGCAGCGCGGGAAGACGCGGGTGAAGATCTCGGTGCGGGCCGAGTGCAGGCCGGTGTCGCGCCGGTCGAGGAAGGGCGAGTTCGCCGACACCGCCAGCAGCGTGGGCAGCAGCTCGCGCATGCCGTCGCACACCGCGATCGCTCGATCCGCCCCCCGGATTCCCATGTGGACGTGGGCGCTCCAGGTGTTGTTTCGCTGCACCACGTAGCCGAGCTCGCGCTTCAGCCGCTGGTAGTGCGGGGTGTCGATGATCCGCTGGTCGAGGTAGTTCGCCCACGGGTGGGTCCCGGTGGCCCCGAGCCCGATCCCCAGCGCGTCCGCCAGCCCGAACAGCCGGGCCCGTCGCTCGCGCTGGCGCTCCGCCGCCTCAGCGAAGCTCTCGCTGCGCCCCGAGCGAATCTCGATCTCGGACGCGATCAGCTCGCCGGCAGCCGACTCGGACAGGAGCTCGTCTTCCTGACACGCCTCGTACAGCTCCTCGAACCGCTGCTCGAGCTCGAGGCTGTCGGGATCGACGAGCGCGAACTCCTCCTCGAGCCCGATCGTAAAGTCCACGGAGGACTCGAAGGTCTCGCGCGTCTGCGAAAGGTCGAGGCTGGCGTCGGGCGCCATCACCAATCCCGCGGCGTACTCCGCTTCCGCTCGCTCGCAGTCACATCACCGGTCATCTTGCTCGCTCGCTCTCGCGTCCGCCGCCGCGGGGTTCCGGGGAATCCGTCAGGTGAGGTAGAAGTAGAGCGCGTAGAGCAGGTCCACGGCGGGGCTCGAGGTGTGGACGGTCACCTCGGGCGGCACGTCGAGGAGCTGCTCTGAGTAGTTGAAGATGATCTTGACCCCGTTCTCGACCAGGCGGTCGGCGACCTCCTGGGCCGCGGTGGCGGGGACGGCGAGCACACCGACGACGATCTCCTCGTCGGCGACCACCTCCTCGAGCTTGGTGAAGTCGCGCACGACGAGGTCGTCCCCGATCTCCGTTCCGACCTTCTTCGAGTCGACGTCGAACACCGCCGCGACCTTGAACCCGTGGTCGGCGAAGATGTCGGAACTCGCGATCGCCTGCCCGAGCTTGCCCGCCCCGAACAGCGCGATGTTGTGCGTCCCCGACGTCCGCAGGATCTTGCGGATCTCGCTGACGAGCGAATCGACGTGGTAGCCGACGCCACGCTTGCCGAACTTGCCGAAGCTCGACAGGTCGCGCCGGATCTGGGTCGAGTTGATGTGGGTGTAGTCCTCGAGCTCCTGCGAGGAGATTGACTCCTTGCCCATCTTCCGCGCCTGGGTCAGCACCTGGAGGTATCGCGACAGGCGCGCGGCGACGCCGAGCGACAGTCGCTCGCCGTCGCCCAGGGCCAGCTCAGCCGAGCCGGATCTGGGGGCGCCGGTGCGGCTGCGCGCACGCGCCGGGCGCCGACGTGTTCCCCCTCCGGATCTCGATGCGGTCCCGGCCCCGACTTCCCTGTTCCTAGCCGGCCGCTCCGGGGTCATGCCGCGACAGTATCCAACCTTGACCGCACCGCGTGCGCGTCGAGCGCCAGCTCGGACACGACCTCGCCGGCGACCTCGACCACCGGAATGCGCTCCATGTAGGCGGCGTGGAGCCGCTCGTCGCCCTCGATGTCGACTTCCCGCAGCTCGAAGCCCCGGCCCTCGTCGCGCAGCGCCGCGAGCCCGTCGCGCGCCTCGTCGCACAGATGGCACCCCGGCCGCGTGTACAGCACCACCTCCGTGGGCATCAGTTCGCGCTCGCGTCCCAGGACAGGTACTCGGGGTACGACGCGGGGTCGACGAACCGGGCCGCGGCGGCGATCATCGCGGCGTTGTCGGTGCACAGCTCGGGCGCCACGAGCTTGAGATGCACGCCGCGGCGCTGGCACAGCTCGCGCGCGCGCTCGCGCAGGAGCGCGTTCGCGGCGACGCCGCCGCCAAGGGCGACGGCGTCGAGGCCGTGGACGTCGAGCGCGCGCTCGAGCCGCGAGACGAGCTGCTCGACCACCGCTGCCTGGAAGCTCGCCGCGAGATCGGCCGCCCGGTTCGCTGTCTCGTCCGCGCCGAGCTCGCGCACGGCGTACACCATCGCGGTCTTCAGCCCGCTGAAGCTGAAGTCGAGCCCGGGATCCTCCCGCAGCGCGACCGGGAACGAGAACGCGTCGGGATCGCCGTCGACCGCCAGCCGCTGGATCGCGGGGCCGCCGGGATAGCCGAGGCCGAGCAGGCGGGCCGCCTTGTCGAGCCCCTCCCCGGCGGCATCGTCGAGCGTCTGCCCGAGCAGCTCGTAGCGGGAGTGCTCGCGCACGGCGGCGATCAGCGTGTGCCCGCCGCTCGCGATCAGGCACAGGAACGGCGGCTCGAGCGGATCGGGCTCGAGGAACGTGGCCGCGACGTGCCCGTGCAGGTGGTCGATTCCCGCCAGCGGAAGGCGGCGCGACGCCGCCAGCGCCTTCGCGGTGGAGACGCCGACGAGCAGCGCCCCGATCAGGCCGGGTCGCCGGGTGACGGCGAGCGCGTCGAGGTCGTCGAGCGCGACGCCGGCGTCCGCGAGCGCCGAGTCGACGACCGGGGTGACGAGCTCGAGGTGGTGGCGGGACGCGACCTCGGGCACGACGCCGCCGTAGCGCTCGTGGAACGAGGCCTGCGACGAGATCACGTTCGAGAGCACGCGCGGCCCGTCGGTCACCGCGGCGCAGGTGTCGTCGCAGGACGTCTCTAGGGCAAGGATTATCACGCCCCGACGATGGCCGGGGAGTCGAGCCACATGATCAGGGCGTCCTCGCCGTTGTCGTGGTAGTAGCGGCGTCGGCGCCCGGCGGGTCGGAAGCCGAAGCGGCGATACATCGCGATCGCCTCGCCGTTCGAGGTCCGGACCTCGAGCGTGAACCGCGCGTCGTCGCCGGCCTGTTCGAACAGGCGCTGCATCAGCGTCGTGGCGACGCCCTCGCGGCGCCTCTCCGGCGCAACCGCGACGTTCATCAGATGCCACACGTCCGCGTATCGCGAGCACACGAGGTACCCCGTCAGCCCGTCGCCTGCGGTCGCGGCGAGGCAGATCCCCGACGGCTTCGACAGCTCGAGCACGAACATCGCCAGCGACCACGGCGTCGGGAACGAGCGGCGCTCGATCGACAGCACGGAGGGAAGGTCGCTGTAGGTGAGCCGGCGAACCCGCACGTTCGGTTCAGCTTCGCTGCGGCTTCGATCGATCTCGCTCACGCCAAATCTCCGCGTCCGGTGGTCTCAGATAGATGGGCTTGATCTCGCGCGGGGCCGACGGCGGAACCTCCTGCGCCAGCGCGCACACGTGCCGCGCCGAGAGGTGGTGGGCCGCCTGATCCTCGGGGAGGACCTCGACGCCCGCGTGCTCGAGATCTCGACGAAATCGTACCGTCCCGTCCCCGGCGGCCAGCGGGTTTCGGCCCGCGAGTGGAACCCGGTCTCCGATCTCCTCCGGCGCCGCCACCGCCGGGCCCCACTCCCTCTCTCCGCCCGCTCCGTGCAGCGCCGCGAACACCTGCCCCCGCTTCGCGTCGATCACCGCGAGCCGCGGGCGCCCGCGCCCCTCCGGATGCTCGCCGATGCCGCGCGCGAGCACGTCGAGAGAGCAGATCCCGGCCATTCGCTTGCCGAGACCCTGGGCGAGCCCGCGCGCCGTCGCAATGCCGACCCGCAGCCCGGTGAACGACCCGGGCCCGAGCCCAACCGCGATCGCGTCCACCCGCTCCCACCCTCCGACGGCGGTCGCCGCCCGCTCCACCTCGGCCAGGAGCACCGCGGCGTGCCGGGGTCGGGCGCCGGGCTCCGGCGGCACGCTGCGGTCCACCAGCACCTCCCCGTCGCGGGCGATCGCGACTGCGACGTCCGCGGTTGCGGTGTCCAATCCCAGCACGGTAGAGTCGCGGCCGATGCAGGGACTCCTCATGCGCAGGATTGTGGCCGTTGCGGTGGCGGCGGCGCTCGCGCTCGGGGGCGCGGCGTGGTCCGGCTGCGGCGGTGACGACGCCGAGGACGAGGCCCAGGAGCAGGTCGACGAGATCCAGGAGCAGGTCGACGAGTCGACCGACGAGCTCAACCAGCAGGCGCAGGAGGAGATCGACAAGGCCCAGGGGGAGATCGACAAGGCCCAGGAGGAGGCCAACCCCTAGTCGATCTCGATCTCCCGCTCGTCTCCGCCCGCGTGGCTGATCCGTACCCGTAGCACCCGTCCCGCCCTGTCGCCGACCAGCTCGGTGACCTCGAGCTCGCCGACGGCGGGCCACTCGACGAAGGCGATCGCGTCGCCGGTCAGGTAGTCGGCGAGGAGCCCGGGATCCTCGGCCGCGAGCGACGCGAGCCGGTAGAGGTCGAGGTGCGAGACGGGGACCCGGCCCGCGTACCGGCGCCCGATCGTGAACGTCGGCGACACCACCGGCCCCTCGACTCCGAGCTCGCGACACGCGCCGCGAACGAACGTGGTCTTGCCGGATCCCAGCTCTCCCTGGACCAGGACGACGTCGCCCGGTTCGAGCGAGCGCGCCACGCGGGCGCCGACTGCCTCGGTCTCCCCGGGAGAACGACTAATGCCCGCGACGTGCTCCGCTTCGCGTCCGCCGTCGCGGGGTCCCCGGTCAGCCAAACAGGTCCAGCTGGTCGGCGTCGGGATCGACCGGCGCCGTCCCGGCGATCGCCGCCGCCGTCGCGCTCTCCCGCGCGGCGCCCTCGGGGAGGGGCTCGCGGAGGAGCTCGGGAAGCCGGGCCATGTCCTCGCGCAGCGTCTCGACCAGGCTCGGGGTGCGAAGCGCCGCCGCGGGATGGAACAGCGGCATCAGGAAAACCGGCCGGCCAGCGAGCGTGTGGACCTGCGGCGCGCCGCGCACGCGGCTGATCGGCGTCCGGGCGCCGGTCAGCAGCCGGGTCGCGAAGTTCCCCAGCGTCGCCACCACCCGCGGCTCGATCAACTGGATCTGGCGCTCGAGGTACGGGCTGCACGACTCGACCTCGAGCGGCTGCGGGTCGCGGTTGCCGGGGGGCCTGCACTTCAGGACATTGCAGATCCACACCTCGTCCCGCGTCAGGCCGACGTCCCCGAGCAGCTCGGTCAGCAGCGCCCCGGCACGACCCACGAACGGCAGGCCCTGGCGGTCCTCCTCCGCGCCGGGCGCCTCGCCGACGAACATCAGGTCGGCATCGGCGTTCCCCGACCCGAACACCACCTTGGTCCGCGTCTCGGCCAGCGGGCAGCGCGTGCACTCCGACGCCTCCCGGTAGAGCTCGACGAGCCGGTCGCGGCGGGACCCCGTCGCCGTGCTCCCCTCCGCGGTCTGATCCACGACTTCCATCGCCGCCAACGAATCGTAGAGGCGGTTGCGGATCGCCCGCCGGCGCCCGAAGCCCGCAAACAGCGACCGTATACTTCGGCTCGGGCCGCGACCCGCGCCTGGGCGTGGACCCTGAGGACATGACACAGAGCCTCGAACGCCGTCTGGTATCTCCGATGCGGGAACTGGAACGGGAGCAGAACACCGACAGTCGCGAAGCCGCTGCGATGCCGCCCCTGGCCGTGATCGGCCCCGGGCGGGTCGGCCGGTCGCTCGTCCGCGCGGCCACCGACGTGGGCCTGCGCGTGTCGCTGTCCGGCCGCCGCGACGCCCTCGCCGCCGGCGAGCAGGCGGAGATCGCGCTGCTGTGCGTGCCCGACGCCGAGATCGAGGACGCGTGCTCCGCGATCACCCCCGCGGTCCCGCCGCTGCGGTTCGTGGGCCACACCAGCGGCGCCACGGGGCTCGACGCGCTGAGCGCGGCCGTGGCCCGCGGCGCGCGTGCGTTCTCGCTCCACCCCCTGCAGACGATTCCCGACGGCGACTCCTCGCTGGCGCGGACGCCGTGCGCGGTGGCCGGCTCGGATGCCGAGGGGCTTCGGGTCGCGAGCGCCCTCGCGTCGCGGCTCGGGATGCGCCCCTTCCCGCTCGACGACCGCGATCGGGCCGCCTACCACGCCGCGGCGTCGATCGCGTCCAACTACCTGGTGGCGCTCGAGGAGACCGCCGTCGAGCTGCTCGCGCGCGCAGGGATCGAGCACGGACGCGAGCTGATCGCGCCCCTCGTCCTGCGCACGGCGGCCAACTGGGCCGAGCGCGGCGACGCCGCGCTCACCGGCCCGATCGCGCGTGGGGACGAGAAGACGGTCGCGCGGCACGTCGAGGCGATCTCGGAGGTCGCCCCGGAGCTGCTCGACGCCTATCGGGCGCTGGCGGATCGGACGCGGACGATCGCGGCGACCAGCGAGGAGGCCGGCCGCGACGCAGCGAGACCCGAGGTGACCGCGTGAGGATGGTGCGGGCCAAGGAGGAGCTGCGAGCCGAGCTCGCGGGGCCACGCCGGCGCGGCGAGACGATCGGGCTCGTGCCGACGATGGGCGCGCTCCACGGCGGCCATCTGTCCCTGATCCGCGCCGCCCGCGAGGCGTGCGAAGTCGTCGTGGTGACCCTGTTCGTCAACCCGACCCAGTTCGGTCCCGACGAGGACCTCGCGGCGTACCCGCGTGACGAGGCCGCCGACATCGCTCGAGCCGATGCCGAGGGCATCGACCTCCTGTTCGCGCCGTCGGCCGAGGAGATGTATCCGGACGGCTTCGCGACGACGGTCGAGGTCTCGGGAGTCACGGGGGTCCTCGAGGGCGCGCCCGAGCAACGCGGCCCCGAGCACTTCCGGGGAGTGACCACCGTGGTGGCGAAGCTGCTCAACGTGGTGCAGCCGGACGCCGCTTACTTCGGCCAGAAGGACGCCCAGCAGGCGGTTGTGCTCCGCACGATGGCCCGGGACCTCGACTTCCCCACCAGGATCGAGGTCCTGCCCACCGTGCGCGAGCCGGACGGCCTCGCGATGAGCTCGCGCAACCGCTACCTCGATCCGGAGGAGCGGGCTCGCGCCACGGCGCTGAGCCGCGCGCTCCGCGCCGCCGAGGGTGCGGCGGCGAGCGGCGAGGAGTCGCTCGAGCGAATCCTGGAAACCGCCCGTTCGCAGCTCGACGCGGCGGGGATCGAGCCCGAGTACCTCGAGGCCCGCGACGCCGAGGACCTGACGCCGGCCGGGACCCTGAACGGGCGTCCCGTCCTGATCGCGCTGGCCGCGCGCGTCGGTCCGGCACGACTGATCGACAACACAATCATCGAGGGCTGAACGCCAAGGGGGGCTGAATGCAGCGACAGATGCTCAAGTCGAAGATCCATCGGGCCACGGTCACCGCGCGCGACCCGGACTACGTCGGCAGCGTCACGCTCGACGCCGAGCTGATGCGCCAGGCCGATCTGCTCCCGGCCGGGGACAAGGTGATCGTCATCTCGTACGCGAGCTACGACGAACGCGAGCTCGACGCCTCCTCGCTGGTCGTCGTGCACGTCGACGAGCGCAAACGGATCGTCGGCGTGGACAGCGATCCCGAGGTGCTGCTGAGCGAGGTGCCCTCGTGAGCGGCGCCAGGGGCCAGGACTGGGGCAAGGCCGAGCGGGCGCCGATGACGCTGCCGCGCCTCGCCGAGATGAAGAGCGCCGGTGAGCCGATCGTGATGGTGACCGCATACGACCACCCCTCGGCCCAGGTCGCGGAGGCGGCCGGGGTCGACCTGGTGCTCGTCGGGGACACCGGGGCGATGACCGTGCTCGGCTACGACTCGACCGTCCCGGTGAGCATGGACGAGATGCTCGTTCTCGCTCGAGCGGTACGCCGCGGGCTGCGCACGCCGCTGATGATCGGCGACCTGCCGTTCGGCTCCTACGAGGGATCGAGCGAGCTGGCGGTCGAGAACGCCCAACGGTACGTGAAGGAGGCCGGGTGCGATGCGGTCAAGCTCGAGCGCGGCGGGGCGTCGGTCGACCGCGCGCGGGCGATCGTGCGGGCCGGGATTCCCGTCATGGGCCACGTGGGGCTCACGCCCCAGACTGCGACGCAAGTCGGCGGCTACAAGGCGCAAGGGCGGACCGCGGAGCGCGCCGCGCAGATCGCCGAGGAGGCACTCGCGCTGCAGGCGGTCGGCTGCTTCGCGATCGTGTTCGAGGCAGTGCCCGCCGCGGTCACAGACGCGCTCGTCGACAAGCTCGACGTCCCGGTGATCGGGATCGGCGCCGGGCCGGCCGCGGACGGCCAGGTGCTCGTCTTTCACGACCTGCTCGGGATCTATGACGGCCGGGTGCCGCGGTTCGTGGAGCGCTACGCGGAGATCAGGGCCGACATGGTCGCGGGGGTCAGCCGCTACGCGGACGATGTCCGGTCGAAGAGGTTTCCGCGGGACGAGCACACGTACTCGATCGAGCCCAAGGAGCTGGAGAGCTTTCGCCGCTATCTCGATCAGGAGAGCCTCGCGGCGTCCGCCTGGGACTGGTAGCCCCCGGGGCGAGCGACTGGGAGGAACGTCCAGCCCGTGTGGAGGCGGAGACGGCGGGCTATCATCACTTGTGACGACTCACACGACAGAGGGTCGTGTGAAGCAACTTCATAGGCGGCGAGGAGCCGCCGGGGTTCTTCCCCCCAACAGTCCCTCCCCAAGCAGGCTGCTCCGCCGGGATGGCGGACCACCAGCCGCGAGACGAGCCGGGCCTCCGGGCCCGGCTCGTCGAACAGTCACGCGAAGTGCTCCGCTGCGCGTCCGCTTTCGCGCGGTCCCTGCAAGGATGCGCCTGTGGCAGTGCATACGGGGGAACTGAAGCTGTCGACGCGCGGCGACGCCGACATGATCGACATCACCGACGGCGTCCAGCGGATCGTCGGCTCGGCGGGCGCCGACGGGGGCGTGGCGACGGCGTTCGTGCGTGGCTCGACCGCGGCGATCACGACGATGGAGCACGAGCCGGGCAACGTCGCCGACCTGCGGGCGGTCCTCGACCGGCTCGCTCCCCCGAGCGGCGACTACGAGCACAACCGCCTCAACCACGACACCAACTCGCACGCGCACCAGCGGGCGTCGATCATCGGGCCATCGGAGGCGATCCCGGTCGCCGGAGGCCGGCTCGTGCTCGGAACCTGGCAGCAGATCGTGCTGATCGACTTCGACGACCGCCCGCGCGACCGGACCGTGGTCGTCCAGGTGATCGCATAGCCGGAGGGTGGCTGCAGCGGATCGGCGTCTTCGTGGCGCTCGTCGCCGCGATCGCCGCGATCCTCGCCCTCGCGGGCGTGTTGTCGAACGGCGACGACGAACAGCCGGTGCCGGCGACCACCACCGTGCCCGTGGGCGGGCCGGATGCGCCCGAGCCGGTGACCGGCGACGGAGCAACGCGGCCGCGGGTGACGACCGTTCGTGTCGGCGGCCGCCCGACCGCTGTCTTGGCGGGCCCCGGCGGTGTCTGGGTGGCCGACTCGTTCTCGCGCCGGGCGAGCGTGCTCGACTCCGAGTCGAAGGACGCGAAGCCAACCGCGTTTTCGCTCGAGGGACCGGCCTCCGACGTTGCAGCGACAGATGACGCCGCCTGGTTCGCGCTCCCCGAGCAGCAGGCGCTCGAGCGGCGCCACGCGAAGGGCCCCGAGGGCTCCGGGGAGCTCATCGAGGTGGCGGGGTTCCCCTCCGTGCTCGCCGGCGCGGACGAAGCGGTCTACGCGCTGTCCGATCGAGCGGTCGAGGCGATCGACGCCGACACCGCCGAGGTCGTGGACGAGTTCCGGCTCGGCGGCTTCGGCAGCGGGCTCGCCGTCGGCGAAGGCTACGTGTGGGCCGCGGTCGACAATCGCAACGTCGTGCGGATCGATCCGGAGTCGGGCGAGTCGGACGGCGGCGTGCGGGTCCCCGAGGTGTTCACCGTGACCGCCGACGGCGGGTTCGTGTGGGCGCTGTCCGCGTCGGGCCGGCTCACCCGGATCGCCCCCGACACCCTGGAGGCCACCGTGGCGCCGCAGTCGGTGCGCGGCGCGCTCGACGTCGCCGCCGGGCTCGGCTCGGTGTGGGTCACGTCGAGCCGTCGCACCGTGACCCAGCTCGATCCCGAGTCGCTGGAGCCCCGCGGCGCACCATTGAAGGTCGGCGACGAGCCGGCCAGCGTCAGCGTGGACGCCGAGGCCGTGTGGGTCGCGAACGGCGGCGACGGGACGCTGACCCGGATCGAGCCCTAGCCGGCGTCCGACGAGCCTCGGAACTCGATCTCCCTGATCACCCGCGCCGGCGCTCCCGCCGCGATCACCCGCGGGGGGAGGTCCTCGGTGACAACGGAGTTGGCGCCGATCACGCATCGCTCGCCGATCTCGACGCCGCTGGTCACCACGCATCCAACCCCGAACCAGCAGTTGGATCCGATCCGGACGGGGCCCTGGGAGGTGAATCCCTGCCACGTGATCGGGGTGTTGGGATCGTCGAAGCGATGGTCCGCGTCCCCGACGAAGCAGTTGTTGGCGAACATCACGTGGTCGCCGATCTCGATCCGGTCCATGGCAGCCAGCATCGTGTTCTTGTTCAGGAAGCACCCCTCGCCGATCTCGATCCGGGCCCTGGCCGACAGCGTCAGCCAGCATCCCGGCTCGAGCAGGGTGCCCTCCCCCACCGTCAGCCTCCCCTCGTCGAGCGCCTCGAGCACCTCGCCGTCGATCGGGTAGCGGATGAACGCGCCCGCCCGCGCCATGTGGCGGTTGATCCGCCATCGCCGCAGGGGGCGGCGGTTGCGCTCGTACCAGCGCCGCTTCATCCACCACAGCCGCCACCCGCTCGGGTCGGTCACGCGCCCAAGCTTCCCAGACGGTAACGTCGCCATCCCGATGGCCGCCGAGACGACAGCCGTGACCGGAGTCGACTTCGTCGCCGTGCCCACCCGTGACTACGAGCAGGCCGCGAAGTTCTACGGCGAGGTCCTCGGGCTGCCGTTCGGCGAGCGCTGGGGCAACATGCCCGCGGGGGAGTTCGAGACGGGGAGCCTGACGATCGCGGTGATGCAGTCGGATGCGTTCGGGCTCGAGTTCCAGCCTCACACCCACCCGATCGCGTTGCAGGTCGACGACGTCCAGGCGACCCGTGCCGAGCTCGAGTCGCGCGGCGTTTCGTTCAAGGGCGACGTCATCGACAGCGGCGTCTGCTTCCAGACCTTCTTCGAGGATCCCGACGGCAACTCGCTCGGGCTCCATCACCGCTACGCGCCACCCGGCGCCAAGCCGGGCGACTCGGACACCGGGTCCTGACCGACTACGCCGTCGCCGCGACGGGCTCGCGGCTGCGGCCGCCGGTCCGCTTCGGCTTCGGCGCAGGCGCGAGCAGGTCGCGCAGGAACTGGCCCGTGTAGGAGTCGGCTACCCCCGCCACCTTCTCGGGGGTGCCGGTCGCCACGACCTCTCCGCCGGCCTCCCCGCCCTCGGGGCCGAGGTCGATGAGCTGGTCGGCCGACTTGATCACGTCGAGGTTGTGCTCGATCACCACGACGGTGTTGCCGGCGTCGACCAGTCGGCCCAGCACGTCGAGCAGCCGCTGGACGTCGGCGAAGTGGAGGCCGGTCGTCGGCTCGTCGAGGATGTACAGCGTGTCGCCGGTCGCCACCTTCGACAGCTCGGTGGCGAGCTTGATCCTCTGCGCCTCTCCCCCGGACAGCGTCGTCGCCGGCTGGCCGAGGCGGATGTAGTCCAGCCCGACGTCGTGCAGGGTACGCAGGCGGCGGGCGATCTTCGGGATGTGGGCGAAGAACTCGACCGCCTCCTCGACCGACATCTCGAGCACGTCGGCGATCGTCTTGCCCTTGAACCGGATCTCGAGCGTCTCGCGGTTGTAGCGGCGCCCGTGGCACTGCTCGCACGGGACGTAGACGTCGGGCAGGAAGTGCATCTCGATCTTGATCTGGCCGTCGCCGCGGCACACCTCGCACCGCCCGCCTTTGACGTTGAAGCTAAACCGGCCCGGCGCGTAGCCGCGCGCCCGCGCCTCGCGCGTCTGCGAGTACAGCTTGCGGATGTGGTCGAAGACCCCCGTGTACGTCGCCGGGTTCGAGCGCGGCGTGCGCCCGATCGGCGACTGGTCGATGCTGATGATCTTGTCGATCTGCTTCAGGCCCTCGAGCCCCTTGTGCGCCCCGGGCCGCAGGCGCGCCCGGTGGAGGCGGTTCGCGACCGCCGGGTAGAGGATCTCGTTGACGAGCGTCGACTTCCCCGAGCCCGAGACGCCGGTCACGCAGCACAGCGTCCGCAGGGGAATCGCGACGTCGATCTGCTTTAGGTTGTGCTGCGCCGCCCGCTTCACCACCAGCTCGCCGCGCGGCGGCCGCCGCCGCTCCGGGAGCGGGATCTCGAGCTTCCCGCTCAGGTAGCGCCCCGTGAGCGACCCGGTGGTCCGCGCCACCTGGGCGGGCGTGCCCTCGGCCACGACCTCTCCGCCGTGCTCACCGGCGCCCGGGCCGAGGTCGACGACGTGATCGGCGGACCGTATCGTCCCCTCGTCGTGCTCGACCACGATCACGGTGTTGCCGAGGTCGCGGAGTCGCTCCAGGGTCGAGATCAGCTTGCGGTTGTCGCGCTGGTGAAGCCCGATCGAGGGCTCGTCGAGGATGTACAGGACGCCGACGAGGCTCGACCCGATCTGGGTCGCGAGCCGGATCCGCTGCGCCTCGCCGCCGGACAGCGTCGAGGCGGCACGCTCCAGCGACAGGTAGCCGATCCCCACGGCGTCGAGGAACCTCAGCCGCTCCGCTATCTCGCGCACGATGAGTCGCGCAATCGCGCGCTCGGTCTCGGTCAGCTCGAGCGCCTCGATCCAGTCGAGCGCCGCATGCGCCGACAGGCAGGTGTACTCGTAGATCGACAGCCCGCCGACCGTCACCGCGAGGCTCTCGGGACGGAGCCGCGCGCCGTCGCAGTCGGGGCACGGGCGCAGCGACATCGCCTCCTCGATCCGCTCGCGGGTCTTGTCCGAGTCGGTGTTGCGGTAGCGGCGCTCGAGCTCGCCGAGGATGCCGCCGAACCGAACGGTGTAGTGGCGGCGGCGACCGTAGCGGTTGCGGTAGCTGACCTCGTGGCGCTTGTCCCCCGTCCCGTTGAGGATCACGTCGCGGTCCTTCTTCGGCAGGTCCTGCCACGGGGTGTCGAGGTCGATCCCGCGACTTTCCGCGACCGCCTCGAACAGACGCCGGTGGTAGCGGGAGGCGGAGCGGCTGAACGGCGCCAGCGCTCCGTCGGCGATCGACAGCGTCGGGTCCGGGACGATCAGCTCGGGATCGATCACGCGCTGGAACCCGAGCCCGTGGCACCGCTCGCACGCACCGTGGGGGGAGTTGAAGGAGAAGATCCGGGGCTCGAGCTCGGGGATCGAGGTGCCGCACTTCAGGCACGCGAACTGCTCGGAGAACACGAGCCTTCCGTCCTGGCTGTCGACGGGCTCGACCTCCACCAGCCCGTCGGCCATCGCCGTGGCCGCCTCGACCGAGTCCGCGAGTCGCTTGCGGAGGTCGTCCTTCATCACCAGCCGGTCGATGACGACCGAGATGTCGTGTTTGTACTTCTTGTCGAGCTCGATCTGCTCGTCGAGGCGCCGCAGCTCGCCGTCGACCATCGCCCGCGCGTATCCCTGGGCGCGTACCTCGTCGAGGAGCTTCCCGTACTCGCCTTTGCGACCGCGGACGACGGGCGCCATGACCATGAACCGCGTCCCTTCGTCGAGCGTCATCAGGTTGTCAACGATCTGCTCGACCGACTGGCCCGTGATCGAGGCGCCGCAGACGTGGCAATGCGGTTTCCCGATCCGTGCCCACAACAGCCGCAGGTAGTCGTAGATCTCCGTCACGGTCCCGACGGTCGAGCGAGGGTTGCGCGAGGTGGTCTTCTGGTCGATCGAGATCGCCGGCGACAGCCCCTCGATCGAGTCGACATCGGGCTTCTCCATCTGGCCGAGGAACTGCCGCGCGTAGGCGGACAGGGACTCGACGTACCGGCGCTGGCCCTCGGCGTAGATCGTGTCGAACGCGAGGCTCGACTTTCCCGATCCCGAGAGGCCGGTGACTACGACAAGCGCGTCGCGCGGCAGCTTCAGATCGACGCCCTTGAGGTTGTGGGCACGGGCGCCTGAGACGACGATTTCCGACGAAGCCGCGATGAGAACAAGTGTACGAGTGGGTTCCGCTGCACTCTGGTTGCTCGTTGCTGGTTGCTCGAGCTACGAGCAACGAGCCACGAGCTACCCTCGCCGCGATGGCCAACGAGCCCACGACCACCTCCCGCGAAGATCGCCTCTCGGCGACGCTCTCGCGCCTGGATCGGATCACCCGGCTCCTGCGCCGGGAGTGCCCGTGGGATCGGGAGCAGGACGAGCGCTCGATCGTGCCCCATACCGTCGAGGAGGCCTACGAGCTCGCCGACGCAGCGGCAGGCGGCGACGACGAGCGGATGCGCGACGAGCTCGGAGACGTCCTGTTCCAGGTCTACTTCCTGTCACTGCTGCTCGAGGAGCGCGGCGCCGGCGACCTCGAGGCGGTGGCAGACGGCCTGATCGCGAAGCTGGTGCGCCGCCACCCTCACGTGTTCGGCGAGCACGCCACCGAGGCCGCGGCGAGGGTGCTCGAAGATCGCCCGGCTCACACGGCGGAGGACGTCCGAGGCAACTGGGAGCGCATCAAGCGCGAAGTCGAGGACCGCGGTGACAAGGAGCCCATCCGGTCCATACCCGAGACGCTGCCGTCGCTGGTGTACGCCCGCAAGGCTCTGGCGCCCGCCGAGGAGCGGCCGGGCAGCGCGGTGGAGCGTGCCGGCGAGTCGCTCGAGGCTCTCGCGGAGGCCGCTCGGCGGGGCTCGACCGCGGGTCCCCGCGCCGACTCCGAGGAGCGCGCGGCGGTCGAGCGCGCCCTCGGCGAGACCCTGCTCGCGATCGTCGACGCGGCGCGCTCGCTTGACGCCGATCCGGAGCTGGCGCTGCGAGCAGCCGCGAACCGGAGGCTTGGATGAGCGGGCCGCCGCCGGTGAGCGGGATCTCGGAGCTCGTGCTCGAGGTCGCCGACCTCGATCGGGCGCGGGAGTTCTACCGCGACGTGCTCGGATTCGAGGAGACCCTGTACGGCGAGGGGCGCGAAGGCCGCTACTGGTACCTGATCGGCGACTCCGCCCGGCTCGGCCTGTGGACCCCGCAGGTCGGTCTGGCAGGAGGACGTGGCGGGGCCCACGTCCACTTCGCGCTCCATGTCTCCGACTGGGAGATCGACCGGCTTCTCGACCGGCTGCGCGGGCGCGAAGTCGACGTCGAGGGACCGGTGCAGCTCGGACCCGGCCGCGCGCTGTACGTCACGGATCCGGACGACAACGTCGTCGAGTTCTGGTCCCAGGACATGGCGGAGTACGCGGCGGGCGCCCGGTCCGGCGGTGGGCCGGGCACGTTCAGGCGCCCGGACGGCTGATCGGTTCGGGACTACTTGCCTACGCGCGAGTACACGTCGTCGAGGATCCCCGACGCGTCCTCGAGCGCGTAGTCCTTGGCCAGCCGGCGCGCAACCTCCTCGCGTGGCTTCCCGTCGAGCGCGAGGTTCATCGCCACGAGGCGGGCCCCCGCCTCGTCGGGCTGCGCCTGGCCCCGCTTGAGCTGCTCGATCAGCTGCTCCGTGGACGGGCTCCCGCTCGGCGGGCTCGGCTCGGGGACCTGCGGTGGCTGCGGCTCGGGCTCCACAGGCGGCTGCGGCTCGGGGGTCGGAGGCGGCGTCGGCTCGGGGGTCGGAGGCGGCGTCGGCTCGGGCTCGCGAGCGGGCTCCGGCTCCGGGACCGTGGCGGGGGTGGGGTCGACCTCAGGCTCGGGTGTCTCCGCCTTCTGGGCGGGTCCCGCCGCGTCCCCCAGCGCGCTGACCGCCGCGCGGAGCTCGTCCGCCTGCGCCAGCAGGCGGTCGACGGCCTCCTGGGCGCGCTCGATCCGCTCGCGCGCGTCGGCCTCGGCCCGCACCCGTATCTGCTCGGCCTCCCGCCCGGCGGCGGCGACGATCTCCTCCGCCCGCCTGCTCGCGGACTCGATCGCCTCCTTGACGCTGGCCGCCGCCTGCTCGGCGAGCGATCTGGCCTCCTCACCCGACATCGCGCGAATAGCGTAGCCGCGATGCGGCGTGGCCGCGGCGGTGCGCATCCCGACGCGAGGGATCCGGCACGGCGGTAGATTCACCGTGGCTTGACGCGGGGCCGGACATGGAGGCCGCAGCTCCTGCTCGCCGCCCGGATGGCGGCGGTGTCGGTGGTCTACTTCGCCGCCGCCAAGCTCGGCCTCGAGCTCGCGTCCGCCACCCCCAGCGTCACCGCGATCTGGCCGCCGACTGGGATCGCCCTCGCGGCGCTCGTGCTCGGCGGCCGGAGGCTGTGGCCCGCAATCGCAGCCGGCGCCTTCGCCGCGAACGCGACCACCGATGTTCCGCTGTACACGGCCGCCGGGATCGCGGTCGGCAACACGCTCGAGGCGGTCGTCGGGGCGTCGCTTCTCGCATGGGCGCGGGTCCGCCCGTCGCTCGACAGGCTGCGGGACGTCTTCGGTCTCGCGGTGCTCGCGGGCGTCGTCAGCACGACGGTCAGCGCGACGATCGGCGTCGCCAGCCTGAGCCTCGGCGACTCGCTGTCGTCGGACGCGCTGTCGACGTGGCGGTTGTGGTGGCTCGGCGACACGGGCGGCGCTCTGCTCGTCGCGCCCGCCCTGCTCGTGGCCATCACCCATTGGCCCTACCGCCACCTCCCCGGACGTCCGGCGGAGGCGGTGCTCATGGTGGCGGCACTGATCGCCGTCGGTGTCGCCGTCTTCGCCAACTCGGCGCCGCTCGCGTACCTCACCTTCCCGTTCTACATCTGGGGCGCGCTGCGATTCCTTCAGCCAGGCGCCGCGATCGTGGGTCTGATCGTCGCGACGCTCGCGGTCACGTTCACCTCGAGCGACGAGAGTCAGTTCGTGGTCTCCTCGGAGGACGACAGCCTGCTGCTCGCCCAGACCTTCTCGGCGGTGGTCGGCCTCAGCGCCCTGATCCTCGCCGCGGTCACGAGCCAGCGAAGGCAAGCGGAGCAGAGGGCTCGCGGCTTGGCGAGCGCATTGCAGGCCGAGCTGCTGCCGGCCGCACTCCCCGACATCCCGCGAATCGAGACCGCCGCCTGGTACCGCGCCGGGATGCGGGAGCAGGAGGTCGGAGGCGACTTCTACGACGTCTTCGAGTCGGCGCCGAACGGATGGATGGCGGTGATCGGCGACGTTTGCGGGAAGGGCCCCGAGGCGGCCTCCCTGACCGCGCTGGCGCGCTACACGCTCCGCGCCGTCGGCTGTGATCCGGTGGCGCCAAGCGACGCGCTTCGCACGCTGAACCGGGCGATTCTCGACCAGCGCTCCGACTACCGCTTCATGACCGTTGCCGCCGCGCGAATCGCGGTCGAGGACGATGCCGACGTGATCACGGTGAGCGTCGGAGGACACCCCCTCCCGCTGCTGGTCCGTGCGGACGGCGAGGTGACGGAGGTCGGGGAGCCGGGCACGCTTCTGGGTGTGTACGCGGATCCCCGGCTCGCCGACTCCCGGGTCGCGCTCGCGCCGGGAGACGCGCTGGTGCTGTTCACGGACGGGCTCAGCGAGCGCCGCGATCTCAACGACGAGGCGACCGGCCGGCTACGGATGGCGCTCGGCGCCTCCGCCGGCGCGCCGGCGCGCGAGATCGCCGACCGCTTGCAGGCCGCGACGGTCGGCCCCAACGCCGAGGCCGACGACGACATCGCGCTGCTCGTCCTACGGCGCCCCTTCCCGGAAGGGCTGGCGCCGGCACCCGGCGAGCCGGGTGTCGCGACCGCGGGCGGCACGATCGAGGCCGATCTCGAGCCCGCGCCGCGCAGCGCCGCGCGCGCCCGCGAGGCGCTCACGGCGCTGCGCCCGAAGCTCGACGACGACGTGTACGCCGACATCGAGCTCGTGCTGACCGAGCTCGTCACGAACAGCGTCCGCCACGGCAGGCTCGCCGAGGGAGAGGCGATCCAGGTCCGCGGGGCGGTCAACGACGGGGTGCTGCGGGTCGAGGTCAGCGACGCCGGGCCCGGCTTCGAGCCTGGGATGCCGCGTCCCGCCGGCGACGGGACGGGCGGCTGGGGCCTGGTGATCGCCGACCGTCTGGCAGACCGCTGGGGAGTGAGGCGGGAAGGGACACGCACCACCGTGTGGCTCGAGCGGGACCTCGGCCCCGGCGAGCGGAAGGGGTAGCGCGCTACGCCGTCTGCTCGGGAGGCGGGAAGGCGTCGACGAGCTCGAGGCGGTCTTCGACCCCGGTCAGCTCCAGCACCCGGTTGACGCGCTCGGGCCCGCGGACGATCACGCACCGCCGCGCGTCCGCCTGCACGGCACGATCGGCCATCAACACCGCCTGCAGCCCGGATGAGTCCAAGAACGTGAGCTCCCGCATGTCCAGGACAAGCGTCTTCTCGTGCCGCCCCGGATCGCGACCGACCTCGCGTTCGAATGCCGGCACCCCCGCGAGGTCGAACTCGCCCTTCAGTCGCACGACCCGGGCCCCGTTCGCATGCGAGACCGCGATCTCGAGCCTTCCCGACCCTCCACCCCTCTCCACGCGCTCAGCCTACCGGCCCGCGTCGAGACCCGGGATCCGTCGCTCCGGGCGGTCAAGCCCGCATCGCGTCGAGATCGCGGCGCAGCTCCTTGAGCTCGTCGCGAATTCGCGCCGCCTCCTCGAAGCGGAGCTCGTCGGCGGCGACCAGCATCTCCTCCTCGAGCTCGACGATCACCTTCTCGAGGTCGGCCGGGGTGTGGATCTCGTGCCCGTCGCGGCGGGCGCGCTTGCGACGGGCGGGGCCAGCCCGGGACTCCATAGCCAGGAAGTCGGTGATGTCGGAGATCCCCTTCTGGACCGTCTCCGGCGTGATCCCGTGCTCGCGGTTGTACGCGAGCTGGATCTCGCGGCGGCGATCCGTCTCGCGGATCGCGGATCGCATCGCCTCGGTCTCGCGGTCGGCGTACATCAGCACGGTGCCCTTGACGTTGCGCGCGGCGCGGCCGATCGTCTGGATCAGGCTGGTCTCCCCGCGCAGGAACCCCTCCTTGTCGGCGTCGAGGATCACCACCAGCGACACCTCGGGCAGGTCGAGCCCCTCGCGCAGCAGGTTCACCCCGACCAAGACGTCGTACTCCCCCAGCCGCAAGTCGCGGACGATCTGGATCCGCTCCAGGGTGTCGACCTCGGAGTGCAGATAGCGCACCCTGAAGCCGTGCTCCAGCAGGTACGCGGTCAGGTCTTCGGCCATCTTCTTGGTCAGCGTGGTGACCAGCACGCGCTCCCCCGCGTCGGCGCGGCGCCGGGTCTCGTTCATCACGTCGTCGATCTGGTTGCGGGTCTCGCGCACGTCGACCTGCGGGTCGACGATCCCCGTAGGGCGGACGATCTGCTCCACGATCCGGGCCGACTCCGCGTGCTCCCACGGGCCTGGGGTCGCGGACATCGTGACCATCTGCCCGATCCGCGACAGGAACTCCTCAAACTTCAGCGGCCGGTTGTCGATCGCGGACGGGAGCCGGAAGCCGTGGTCGACGAGCGTCTGCTTGCGCGACCGGTCGCCCTCGTACATCCCTCCGAGCTGCGGGATCGTCTGGTGTGACTCGTCGACGAAGACGAGGAAGTCGTCGGGGAAGTAGTCGATCAGGGTGTGCGGCGGGCTCCCCTCTTCGCGCCCGTCGAAGATCCGCGAGTAGTTCTCGATCCCGGGGCAGAACCCGAGCTCCTTCAGCATCTCGAGGTCGTACTCGGTCCGCTGGCGCAGGCGGTGCGCCTCGAGCTCCTTACCGCGCTCCTCGAACCACTTCGTGCGCTCGTTCATCTCGTGCCGGATCTCGCGCACCGCGCGCTCGATGTCGTCCTCCTTGGTCACGTAGTGCGTCGCCGGCCACACCGAGACGTGGTCGATGTCGTCGAGCACCTCGCCGGTCAGCGGGTCGAAGTGCTGGATCGACTCGATCTCGTCCCCGAACAGCGACACCCGGTAGGCGGTCTCGGCGTACGCCGGGAACACCTCCAGGAGCTCGCCCTTGACCCGGAACTTGCCGCGGGTGAGGTTGGTGTCGTTACGCCCGTACTGCATCGTGATCAGCTTCCGGAACACCTCGTCGCGGTCGATCCACTCGCCGACCTTGAACAGCTGCATCTGCTCCGAGTAGAGCTGCGGCGACCCGATCCCGTAGATGCACGAGACCGAGGCGACGATGATCACGTCGCGGCGGGCGAACAGCGCCGCGGTCGCGGCGTGGCGGAGGCGGTCGATCTCGTCGTTGATCGACGAGTCCTTTTCGATGTACAGGTCCTGCGCCGGGACGTAGGCCTCGGGCTGGTAGTAGTCGTAGTAGCTGACGAAGTACTCGACCGAGTTGTCGGGGAAGAACTCGCGGAACTCGTTGCAGAGCTGGGCCGCGAGCGTCTTGTTGTGCGCGATCACGAGCGACGGCCGCTGCATTCGCTCGATCGCGCCGGCGATCGTGAACGTCTTGCCGGTGCCGGTCGCCCCGAGCAGGGTGAGGAAGCGCTCGTCGGCCTCCACCCCGGCGGTCAGCTGGTCGATCGCGCGCGGCTGGTCGGCGGTCGCCGTGTAGGCGGGATTGAGCCGGAAGTCGGGCACGAAGTGAAGATAGCCGTCGCCGCGGCCCCCGCCCTCCGCCGCAGCCCCGCTCCACGCACCGACTGGTCACTTCGGGTGCCTATGGACTACTCAACTGTCCAGTCGGCGCGGGAGGGCTTCGATCCAGTCCCAGCGGCGGCCGCACAGGCGCGAGGCGGCGGCGGTCGGCACGCGCTCGACGCGGGCGCCGGCCGCCTCGGCGCGCGACACGGTGAGCGGGCCGAGCGCCAGCGGCTGTCCGCCCGACCCTGGGTGCAGGTCGGGCTCTGCCAGCCGCAGGCCCAGCTCGTGGACGCCGCGGTCGAATTCGACTTCCCCGAGGAGGATGTACTGCCCCGAGTTGTTGATCCGGTGGCGCACCGGGACGACGGGTGAGCCGTCCACGACGAGCTCGAGCCGCGACCGCACCGACCCGCCGACCCACACCGTGTGCGCGCCCGGACGATCTACGCGCACGCGCGCGCGAACCTCTCCGCCGCCGCGCGGCAGCACGCGGTTGCGGCCGTGGCCGGACGAGCTCCAGTCCGGCGGATGGTCGGCGCGGCTCAGCGGCACGACCTTGGACGGCGGCCTCGCGGCCGCCGCGAGCACGCCTCGTGGGCCGGCCCGGCGGGCGAGCCGGCGCACGGCCTCGCACCTCGGCACCGCGGTCGGCTCCACCGCACTACCCAGCCCCAGGTGCGCGAGCACCGCGCCGGGCCCCGGCTCCGATCGCTGCCACACCTCGTAGTGGTGGCCGCGGAACACGGGCCGGTACGGCGCCGGCGGGCGGCTGGCCGCCGGGGAGCGGCGCAAGACCAGCGTGCGGTAGGCGAGCACCGCGCTGGGGTCGAGCTCGTCGAGGTCCGCGTACCGCCCCGCCCTGAGAATCGAGCCGTCGCGGAGCGGGATCCGGCGGCGGCGCAGCTCCGACGAGCCCTCCGGCTCGGCGTCGCGGAGGAAGTGGCGCACCCCGTACGGCTGGTACTCGGTCATCAGCGTCGGCCCCTCGCCGGCGATCCGCTCCCCGATCGTCTCGAGCTCCGCGAGCTGGGCACGCGGCGCGAGGGTCACCTCGCGGTACGCGAGCGCGTTCGACCACATCACCCCGCCCGCGATCACGGCGAGCACGAGCAAACGCCAAGTTCGCGAGCGAGCTTGGCGGTCACCGGTGGGCTCGGGTTTCCAGGACCCGGACGCGGCAGCGGCGCACGACGCGAGCAGAACGGCCGGGGAGGCGATCGCCAGCGCCTTGCCGTCGACCCACGGCGAGCCGACGGCGGCGATCGCCGCGCACGCCGCGAGCGTCCCCGCCACATAGACGAGCAGCGACCACGCACGGGCGCGCAGGGCGAGCGCGACTCCGGCGATCGCGCCGCCGATCACGACTGCGATCAGCACACCGGTCAGGGCCGGAAGCTCGGCGCCGAGCCGGAAGTCGCCGCTGGGCCACACGCCGGCGATCTGGAGCGGGGACAGGGGTCCGAGAAGGGTCCCGAGCGTCTCGTCGCTGGTCAGCGACCGTGCCCACGGCGCCACCGCGCCGCCAAGAGCCAGCGCCGGGACGATCAGCAGCAGCGCGACGAGCCCGAACGCGGCCACCCAGCGCGCCGCTGAGCGGGGACCGACCCATCGTGCGAGCGCGACCGCGGCGGGCGCGAGCAGCGGCGCGAGCCACGCCACCGCGCCGACGCTCAGCACGGCCACCACCGCGGCGGCGGCGGCGCTGAGGGGCACCAGCGCCCTGACCGCCGGCCGGTTCGCGACCGCGATCGCGAGCCACGCCACGAGCGGAAGCAGCGCCGCCGCGGCCACCTCCTTGACACCGCCCCACAGCGAGTAGCCGACGAGCAGCGCCGGCTGCGCGGCCACGAACGCTACCGCCGCCCTCAGGCGAATCGAGGCAACCAGCCGCTCCGCGAGCGCGAACAACCCCAGCGCCAGGATCGCGCCGAGCAGCGCCGTGTACGGCTGAAACACCCAGGCGGGATCCTGGCCGGTG
>DATHVJ010000056.1:0-20123 GCA_035461345.1 Solirubrobacterales bacterium | reverse complement strand
GGTACGGGATCGGGTTCGACCGCTTCCACAACATCAGCGTCGACCAGCAGGCTCGGCTGTACGGCGATAAGCTGTGGGAGCGTCAGCCGGACGCCTGTTGTGGGATTCGCAAGGTCGAACCGATGCGAGATGCTCTCGCCGGTGTCGATTGCTGGGTGTCGGGGGTCCGTCGCGCGGACTCAAGCACCCGGGCCGGAGCGGCGAAGTTCGGATGGGACAAGCGCTTCGGGCTGTGGAAGCTGAATCCGCTGGCGGACTGGTGTGACGAGGAAGTCTGGAACCACATCCACGAGCACGATGTTCCGTACAACCCACTGCACGACGCCGGCTATCCATCGATCGGCTGCACCCATTGCACGCGCCCGCCCGGGAACGGCGCGGGACCGCGCGACGGTCGCTGGGCCAACGCCGAGAAGACCGAGTGCGGGCTGAACTAGGGCGCCTCGAGCGCGGCGCGCACGGCGCGTGCCGCCCGAGCTGAGGCGCCGCAACCCGATCCCGAGCGAGAGGCCATGCCACAAGCGAAGACCGAAGAAGCCCTGTCCCTGACCCTTTCCGCCCGCCAGACAGCGGACTTCGAGCTGCTGGCGAACGGCGGCTTCGCTCCGCTGAGCGGTTTCATGGGCGCCGAGGACTGGCGCTCCGTGGTCGAGTCGATGAGGCTGAGCGGCGGCGGCATCTGGTCGATCCCAATCGTGCTGGCCACCGACCTCGACGTCGCGAAGGGAGACGTGGTCGAGCTCGCCGCGAACGACGGCAAGGCCCTCGGCCGGCTCACGGTCGAGGAGGTGTTCGACCGCGACGTCGAGCGCGAGGCGGAGATGGTCTACCGCACGACCGAGGACGCCCACCCGGGGGTGGCGGCGATCTACGGCGAGGGCAATCGCTGCCTCGCGGGGCCGATCGAGGCCGACGCGCTCCCGCAGCACGACGACGCGTTCCAGAGGCGGCTGCTGTCGCCCGAGGAGTCGCGCAAGGCGTTCGCGGATCGCGGCTGGAAGCGCGTGGTCGCGTTCCAGACCCGCAACCCGATACACCGCGCCCACGAGTACCTGACAAAGGCCGCGCTGGAGATCTCGGACGGGCTGTTCCTGCACCCGATCATCGGCGAGACGAAGAAGGGGGACATCCCCGCCGAGGTGCGGATGCGCTGCTACGAGATCCTCCTGGAGCGCTACTACCCCCAGGACCGCACGGTGCTCGGGGTGAACCCGGCCGCGATGCGGTACGCGGGCCCGCGGGAGGCGATCTTCCACGCGATCGTGCGCCGCAACTACGGCGCCACGCACTTCATCGTCGGCCGCGACCACGCGGGGGTCGGCGACTACTACGGGACCTACGACGCCCAGCAGATCTTCGACGAGGTCGACCTCGGCGAGCTGGGCATCGAGCCGCTGTTCTTCGAGCACACGTTCTGGTGCCGGAGCTGCGAGGGGATGGCGTCGAACAAGACCTGTCCCCATCCGGACGACGCGCACCTGTTCCTGTCCGGTACAAAGGTGCGCGAGATGCTTGCGGCGGGCGAGACGCCGCCGCATGAGTTCACAAGGGAAGAGGTTGCGGAGATCCTGATCGACGCGTACAGAAAGGAGCCGAGCTAGTCATGGCAGGTGGGCGAGGGTTCACCCTCTGGTTCACCGGACTCTCCGGAGCCGGCAAGACCACAATCAGCAATCTGGTCGTCAGCGAGCTGCACGACCGCAAGTCGAAGATCGAGGTCCTCGACGGCGACATCGTGCGCGAGAACCTCTCCAAGGGACTCGGGTTCTCGAAGGAGGACCGCGACACCAACATCCGCCGGATCGCGTTCGTGGCCGACCTGTTGTCGCGCAACGACGTGCCTGTGATCACAGCGGCGATCTCGCCCTACCGCGAGATCCGCGACGAGGCGCGCGCGCTCATGGACGGCCGCTTCGTCGAGGTGTACGTGAAGGCCTCGGTCGAGGTGTGCGAGGAGCGCGACGTCAAGGGCCTGTACGCGAAGGCCCGCGCCGGCGAGATCAAGGAGTTCACCGGGGTCTCGGACCCGTACGAGCCGCCGGAGGCCCCGGAGCTGGAGCTCGACACCGAGAACGAGTCGCCGGAGGAGTCCGCCGCCAGGATCATCAGATACCTCGAGGACCACAGGTTCATCACCCCGAAGGGCGACGCCGGCTAGGCGCCCGGGCGGGTCGGAACCCGGGGTTCGCCGAGCCCGTACGTGTCATAGGCGCCGAAGCGCGAGAACTGCTTGTGCGTCGGCCCGTGGAAATCGGAGGAGCCGGTCGGGACGAGGTCGAACTCGTCGCACAGCTCGAGCAGGTGCCGGGTCTGCTCCGCGGTGTGCGGCGGGTAGAAGGCCTCGATCCCGTCGAGCCCCACGTCACGGACGAGGCTCTCGACGAGGTCGCGGACCTGCGCCGGGTCGGAGACGTCCCAGTACGGATGCGCGACCACCGCGACCCCGCCCGCGTCGTGGATCAGCTTCACGGCCTCCTCCGCAGTGGGCCAGCGACGCGACACGAATGCCTTCGCCCCCGGGACGAGGTACTCCTCGAAGAACGGGCCGAGATCGGGGCCGGCGCCCGCCGCGCGGGCGATGTGCGGGCGACCGATCGCGTCGGCGGCACCGGCCTGGGCGACGGCGTCCTCGAAGCGGACGTCGACCCCGTGCTGGTTGAGCCGCGCGATGATTTCCTTGGCACGGTCGATCCGCTCCTGCTGGGCGCGCTCGCACGCGGGCGCGATCCGCTCGAGGTCGATCCAGTAGCCGCAGATGTGGAGGTCCTCCGAGTAGCGGTGCACGCACGACATCTCGACGCCGGGGACGTTGACGATCCCCGCCTCCTCCGCGACGGCGGTCGCGGCGGCGACCCCGGCGATCCCGTCGTGGTCGGTCAGCGACATCGTCGTGACGCCGGCGTCAGCCGCGGCCCGCGCGACGTCGGCGGGCTCCAGCTGACCGTCGGACACTGTTGAATGAGCTTGAAGGTCGATCAGGGTCACGGAAGCCGGAGAGTGTATGCGGATCACCGCCAAGGCTGACTACGCCGTCCGGGCAGCGCTCGAGCTCGCCGCGTCCGAGGACGGCGAGCCGATCAAGGGCGAGCGCCTGTCCGAGGCCCAGGACATCCCGCTGCAGTTCCTCGAGCACATCCTGCTCGAGCTCAAGCACGCCCGGCTGATCAGGACGAAGCGCGGCGTGCACGGCGGATACTGGCTCGCGCGGCCCCCGGACGAGATCACGCTTGCCGACGTCATCCGGGCGGTCGAGGGCCCGCTCGCCAACATCCAGGACTCGGCCCCCGAGGACACGAGCTACCCGGGCCCGGCCGAGCCGCTGCGCGAGGTGTGGATCGCGGTGCGGGCGAACCTGCGGGCGGTGCTCGAGAGCATCACGCTCGCCGATCTCACCTCCGGGGAGCTACCGGCCGAGATCAGGGAGCTGACTGAGAACCCGGACGCATGGGTGCACCGGTAGCTACCATTTTGTGCCGCATCTTTTGAGTGACTTAGTCAACAAAGTCGCCTAGATCTCTCTTCCCCACCCTCCGTCGCCACCCATGGATCCCGCGATCATCTTCTTCGGCCTGGGCATCGGCCTGCTGGTCGGCATGACGGGGATGGGCGGCGCGTCGCTGATGACCCCGATGCTGATCCTCGTGTTCGGGATCTCGCCGGTGACCGCGATCGGCACCGACGTCTTCTACGCCGCGATCACCAAGACCGTGGGCGGGGTCCAGCACCTGCGCCTGAAGACGGTCCACCGCGCGCTGGCCTTCTGGCTCGCGGTCGGGAGCGTCCCCTCGGCGCTGCTCGGCGTGTACGTGATCGAGCTGCTCCAGCGCCGCTACGGCGACGACCTCGACCAGCTCGTGCTGGGGATGCTCGGCGGGGCCTTGCTCGTGGTCGGCGCCGCCACCCTGCTGCGATCCGTCTTCCTCTCGCACGTGATTCAGGAGCGCTACGCGATGCACCTGTACACCCGTCACATCGTCGCGGCGGTGGTCCTCGGGATGACGACCGGGTTCGTGATCGGCCTCACCTCGGCGGGATCGGGGACGCTGATCGCGGTCGGGCTGATCGCGATCTTCCGCCTCGTCCCCCAGCGCGTCGTCGGGACCGACATCTTCCACGCCGCGGTGCTGCTGTGGGCGGCCGGGATCGCGCACTGGATCGGCGGCAACGTCGACTTCGTGCTCGCCGGCAACATCCTCATCGGCTCGGTGCCGGGAGTGCTGCTGGGCGGGATGCTCGCGGTGAAGGCACCGCAGAAGTTCCTCCGCAACGCGCTGGCGGTCGTGCTGATCGCCTCCGGGACCACGCTCGTGGTCAAGGAGGGCACGCCCGAGGTCGTGGTCCCGGCGATCATCGTCGCCGGGCTGATGGTCGGGGCGCTGTTCGCCGCCCAGGTCATCACCACGCGCGGCGTCCGCGCCCGCGCCGGGCCGGCGACGCAGTAGTCCGAGGGGCCGCGCCGCGACCGCGCGACTCATCTAGGCTCCGCGCATGGACTTCGGGCTCAGCCTGCGCGTCGAGGAGCTGCGCGATCGCGTCGGGGCGTTCATGGACGAGCACGTGTACCCGGTCGAGGCCGAAGCGCTCCAGGCCGTCGACGACGAGGTCCGCCCCGGGGTCGCGTACCCCGAGATCCTGGTCGAGATCCGCGAGCGGGCCAAGGAGGAGGGGCTGTGGAACCTGTTCATGCCCGACGAGCGTTACGGCGCCGGGCTTTCGAACGCGGAGTACGGGGTCCTGTGCGAGGTCATGGGGCGCAGCCCCGCGGTCGCGCCGATGACCTTCAACTGCTCCGCCCCCGACACCGGCAACATGGAGATCCTCGCCGAGCACGGGACCGAGGAGCAGCGCGAGCGGTGGCTCGAGCCCTTGCTCGAGGGCGAGATCCGGAGCTGCTTCTCGATGACCGAGCCGGAGGTGTCCGGCTCGGACCCGACCACACTTCGCACCCGCGCCGAGCTCGAGGACGGCGAGTGGGTGATCAACGGGCACAAGTGGTTCACGTCGGGCGCGGTCGGCGCCGAGGTGGCGATCGTGATGTGTGTCACCGACCCCGAGGCGCACCCGTACGCGCGGGCGAGCATGATCCTCGTGCCGGTCGACAACCCCGGGTTCGACCTCGTGCGGCCGGTGCCGGTGATGGGCCACGACGGTGGGCCGGGGCACTGCGAGGTCCGCTACGAGGACTGCCGCGTGCCGGAGGCGAACCTGCTCGGGGAGCGCGGCGCCGGGTTCGTGATCGCCCAGGACCGGCTCGGCCCGGGGCGCATCCACCACTGCATGCGCGCGATCGGGACAGCCGAGCGGGCGATCGAGATGATGTGCGACCGCGCCAACTCGCGCGAGTCCTTCGGCGAGAAGCTCGCCGACAAGCAGTTCATCCAGGACTTCATCGCGCTGTCGCGGATGGAGGTCGACCAGGCCCGCCTGCTGACGCTGTACGCGGCGTGGAAGATGGACACGGCCGGCAAGCGCGCCGCGCGCCAGGAGATCTCGATGATCAAGGTCGTGGCCGCGAACGTGGTCATGGACGTGCTCGACCGCGCGATCCAGGTCCACGGCGCGCTCGGGATGTCCGACGACACACCGCTGGCCGGGATGTGGCGCTTCAGCCGCATGCTCAAGGTTGCCGACGGCCCCGACGAGGTCCATAAGATGGTCATCGCCCGCCGCGAGCTCAACTGGGCGGCGAAGCGCGGGCAGGCGGACGAGGGTGCGGGCGCGGACGGCGAGGGAGCCGCGCCCGAGCCGGCGAAGGCTGCCGGCTAGTCGTTCCGTTCGACGTCGAGCACCGCGCGGACCCCGCGATTCACGAGCAGGCGGGCCAGCGTGGTGGGTCGAGCGCCATATAGCCGCGCGGCTCGGGCGAGCGCGTCGTAGTCGTCGGGGCGGAGCTTGATCCCCACCTGACGCACCGGCTTCCTCCTTCCGACGCGCGCGATGTCGGCGATGTCGTCCCCCGGCATCGAGGCCGCTGGCACAGCGGGCGCGACGCGACGCCGTCGCCACTTCTCGCCGATCCTGCGCTGGTCATGCTCGAAGGCCTCGTTGAACTCGCGCTGCGAGGAGAAGCCGAGGCTGCGCCAATACTCGTCCCCTCGGCGGGGTCCCCGCGCCGCTGAGGCTTGGCCCTCATCCACACCGGACCCGCCGCCCTCCCCACGCGGGTACCCGGCGGTACCCGTCAGGCACCCGGGGGTAGCCGATGTGGTGGTATCCGAGTTCGGTTCGTCGGTCATGGAGCGAGGATCGACGACCGGATGTCAAGCGGGTGGCCCCCAATGTGACGAACCTGCCACGATCCCCTGGTCCAATGACATCTAGCCCAGCCGCCGCTCCGCCTCGTCGGCGGCGCGCGCGAGCTGCTCGACCAGGGCGACGCTCTCGTAGCCGCCGTCCTCCGCCTCGCCGTACTGGCCGGCCGAGACCCTGTAGATGATCCCCTGGAGGATGATCGCCAGCTTCCAGTATGCGAGCGCGACGTAGAAGTCGATCTCGGACAGGTCGCGGCCGGAGCGCTCGGCGTAGCGCGCCTTGACCTCCTGACGGCTCGGGAACCCGGGCGCGGTGGTCGGCATGTCGGCAAGCGGAATCAGCTCGTCGCCCGGCTCCGTCCAATACACCATCAGCATCCCGATGTCCGCGAGGGGGTCGCCGAGGGTGCACAGCTCCCAGTCGACCACGGCGGCGATCTCGCCTCCCGGGGTGAGGATCATGTTGTCGAGCCGGTAGTCGCCGTGGACGATCGTCGCCGGTCCCTGGTCGGGGATCCGAGCCGCGAGCCGGGCGTGGACGTCGTCGATCAGCGGGACGTCGTGCGTCTTCGACTTCTCCCACTGGCCGTGCCAGCGGTGGAGCTGGCGGGCGACGTAGTCCTCCTTCTTCCCGAGATCGCCGATTCCGGCCTCGTCCGGGTCGACGGCGTGGATCGCGACGAGCGTGTCGGCCACACGCTCGCCGATCGCCCGCCGCTCGGCCTCGTGGAAGGCGTCGAGGGCTGCCTGCTGGTCGCGAAGGATCGGCCCGTCGACGAACTCCATGACGAAGAACGGCGCCCCGTTGACCGACTCGTCCTCGCACAGGCCAAGGGTGGGAGCGACGGGAACCGAGGTGGGCCCGAGCGCCGAGATCACCCTGTGCTCGCGTCCCATGTCGTGGGCCGATGTCAGCGCCCTGCCGAGCGGCGGGCGCCGGAGTGCCCACCGGCCCCCGGCCGAATCGGTGACCGCGAAGGTGAGGTTGGAGCGCCCGCCCGAGATGCGCTCGAACGACAGCGGGAGGGCAACGTCGGAGAGGTTGGCCTCGAACCAAGCCTCGACGCCCTCGCGGTCGATGCCCTCGGGAGCCTCCGTCATGCCATTCATGTTCGCGTTCGGCCCAGCATCAATTTCCCCGCCCACCCACACCCTTGTAAAGCCTCGCGCTCACCGGCCGGGAGCATACGGCCGCGGGTGCCTATGCTGCCGCCGTGCCCGAGCGCGGAGAGTCCGACGACCGACACAGCGGGCTGCTGGTCGACTTCGGCGGCGTGTTGACCACGAACATGTGGGAGGGGTTCGCCGAGTTCTGCCGCGCCGAGGGAATCGAGCCGGGGAGCGTGAGGAACGTGTTCAAGCACGAGCCCGAGGCGCTCGCCGACCTGCGGCTGCTGGAGACCGGGGAGCTCGAGCCGGAGGAGTTCGAGCGCCGCTTCGCGCCGCGGCTGCGGATCGCGCGCTCCGAGGGGCTGATAGAGCGGATGTTCGCCGCCGTGCGGCCCGAGGAGCGCCTGATCCGCGCCGTGGGCGCGGCCCGGAAGGCCGGCGTGCGCACGGGGCTGATCTCGAACTCGTGGGGAACGGCCATCTACGACCCCGACGCGCTCGACGGCCTGTTCGACGTCACGATCATCTCGGGCGAGGTGGGCCTTCACAAGCCTCAACCGGAGATCTACCTGCTCGCCGCCGAGCGGCTCGACGTCCCGCCGCACAGATGCGTGTTCGTCGACGACCTGCGCGAGAACGTGCACGGGGCGGATCAGGTCGGGATGACGGCGATCCTCCACCGCGACCCAGCCGCCACCGTCGCGCGGCTCGAGGAGCTGCTCGGCGTCGAGGTCCGCCCCTAGCTGCCGAGGCCAATCAGCGCGACGCCGAGGATCGCGAGCACGAACCCGGCTCGCTGCGACGGCGCCAGGCGTTCCCCGAGCACGAACCGCGCCAGCAGCACTGTGACGGCCGCGTAGAGGGAGCCCGCGACGGCGACCACCGGCAGGATCCCGTGGTTCGTCGCCACGGCGTACAGCGAGTTGGCGAGCACGTCGAAGAACCCGATCACGAGCAGCGCCGCGAGCACGCGCCCGCGGGCGTCCGGAAGCGTCGGTCGCGCGTACAGCGCCGCCGCCCCGAGCAGTGTCACGCCCCCGACGCGAGCGGCGGCGATCGTCCATGCCGGGTCGTGCTCGGCGACGCGGTCGATCAGCAGGAAGAACGTCCCGAACCCGAGCGCCGCGAGACCGGCAAGGCCGATGCTGTGGCGGCTGGCTTCACGCCACTCCGGGTCGGGCTCGCGCGCGACCAGGACGACCGAAGGGATCGCGATAGCGGCGCCCACGGCCTGGAGGCCGGCCGGAGCCTCGCCGAGGAGGATCCCGGCGACCACCGGCACGACGACCCCCAGGGCGCCGACCGTCGCCACCACGCTCACCGACCCGAGCGCCATCGCGCGGTAGAACGCCCCGAGCGCGACGACCACGGTGGCGCCCGCCGCGCACCCGACAAGGAACAGGCCCGGCGACAGCGGCTCGCCTCCGAACGCGAGCGCGACGCCGAACGCGAGCACGAGTCCGACGGGCTGGCTTACGAGCAGGACCGAGAGCGCCGAGAAGCGGCGTGTCTGGAGCCCGCCGATGAAGTCGGAGATCCCCCACGAGACGCTCGCCGCGAGCGCCAGGGCCACCCCAAGCATGCGACTAGCTTATGGACATGACCCCCGCCGACCTCGGGTCGAACGTCGACAGCTTCCTGCGCGCGGCGGAGGCCTTCTTCGACAATCTGACCGCGATCCAGTGGGGGCCGTTCGCCGTCGCGCTGTTCCTGTGGGCAGGGATGCTGCTCGCCCGCTCCCACGGGTGGGCGAACGCCCTGCGCGCGGCGTACCCGCGCGAGCGCGTCGACGAGCGGTTCATCACCGCCGCGTTCCTCGCCGGCGCGGGCTTCAACGCGGTGATGCCGGCGCGCGCCGGCGACGCGATCAAGGTCTTCCTTGCCAAGAAGAGCATCCCCGGGGCCTCGTATCCGGCCGTCGCGTCCTCGTTCGTTGTCCTGGCGCCTTTCGACACCACGCTCGGGATCTGCGTGCTTCTCTACGCCCTCACCCTCGGGCTGCTCCCCGCACTCCCCAAGGTCCCCGAGCTGCCGGCCTTCGACATCGCGTTCTGGGCCGAGCACCCGCAGCTGCTGATGTTCTTCGTGACCGTGCTGTGGATCGGCGCGGTCGTGCTCTTCATCGTCCTGTCCCGCCGCGCCGAGGCGTTCTGGCAGAAGCTGAAGCAGGGCGTCGTCATCCTCGCCTCGCCGGGCCGCTACCTGCGCGAGGTCGCGGCGTGGCAGATGGTCGGATGGCTGTGCCGGTTCGCCTCGTTCTGGTTCTTCCTCGAGGCGTTCAACCTCGACGGATCGGCGCAGAACGTCCTCATCGTCATGGCGGTCGAGTCGGTCGCCAAGGCGCTCCCGTTCACCCCGGGGGGAGCCGGCGGGCAGCAGGCGCTGCTCGTCGCCACCCTCAAGGGCCCGTCTGCCGCCGCCGTGCTGTCGTTCTCGGTCGGCCAGGGGCTCGCGGTCGCGGCGTGGGCGCTGGTGCTCGGGTTCGCGTCGCTGGCCGCGGTGTTCCGGATCACGAACTGGCGCCGGCTCTTACGTGAGGGGCGCGCCGCGGCGGGCGCCGCCGAGTAGCCGAACGCGCCCGAGACGCCGGAGAGCGCACGATGGGCTCGCACATCGCGCGATTGAGTACGCTTCCCGGGGGGTGGACGAAGGGCGGCCGACATCCGCTGGGATGTGCGCGACGAGGCGATGTCTCGCGGCGCTGGTGGCCGTGCTCGGCCTCGGATTGACGGTCATGCCGGCGGCCGCGTCGGCGGCAGTCCAGACCTTCACCGAGCGGGTAGGGCCCGTCACCGTCGGCGGATACGAGGTCAAGCAGAGCGTCCTGCCCGCGCCGCACGCGGACGTCGACGGCTTCATCACCAACATGGATGTCGACGTCGTCGAGGAGGACGGCACCCCGGTGCCGATCCAGCGGTTGATGCTGCACCACATCGTGTTCGGGAACACGGACCGACACGACGCCACCTGCGACACCATCCTCGGATTCGACGAGCGTCCGAACGGGCTCCTCAGCTCGGAGCGCTTCTACGCCGCCGGCGAGGAGCGGGCGAAGATGGCGCTCCCGCCGGGCTACGGGTACAAGCTGAACGCGGACGACTTCTGGGGCCTGCTGTACATGTTCATGAACCACCGCGCCACCACCGACCAGGCGTACATCCAGTACAAGTACCGCGTCGTCAGCGGCGCCGACGCGGCAGGATTCCAGCGCGTCGACCCCCACTGGCTCGACGTCGAGAACTGCCGTGCGGACCCGATTTACAACGTTCCCGGAACGAAACAGAAGGGCTCCACGCACACTCGGAGCAGCGACGTCGTGATCCAGAAGGCGGGACGCATCGTCGGCGGCGGCGGCCACGTCCACGGTGGCGCCCGCAAGCTCACCCTCACCCAGCCGGACTGCGACGATCGAAAGATTGGCGAATCGCTGCCCACCTGGGGCAATCGCGACCATCCGTTCTACAACGTCAAGCCCGTGCTCCACGAGCCGGGGCCGATCGCGATGAGCGGGTTCCAGAGCCGTGAAGGGATTCCGGTGGCAGCCGGGGAGCGGATCAAGCTGAACTCGCTGTACGACAACTCGCTCCCCCACACCCGGGTGATGGGGATCTCGGTGATCTACGTCGCGCCCGACCCCTCGGTCAAGGAGAAATGCGGCCCGCTTCCGAACGACGTCCGCACCGGACTCGCGCCAGGGACCATCCCCGGCCGCACGGGAAAGCCGATCCCGTACAAGATTCCGCTCTCGGGGCTGGACGAGAACGGGAACGCGGTGACGATCAAGAAGCCACCGGGCAAGCTGAAGCGGCTGAAGAAGGGCCGGCAGATCGAGGTCGGCGACCGCTTCTTCTCGCGACCCAACGTCAAGGTCAAGCGCGGCGCCAGCGTGACGTGGAGCTTCGACAGCCAGGAGCTGCACAACGTGACCCTGGCCAACGGCCCGCGGGGCTTTGGCTCCCCGAACCTCGACGACGGCCGGACCTACACCGAGAAGTTTACGAAGCGTGGCACGTACCGGCTCTTCTGCGCCCTACACCCCGTGCAGATGAGCGAGCGGGTCGTGGTCAAGCGCCGCCACAAGCGGCGCAGCAAGTAGCGCTCAGCCGCGCGCCAGCTCCACACGCAGCTGACGACCCTTGAGCTTGGTGCCGTCGAGGCGCTCGACCGCCCGCTCGGCGTGCTCGGCGTCTAGCTCGACGAACGAGAACCGCTCCAGGACGCGGATCGCCTCGATCGCCTCGTCGGGGATCACGGCCCCCTCGTTGAGGGCCCAGCGCAGGTCGTCCTCGCCGATCCCGCTGCGCCGGCCGCGATTGACGAACAGCTTCACGGCGCCGTCGGCCGGCGCGACGTGGTCGGCCTCCGCGCGCCTCCGCGGTCGCGGTGCGTGCTCGAGGCGCTCCTCGGGAGGCTCCCAGGCCCCGATCGACACCTTGGCCTCGCGCTCGATCCGCCCCACCTCGCGTCGCTGCGACGGCGTGACAAACGTGATCGCGCGCCCCGTTCGCCCGACCCGGCCCGTGCGCCCGATCCTGTGCACGTACCCCTCGGTGGTGTCGGGGACGTCGTAGTTGATGACGTGGGTGACGTGCTCGATGTCGAGCCCGCGCGCGGCGACGTCGGTCGCGACCAGCAGCGGCAGGCGATGCTCCTTGAACGAGATCATCACCCCGTCGCGCGCTCCCTGGGTCATGTCCCCGTGCAGCGCCTTGACGTTCAGGCCACGGTCCCTCAGCGTCCGGTCGAGCCGCGCCGTGCCGATCTTCGTGCGGCAGAAGATGATCGCCTGCTCCGGCTCCTCGGCCCGCAGGACCTCCACCAGGCGGTCGGTCTTCTGCTTCCCGGGCACTTCCACATAGGCCTGCTCGATCGCGTCGACGGTCAGCTGCTTCGGGGTGACGCGGATGGTCACCGGGTTGTACATGTAGCGCTCCGCCAGACGCACGATCGGCGGCGGCATCGTGGCCGAGAACAGCCCGGTCTGGCGGCCGGACGGGCACATGCGCAGGATCCGCTCCACGTCCTCGATGAACCCGAGATCGAGCATCTCGTCCGCCTCGTCGAGGACTACGTAGCGGGCCGAGGTGAGGACCAGCGACTGGCGTGACATCAGGTCCTTCATCCGTCCCACGGTGGCGACGACCACGTGCGCACCCTTGCGGAGCTGGGCCTGCTGGGAGCGGATCGGGGCGCCTCCGAACACCGCCACCACCTCGACGTCGAGATGCTCGGCGTACGCGCGCAGCGCCTGCGTGACCTGGATGCACAGCTCCCGCGTCGGCGTCAGCACGATTGCCTGCACCTCGCCGCTCCCGGGGTCGAGGTACTGCAGCAGCGGGAGCCCGAACGCCGCGGTCTTGCCCGTCCCGGTCTGCGCCTGGCCGATGACGTCGTGACCGGCCAGCAGCTCCGGGATCGCGCGATCCTGAATCGCGGTCGGCTCCTCGTAGCCGAGCTCGTCGAGCGCCAGCTGGATCTCGGGCGACAGCCCGAGGTCGCGGAACGCCGTCACTTCGTCGGGTCGAGGAGCAGCTTGCCCTGTGTGCGCCGCGCCTGCATGTCCTCGTGGGCGCGCGCCGCGTCGCTCAGCGGGTACACCTCGCCGATCACGACTTCGAGCTCGCCCGCGGCCACCGCCCCGAGCAACTCGCCGATTCCCTCGCGCATCAGGTCCTGCCGGTGGGCGAACATCTGCACGAGCCAGAACCCGATCACTCCGCGCGTGCTGCGCATCAGGTCTCCCGTGTGGACGGTGTTCGGCTCGCGCGAGGCGATCCCGTAGGTGACCAGGCGTCCGAACGGCGCCAGCGCCGCGTAGCTGGCCTCGAACGCGCGTCCTCCCGCCATCTCGAGCACCACGTCGACCTGGTCGCCCTCGTTCGCCTCGACGATCGCCGCGTCGAGGTCGTCGCCGGTCGAGTCGACGGTCGCGTCGGCACCGAGGCGCTCAGCGAGCTCGCGCTTCTCGGGGCTCGACGCGAGGCCGATCACCCGGCCCGCCCCCATCCGCTTCGCGAGCTGGACGGCGAGCGTGCCCACCCCGCCGGCGGCGGCGTGGACGACGACGCTCTCGCCGGGCGCGAGATGGGCCGAGACCTTGAGCGTCGTCCACGCGGTCAGCCCCTGGAGCAGCAGCGCCGCCGCCTGGTCATCGCTGACGGCGTCCGGCACCGGAACCAGGTGGGCCTGCGGGACCGCGATCAGCTCCGCGTACCCCCCGCCCGCGACCAGCGCCGCCACCCGCGTCCCGTCGGGGGTCGTCCCGCTCACCTCGCCGCCCGGGATCAGCGGAAGCTGGGCGGGAGCGAGGTAGTCGTCGCGGCGCTGGTGAGTGTCGGCGAAGTTGATCCCCGAACGCGCCACGCGCACCACGACCTCGCCGTCGGCCGGCTCCGGGTCGGGCAGGTCGGTGAGCTGGAGCACCTCGGGGCCGCCGAACTCCGTGATCTGGATCGCCCGCATGGGCGCGAAGTGTGGCGCAAACCCGCGCACCCGGCGTCGCGGCCGCGATCGCCACCGCGGTTAGGATCCCGCAGGCATGTCGCTGACCGTCGTTGGCTCGATCGCGTTCGACGCCGTGCGGACGCCCTTCGGGGCGCGCGACCGCATGCTCGGCGGCTCGGCGGTGCACTTCGCGCTCGCCGCCAGCTTCTTCACCACGGTGCGCGTGGTCGGGCCCGTGGGCGACGACTTCGGCGACGGTGAGCTCGAGGTCCTGCGGGCGCGCGGGGTGCAGACCGACGACATCGAGCGGGTCGAGGGCGCGGAGACCTTCTTCTGGCGCGGCCACTACGAGCACGACCTCAACGTGGCCCATACCGACGACACGCAGCTCAACGTATTCGGCGACTTCGAGCCGAAGCTGTCGCCCGCCTCGCGCGAGGCCGAGCTGCTGTTCCTCGGCAACATCCAGCCCGAGCTGCAGCGGCAGGTGCGCGCCCAGTCCTCCGCCGGGCTCGTGGCCCTCGACTCGATGAACCTGTGGATCGAGACGACCCGGGACGCGCTCGTCGAGGCGATCGCCGAGGTCGACTGCCTGCTTCTCAACGACGCCGAGCTGCGCATGCTGACCGAGGAGCCCAACCTCGCCCGGGCCGCCCGGGTGGCGATCGAGATCGGGCCGAGCATCGTCGTCGCCAAGCGGGGTGAGTACGGAGCGGCGCTGTTCACGCCCGGCGGATTCTTCGCGATCCCCGGCTACCTGCTCGAGGACGTCCGCGATCCGACGGGCGCCGGGGATAGCTTCGCCGGCGGGTTCCTCGGCTATCTCGACGGGGTCGGCGCCGGGACCGACGGTGCCCCCGAGCCCGACCTGCGCCGGGCAATGGCGTACGGCTCGGTCCTCGCCTCGTTCAACGTCGAGGGGTTCGGGACCGAACGGGTGCAGAGCCTGACCGTCGACGAGGTCGAGGCGCGGCTGAAGGACTTCAAGCGCCTCACGCACTTCGAGGAGCCCGCGGAGCTGCCCGAAGCCCGGCGATAAGGGCCACCGGACGTTCACATTCGCACGGGCCGAAGGGTCCAAGCTGCGATACTGCAGGTCGGGGGTGGGGAAAGGAACACGGAACTGCTAGGCCGAGGAGGTGTCGGATGGCGACCGAGCAGACCGGGAAACCGCCGGTCGAGGCCGTGGAGCGGGATCGGGGAGCAGGGGATGGCCGGCCCGGTGACAGCCTGACGGTCACCGACAACCGCACCGGCGAGACGTACGAGGTGCCGGTGAGCGACGGCACGGTGCAGGCGATGGACCTGCGACAGATCAAGGTCTCCGACGACGACTTCGGGCTGATGGCGTACGACCCGGCGTTCACCAACACGGCGTCGTGCCGGTCGGCGATCACGTTCATCGACGGCGAGGCGGGGGTGCTCGAGCATCGCGGCTACTCGATCGAGCAGCTGTGCGAGCACTCGAGCTACCTCGAGGTCGCGTATCTGCTGATCTTCGGCGAGCTGCCGACGAAGGCGCAACTCGACCGCTGGGTGTACGACATCACCCACCACACCTTCGTCCACGAGGACATCAAGAAGTTCCTCGAGGGATTCCGGTACGACGCCCATCCGATGGGGATGCTGCTGGCGTCGGTCGGGGCGCTGTCGACGTTCTATCCCGACGCCAAGGACATCGACGATCCCGAAGAGCGCTACATGGCCGCGATCAGGCTGATCGCGAAGATGCCGACCCTGGCGGCGTTCGCGTACCGCCACAACATGGGGCTCCCGTACGTGTACCCGGACAACGACCTCGGCTACCCGGGCAACTTCCTCTCGATGATGTTCAAGAAGACCGAGATGAAGTACGAGCCGGACCCGCGGCTCGAGCGGGCGCTCGACGTCCTGTTCATCCTCCACGCCGACCATGAGCAGAACTGCTCCACGAACGCCGTCCGCGGGGTCGGCTCCTCGCAGGTCGACCCGTACTCGGCTGTGGCGGCCGGGGTGGCGGCGCTGTACGGACCGCTGCACGGCGGCGCCAACGAGGCCGTGCTGCGGATGCTGCGGCGAATCGAGAGCACCGACAACATCCCCGACTTCCTCGAGGGCGTCAAGAACCGCGAGGAGCGGCTGATGGGGTTCGGCCACCGCGTGTACAAGAACTACGACCCGCGGGCGAGGATCATCAAGAAGAACGTCGACGAGGTGCTCGAGGCGACCGCCGACAACCACTTGATCGACATCGCCACGGAGCTCGAGAAGCGCGCGCTCGACGACGAGTTCTTCACCTCGCGCAAGCTGTACCCGAACGTCGACTTCTACTCCGGGATCATCTACGAGGCGCTCGGGATCCCGACCGCCATGTTCACGGTGATCTTCGCGATCCCCCGCACGGCGGGGTGGGTGGCCCAGTGGATGGAGCTCAACGACGATCCGGAGCAGAAGATCGCGCGTCCGCGCCAGGTGTACATCGGCGAGCGCGATCGCGCGTACCTCCCGATCGACGACCGCGAGGGCCCAGAGAAGATCGTCGGCCCGCCGGCGCGGCGCCCGAAGCGGCCGCGTCGCGGGGCGTGAGCTGCTGGCGGTTGACGGTTCGCCACGGTCCGCGGGTCAAGCGAGAGACCCTGGATAGCCTCGACGAGGCGATCGCGGAGATGGAGCGGCGGACGGAGGAGATCCGCGCCGGGGGGCCGCTCGACGAGGTCAACATGTTCCGCAGCTACGGCCCCGAGCGCAGAGTCGCCGCGCGCCTGGAGCTCACCGGGCCCGGCCATGTCCGCCGCCCCGAGGCAGGGATCGACGTGATGGGGGACGGGCGCCTGGTCCCGTATCGGGGGGCGATCTTCAAGCGCGAGCTCGATCCCGGGCGCGGCGGGAGCGCCTACGACGCGGTGCGAGCCGCACTCACGAGCTGATGGCCGAGGACCGGATCGAGCTGGGCCGCACCGAAGAGGGGGTCGAGGTCGGGCGCCGGGTTCGCCTCCCGAGCGGCGCCGAGCCACCCTACGCGGTGTTCGTCAACGGGGTGCGGCAGTCGGAGGGCGAGGACTACAGCTTCAGCGGTCGAAAGATCGTCTTCGAGCGGCCGATCGTCAAGGAGGGCAAGGTCGGCGGGATCCGGTGGCTGGCGATGCTGCTCGGCCTGTTCGGCACCTACCGCAAGCACGAGGTCGTCGACGTCGAGTACCGCCTGGGGGGCGAGACCAAGCTCGCCTCCGACATCGAGGTGTTGCCGGACTAACCGGCGACGGGCTCTGCGGCCAGACCGACGAGGTCCGCGATCCGCTCACGGTACTGGCCCGACGCGCCCATCAGCTGGCCGGTGACGCGCGCCCGCTTGAGCAGGAAGTGGAGGTCGTGCTCCCACGTGAACCCGATGCCTCCCAGGACCTGGAGCGCCGATGCGGTCACCTCCCACGCCGCGTCCGAGGCCCGTGCCTTGGCCATCGCCGCGGTCATCGGCAGCGACTCGGGCTCGGCGTCGGCAGCCCACGCCGCGTAGTAGGTCAGCGACCGGGCCTCCTCGGTGTCGAGCAGCATCCGGGCGCAGCGGTGCGAGACCGCCTGGTAGGCGCCGATCGGACGCCCGAACTGCTCGCGCTCCTTCGCGTACTCCACCGCCATCTCCATCGCGCGCTGAGCGACTCCGGTGAGCTCGGCGGCGACGGCGACCGCGATACGGTTCACGCCGGCCGCCGGATCGCCGGGCAGCGAGTCGCCCCCGTCCGCGCTGACCCGCGCGTACGCCCGCGTCGAGTCGATCAGGTCGACCGGCTCGATCTCGGCGTCCGACCCGCGCACGACCCGCACTCCGTCACCCTCGGGCAGCACGATCGCGGCGGCGTCGACCGCGTCGGGGACAACCGATGGATCGTCCGGGGTGAAAGCCGTGGCTCCGCGCGCCTCCCCCGACGCGATTCCCGGAAGCCATTCGTCGCGGTGCGCGTCGCCGCCCACCGCGTCGATCAGCAGCCCCGCGGCGGCGTTGGAGAGGAACGGCGTCGGGGCGCACGCGTAACCGAGCTCCTCGCACAGGATGACCAACTCGATCATCCCCAGGCCCTGGCCGCCGTGGGCCTCGTCGATCGCGATCCCGGGCCACCCGAGCTCGCAGATCTCGGCCCACAGGGAGTCGTCGTAGGTGCGGGACTCGGCGAGCTCGCGCACCTTCTCGCGCTTGAAGCGGGCGGTCAGGAACTCGCGCGCGGTGCGCTGGATCTCCTGCTGCTCGTCGCTGAACCCGAAGTCCATGTCCTATCTCAGCCTCGGCAGGCCGAGGACGCGCTCGGCGATGATGTTCTTCATCACCTCGGTCGTCCCACCCTCGATCGAGTTCGCCCGCGAGCGTAGGAACTTGTAGCTCCACTCCGAGCGCTCCAGCCCCTGGGGTCCCAGCACCTCGGTCGCGAGCTCGGTCAGCGCCTGGTTGGCGTCCGCCCACTGCCACTTGGCCAGCGACCCCTCGGGGCCGGGGATCCCGGTGCGCATCGTCTGGGTCAGCGTCCGCAGGCCGCCGAGCCGCAGCGCCTCGGCGGCGACCTGGAGCCTAGCTGTGCGGTCGCGGATCACCGGGTCTCCGGCGAGACCGCGCTCCTGAATCAGCGCGACGAGGTCGTCGAGGTCGCGCCGCAGGGCCACGGCGGACGCGGCGCCCAGCCCGGCGCGCTCGTGCATCAGGGTCGTGATCCCGACCATCCACCCGTTGCCGACCCCGCCGATGACGTTCTCGTCGGGGACGTACGCGTTCTCCATGAAGATCTCGTTGAACTCCGCCTCGCCGGTGATCTGGCGCAGCGGGCGCACGTCGACCTCGTCCTGCTCCATGTCGAGGATGAAGTAGGTGAGGCCCTTGTGCTTGGGGACCTCGGGGTCGGTGCGGGCGAGGAGCATGCACCACTTCGCCTCGTGCGCGAACGTGGTCCACACCTTCTGCCCCGTGACCCGCCAGCCGCCGTTCTCGGCCACCGCCCTGGTCTTCAGCGACGCGAGGTCGGAGCCGGACTCGGGCTCGGAGAAACCCTGGCACCAGATCTCCTCCCCGGACAGGATCGGCTCGAGGAAGCGCTCCTTCTGGTCCTCGTCGCCGTGCGCGATCACGACCGGACCGCCCATCACGAGCCCGAGGACGTTCGCGGGCCGCGGGACTCGCGCCCGCGCCATCTCCTCGCTGAAGATCGCCTGCTCGACCAGGGTCGCGCCGCGACCGCCGTACTCCTTCGGCCACGAGATCCCGGCCCACCCGGCCTCGTGGAGCTTGCCCTGCCACTCGCGCTGGAACTCGAACTTGGCCGAGTCGTCCCCCTCGGGCTCGGGGCCGGGGTGGTTCGCCTCGAGCCACGAGCGGACCTCGTCGCGGAAGGCCTGCTCCTCGGATGTCAGCGTCAGGTCCATGCGGCTTCTCTGGCCGACTGGCCAGTCGGTAACCCTAGTTGAACACGTACAGCATCAGCAGCGCCGTCGCGACCCACGTCACCGCCGCGACGACCATCCCCGGGTCCTCGACCAGAATCGCGGCCGTCGACCGTGTGTCCCGCCGGTCGTAGATCAGATACAGGTAGCGGAAGATCCCGTACAGCACCGGCGGGGCGGTCGCCAGCATCTCGCTGCCGATCTTGGGGCTGTCGACCGCGTACACCGCATAGCTGATGATCGCGGCGGCGGTGACCATCGCCACCATCTGATCGAGGAAGGAGATCGAGTAGTGCTCGAGGACCGGCCGGGTTACCGGGGACCCCGCCGAACCGGACGCGTCAGCGGAGGATTCGGTGGGCCCTGACATCTCCTCCATTGCCTCCTGGCGTCGCTTGGTGAAGCCGAGGAACAGCGCCAGCATCGCGGTGCAGACGAGCAGCCACTCGGATGCCTCCGCGTCGACGGCCACGGCTCCGGCGACGACCCGGAGGATGAACAGAGACGCGATCGTCATCACGTCGAGGATCACCAGCCGCTTGAAGACCACCGAGTAGGCGATCGTGGTCGCGCCGTAGAGGGCGACGAGCCCCGCGACCTCGGCGGATACCGCCGCGAGCGGGAGGACGATCGCCGCGATCGCGAGGACGACTGCCCATGTCCTTGCGACCGGCTCGGCGAGCTCTCCGCTCGCGATCGCTCGATGGCGCTTCTCGGGGTGGCGGCGGTCGAAGGGCGCGTCCCGGAGATCGTTGACGAGGTAGCCCGCGCTCGAGATCGCGCAGAACGCGACGAAGACGAGGGTCGCATCGAGCACCCTCCCGGGATCGTCGAACTGCTGCGAGAAGAGCAGCCCCGCGTACACGAGCAGGTTCTTGATCCACTCCGGCGGCCGCATCGCGACCACCAGCGCGCGGC
>DATHVJ010000055.1:0-16473 GCA_035461345.1 Solirubrobacterales bacterium | reverse complement strand
GGCGTGTTCGTGCTGATGGCGCTGGAGAGCGCGTGCATCCCGGTGCCCAGCGAGGCGATCATGCTGTTCGCCGGGTTCAACGTCTCGGAGGGGAACATGACGCTGTTCGGAATCGTGGCGGCCGGCGTGCTCGGCAACGTGGTCGGATCGTGGGCCGCGTACGCGGTCGGCTACTACGGGCGGCTGGAGCTGCTGGAGAAGAACCGGCTCATCCACGTCAACCCGAAGCACCTCGCGACCGCAGACCGTTGGTTCCAGCGCTACGGCGACGCGACCGTGTTCTTCACCCGCATGCTGCCGATCATCCGCACGTTCATCTCGCTGCCGGCAGGCGTGGCGAGGATGCCTTTTTGGCGCTTCACGGCGCTGACCCTGCTCGGGTGCATCCCCTGGGTGCTGATGCTCGGGATCATCGGCCGCGAGGTCGGGGACCGGTGGGAAGAGTGGCGCGACTACCTGCACTACGGCGACTACGTCGTCCTCGCGGCGATCGTGATCGGGGGCTTGTACCTGTTCATCCGCTGGCGCCGGGGCAAGGCACAGAACGCCGACGCACGGCCCGAGCCGGCCGGCGGGTCGTGAGCCTTGCCGCTCTCGAGGCTGTTCTGAGCGCGAGGCTCCGCACGGGAGCATGATCGGTGGCCGAGCGCGAAGTCCTTGATGTAGGGGCCGGAAACGGCGCCGGCCCGCCCCCGGGCGTGACGCCGGCCAGATCCGCGGCGCTGGGCCTCGTCCAGGGGCCGGCCGAGCTTCTCCCGGTGTCGAGCTCCGCCCACCTCATCCTCGTGCCGTGGCTCGCGGGGTGGCGCTGGGAGCGGCTCGACCCCGAGCTCCGCAAGAGCTTCGAGGTCGCGCTGCACGCCGGCGCAGCGGCGGCGCTCGTCGTCGGCCAGCGGCGCCTGATCGCATCGGAGCTGCGCGCCTTCGACTCCCGCCGGGCCGCCGTGCTGACGCTGTCGTTCGCGCCCGCCGCGATCGCCGGGCTCGCGCTCGAGCGCCCGATCGAGCGCCGCCTCGGCGGGCCCGCGGCCACCGCCACCGGGCTGGTGCTCGGCGCGGCGGCGATGGTCATCGCCGACCGGCGCCCGCAACGACCCGAGCGGCGCGAGGCCACGGCGACGGACGGCCTCGCCCTTGGTCTGGCGCAGGCCGCCGCTCTCGTCCCCGGCGTGTCGAGGAACGGCGCCACGCTGGCGATGGCGCGGTGGCGCGGGTTCACGCGCCAGCGCGCGAACCTGCTGTCCCGCACGGTCGCGCTGCCGGTGATCGTCGCCGCGGCGGTGCTGAAGGGAACGCGGCTGCGGCGGCGCGGCATCGACCGCGGGATGAAGCGCGCGATGGCGCTCGGCGTCGGCGCGTCGTTCGCCTCGACGCTCGCCTCCCAGCGCCTGATCCGGGTGGTGGAGAGGAACCGCGCGCTGTGGCCGTACGCCGCGTACCGCGCCGCCGTGGCCGGGGTCGTGCTGCACCGGCTGTGGCGCGCGCGGCGCCGCTCCGCGACGCTTCCCCGGGTGGCGGCGATCGACGGCGCAGCGCCGTCGGGCGACGGCCGACCTGGCGTCGAGACCGGCCGGGACCGGGCGCGGTGAGCGGCGGGGACGCATACGCGCGGGCCGGGGTGAGCCAGCGGAGCGCGGACGCCGCCGTCGCCGCGCTGCTCGAGTCGCTGCGGCGCATCGACCCCGGGCGCCCGTCACGCCTGCTCGTGGGAGCAGGCCACTACGCGAGCGTCGTGCGCCTCGACGAGCGCACGGGCCTCGCGCTGTCGACGGACGGCGTGGGCACGAAGCTGCTCGTCGCGGAGCAGCTCGGACGCTGGGACACCGTGGGGATCGACTGCGTGGCGATGAACGTCAACGATTTGATCTGCGTCGGGGCGGAGCCGATCGCGATGCTGGACTACATCGCCGTGCCGCAGGCCGACCCCGAGGTGATGCGCGAGCTCGGCGTCGGCCTGCGGGCCGGAGCCGAGCGGGCTCGGATCGAGATCCCGGGCGGCGAGCTCGCACAGCTCGGCGAAATCGTCCACGGCCTCGACCTCGTCGGTGCGTGCGTCGGGCTCGTCGCGCTCGACGAGATCGTCGACGGCTCCGCGATCGAGTCGGGCGATCCGGTGATCGGGCTCCCGTCCTCGGGGCTGCACTCCAACGGCTATGCCCTCGCCCGCCGGGCGCTGGAGGGGATCGCGATGGACGACGAGCGGCTCGGCCGTCCGCTCGGCGAGGTGTTGCTGGAGCCGACCGAGATCTACGTCGCGGCCGTGATCGACCTGCTGGGCTCGGCGCTGGAGGCGCGCGGGCTCGCGCACATCACCTCCGGAGGGCTTGGGAACCTTCTGCGCCTGAACGCCGACATCGGCTACGAGATCGACTCTCCGCTTCCGCCGCAGCCCGTGTTCGGCCTGATACAGGAGCTCGCGGCCGTCCCCGACGACGAGATGCGCGAGGTCTTCAACATGGGCTGCGGCTTCTGCTGCGTAATCCGAGCCGAGGACGAGGACGCCGCGCTGGAGCTGCTTCGCCGCCACTACCCCGGCGCGCAACGGATTGGGACCGCGACGGAGCGGGCGGGCGCGCTGATCATCTAGCCTCGCGGGGCTTCATGCAGATCGCGATCCTGATCTTCGACCGGCTGACCGCGCTCGACGCGGTCGGCCCCTACGAGGTGCTCTCTCGGCTGCCGGGGGTCGAGCTCGACTTCGTTGCCGCGAAGCCGGGGACGAAGACGACCGATACCGGCCGACTCGGGCTCGAGGCGCAGAAGTCGATTGCCGAGGTCGCGTCACCGGACGTGGTGCTGGTGCCCGGCGGGGAGGGAAACCGAGCGCTGCTCGGCGACGAGCCGGTGCTGGGCTGGCTGCGCTCGATTCATGACGAGACACGTTTCACGACCTCGGTCTGCACGGGCGCGCTCGTCCTCGGGGCGGCTGGGATCCTCGACGGCCTGCGCGCTACGACCCATTGGGCCTACCTCGAGCACCTCGAGCGGTTCGGCGCCCAGCCGGTCGCGGAGCGGGTGGTGGAGGACGGCAAGGTGATCACGGCTGCCGGCGTCTCCTCCGGGATCGACATGGCGCTTCACCTGGCCGCGAAGCTGACCGGCGCCGACGTCGCGAAGGCGATCCAGCTCGGGATCGAGTACGACCCCGAGCCGCCGTTCGACTCCGGCTCGCCGGACAAGGCCCCCCAGGAGCTGGTCGAGGCGATCCGGCGGCTCGAGCCAGGGCTCGACGCGGCCGCCGAGCGCTGAGGGCTCGCCCTACGGGCGCAGCGTCGACGAGGTCGTGTCGGCCTCGAGCAGGAGATCGAACGCGTCGAGAATCGAGGCGCACACGGCGTCCGCCGCGACCAGCGTGCGCCCGCCCGCGCCCTCGGGGCCGATCACGGCGATCCCAAACCTGACCGTCTCCAGCATCGGCACGTCGTTGAGGCCGTTTCCGATCGCCGCGCAGCGGTCGGCGCCTAGCCGCTTCGCGTACTCGCGCTTCTCCGCCCCGGTCCTCACCCACTGCGCGTCGACCCCCAGCCGCGTCGCAATCTCGTCGAGGTTCCCGAGCGTGTCCGCCGACAGCAGGTGGACCTCGACCTGCTGGCGGGCGCGCGCGATCCTGTCTGCGACGCCGTCGATCAGCCGCGCGCGGTTGGCGAGCGTGCCGTTGACGTCGAGCAGCAGATGGTCGAGCTCGAACGTCTCCGCCCCGGGGATGTCGCGCGTCAGCGGCACCGGCGCATTAGATCATGGTCGGTCACGCGGGCTCCCAGAGCGTCCCGTTGAGGACCGGGATCGGCCTCAGACGCCACTCCCGGGCGAGCGCCCACAGCTCCGCCTCGACGAGCGGGCGAGGCCGCCCCGTGAGGACCTCCACCTCGCGGGTGGCGACGCGCCCGAATCGCTCAACCGCCTCGTGCGGCTCGGGCGGCCGCTCGACGGCCGGCCGGGCGCCGACCGCGGCCGCGGCGTCCCGGTAAGCGTCGTACGCACCCCGCCCCCACACCGCCCTGCGGGCGTCGCCCTCGCCGACGAACAGCGTCGAGGGGAACACGACCCGCGCCCGCCCCTCCGTCTCCGAGACCGCGCCGGCGTCGCGCGCGTCGTCGGGGATCGCGCGCACCTCGTCGAGATCCTCGGCGAACGCCTCGGTGATCGCGTTCGACGTCAGGTCGATGCGAAACCGCTCCACGTCCAGTCCCGCCGGTCCGGCCTCGGCGGCGAGCGCCTCAAGGTGGTCGAGCTTGCGGCGCTCGATCATCAGCCCCTCGCGCAGGCGGCGAAGGTAGGCGTAGGCGGCGTCGGGACCCTGCTCGGCGGCGGCCTTGACCGCCTGGCACGCGGGGTAGGTAGACGCGATCGCGCCCTCGGACCACAGCCGCGGGTCGATCGGCATCCCGCTGTCGGCGGTCGCGTCGAGCCACACCGACATCTGCCTCGCGACGAGGTCGGCGCCCGCCTCGACCCCGGCGTGGGTGTCGCGATACTCGGGCCCGTACTGGCGCGCGAGCCCGCCCATCACCCACGTGAACCGAAGCTCGTCTCCGAACTCCCACATCAGGCGCCGGACCTCGGGCTCGTTCGCCCACGACCACGGACAGGCCGGATCGGTGTAGTAGCGGACTTCTACGGACATCGGGGACTAGCGGATTTGGTGGCGGACGTGCGGGTGGGAACGCGACTGCGCGAACGCTGAGCGCAAACGTCGAAAATAGCGTGGAGATGCACCGCCGAGCTGGCGAACACCCGGCCGAACCGGACGCGAGAGGGAGCGAGCGTCAGAGTCTGATTCTTCGCGAGCGAGCGGAGCGGAGGACTCGGCCGGAAATTGATTCATGATCGGGACCGTTCTCTCGGGCCGCTACCGACTCGACTCCAAGTTGGGCAGCGGCGGGATGTCGACCGTCTACCTGGCGAACGACGAGACACTCGAGCGGCCGGTCGCCGTCAAGGTCCTGCACGCCGAGATATCTGACCAGCCCGATCAGATCGAGCGCTTCCGCCGCGAGGCGCGGTCGGTGGCCAAGCTCTCGCACCCCAACGTGGTCGCGGTGATCGACGCCGGCCAGGACGCCGGGCACCCGTACATCATCTTCGAGTACATCGACGGCGAGACGCTGAAGCAGCGGATCGAGCGGACCGGCGGCCTGCCCCTGGACGAGTCGGCCGCGTACGCGATCGAGGTCGGCCGCGGCCTCGTTGCCGCCCACGCGCGCAACCTGGTCCACCGCGACGTCAAGCCCCAGAACGTCCTCATCGATCCGGAGGGGCGCGCCAAGGTCACCGACTTCGGCATCGCGCGGTCGCTCGAGGCCAAGGGGCTGACGGCGACAGGGCGGGTGCTCGGCACGACCGACTACGTCGCTCCCGAGCAGGCGATGGGACAGGAGACCGACGCTCGCTCGGACGTGTACTCGCTCGGGGTGCTGCTGTACGAGATGCTCACGGGCGAGGTCCCGTTCCACGCCGAGACCCAGGTCGGCGTGGCGATGAAGCACGTCAACGAGCCGCTGCCGAACGTTCAGGAGCGGCGGCCGGAGGTCTCGGCCGCGCTCGCAGCGGTCGTCGAGACCGCGACGGCGAAGGATCCCGAGCGGCGCTACGCGACGATGGCCGGGATGCTGCGCGACCTAGAGTCCGCGCTCGAGGTCGAGGTGTCGCGGGCGGGGCGGTCCACCGGTGAGGTGACGACGGTCCTCGACTCGGTCCCGCCGCGACGGCGCCGCATACTGACCCGGCGCCGCGTCTCGTGGGCCGGGATCCTGCTGGTGCTGGGCGCGGCGGCGACAGCCGTCGCGATCGTCGCGTTCACGGGGGAGGACGGCCAGAGGGTCGCGGACGATGGTGGCGGCGAGCCGGTGCAGCTCGCTGCAGCGGAGGACTTCGATCCCGAGGGCGACGACGCCGAGGTCACCGACCAGGTGGACTTTGCGATCGACGGCGATCCCACCGGGACGGCGTGGGTCACCGAGCACTACGACAGCGAGGATTTCGGGGGCCTCAAGGACGGGGTCGGCCTCGTGCTCGACGCCGGCAAGCCAGTGGCGGCGGAGGACGTCGAGATCCGCTCGGCCGAGGGGGGCTGGGACCTGGAGGTCTACGCCGCCGAGGGTGGCCCGCCCGCGGACCTCGCCGGGTGGGGCACAGCGATCGGCGGCAAGGCGGACGTCGACGCGAAAGACACGGTGCCGGTCGACCCGCCCGGGAAGGCCCAGTACTACCTGCTGTGGATGACCAAGCTGGCGCAGTCGACCGACGACACGTCACGGTTCCGTGTCGAGATCAGCGACGTGAAGCTGATCTCTTAGAAGCGGAACTCACCCTCGCGGCGGTGGCGCTCGACGGCGAGGTGGACGAGCCGATCGCACAGCTCCGGGTAGCCGATCCCGCTTGCCTCGAACAGCTTCCCGAACACGCTCGTCTCGGTGAACCCGGGGATCGTGTTGAGCTCGTTGACGAGCACCCCCTCGCGCTCGGTGACAAAGAAGTCGCACCGCGCGAGCCCCGCGCAGCCGACGATCCTGTACACGCGCGCCGCGAGCTCCCGCACCTGGTCGCGCGTCGCCTCGTCAACCCCCGCCGGCACGAGCAGGTCCATTCCGCCCTCCGAGTACTTCGCCTCGTAGTCGTACCAGTCGGCGTGAGCGACGATCTCGCCGGGTACCGACACCTCGGGCTCGTCGTTGCCGATCACCGAGCACTCGACCTCCTTCCCGGCGGCACTGCCCTCGATGATCACGCGCGGGTCGTGGCGGCGCGCGACCTCGATAGCCTCGTCGAGCTCGCGGTCGGGCGCCGTGACCTTCGTGATCCCGACGCTCGAACCGAGCCGCGACGGCTTCACCCACAGCGGCACTCCGAAGCCGGACGCCTGGTGCCGCCACCCCTCCTCGCCGACGGCGCAGAAGCGCACCTGCGGTACTTCGTGAAACGCGAGCAGGCGCTTGAACGTCAGCTTGTCGATGCAGATCGCCGACGCGAGCACGCCGGCGCCCACGTAGGGCACGTCGAGCGCCTCGAGCATTCCCTGCACGGTGCCGTCCTCGCCGTAGGGGCCGTGAAGGACCGGGAACGCGACGTCGGCGCCGAGCAGCCCGCCCGCTGCTCGGAGCTGGATCTCGGAGCCGTCCAGCATCCAGCGCCCGTCCGGCTCGATCCGGATCGGGACGACCTCGTGGCCGGCGGCGGCGAGGCCGTCTGCGACCGACGCCGCGGAGCGAACCGAGACCTCGTGCTCGCTCGAGCGCCCCCCGCTGAGGACGGCGACCCGCATCACTCGCCTTCCGGGAAGCCCGCGTCGGAGGGCCGGAACCTCCCGACCACGATCGACACCGTCGAGCCGGGATCAACCCGCGTCCCGCCGCTGGGCGACTGCTCGAGCACGATCCCGTCGTCGTCCTCGGTGTCGACATCCTGCTTGCGCACCGTGACCTTCAGCCCCTGTGCCCGCAGCGTCGCCCGGGCAGCCTGCCTCGAGTCCCCGATCACGCTCTCGACTGTCACCTGGGCGACGCCGATGGAGACGGTGATCCCGACCACGGATCCTCGAGGGAGCGATCCGGTGTCCTGAGCGACCACCGTGCCCTCGGCCTGGTCCGCCTCCTCGGTGTCGACGTTGACGATGAAGCCTGCCCGCTCCAGCTCGGCCTCGGCCTGATCCTGGTCGAGACCGAGGACCGACGGGATCTCGACCAGGTTCGAGCCCTTCGAGACCAGAAGCGTTACCACCGAGTCCTGCTCGAGTCTCGTTCCCTGCTTCGGCTGCGTCCCGATCGCGACGCCGGGATCGAGCTCGTCCGAGAAGCGCTGCTTCGGGTCGACCCGGAACCCCGCGCGGTCGAGCCTGTCCGCCGCCTCGGCCTCGGGAAGCCCCTCCACTCGCGGGACCTTCGCGATCCCGGGGCCGGAGCTGACCGACAGGACCACCGTCGAGCCCTCCTCCGCCTCCTCGCCGGCGCGCGGATCCTGCTCGACGACGCTTCCACGCTTTGCGTCGCTCGAGAACTCGGTCACGTCGACCTCGAGTCCCTCCTCCTCGAGCGTCGCGGTGGCGGCATCGACGTCGGTCCCGATCACGGAGGGCACGGTCACCTGCGCCGGGCGCGTCAGCGCCCACACGGCCATCGCCGCGAGACCGAGCAGCAACAGGCCGACGATCACCCACCGCCACCGGCGGCGTCGTTCCTCCTCCGGCGCCTGCTCCGCGGGTGGGGGGAGACGCCCGTCGCCCTCGCGCGCCTCCGCGTCGGCGGGCGGCGCGACCGGGGGAATGCCGTAGACCGCGGTCTCGAACGGAGCCGTCGAGGGGTCGTGCTCGGCGGCGTCGAGCGCCGCCTCGAACTCGTCGGCGCTCGCGAACCGGTTGGCGGGGTCCTTTGCCAGCGCCCTCATCACGACCGCGTCCAGAGCCCGCGGCACCGCCGGGTTGAGCTCGCTCGGGGGCCGGGGCATCTCGGACACCTGCTTCAGCGCCACGGCGACCGCGCTGTCGGCGGCGAACGGTACCTCGCCCGTCAGCAGCTCGTAGAGGACCACCCCGATCGAGTACAGGTCCGATGCCGCCGTCACCTCCAGTCCCTGCGCCTGCTCGGGCGACAGGTACTGGGCCGTCCCCATCACCGACCCGGTCTGCGTGATCTCGGACGGACCCGCCTTGGCGATCCCGAAGTCGGTCACGGTCGCGCGCCCGTTGCGGTCGACGAGAACGTTTCCGGGCTTGAGATCACGATGGATGACGCCGTTCGCGTGCGCGAACCGCGCCGCGGCGAGGATCTGGCGCACCACCCCGACCGCCGCCTCGACGCTCATCCCCTGGTTGATCAGGTCCCGAAGCGAGGCGCCCTCGACGTACTCCATCGCGATGTAGTAGGTGCCGTCGAACTCGCCGCGGTCGTAGACGTTGACCACGTTGGGGTGCTGCAGGCCGGCCGCCGACGAAGCCTCGCGGCGGAACCGCTCGACGAACTCGCTGTCCTGCGCGAAGCGGGGCTGGAGGATCTTCAGTGCGACCTTGCGGTCGAGCTGCGTGTCCTCGGCGCACCACACCTCGGCCATCCCGCCGGCGCCGAGCCGGCGCAGGATCCGGTAGCGGTTGTCGACCAGCGTGTTCTCGGCCACCAACATCCGTTAGCCCCCGAGCAGGGACTCCATGACGTCGGTGGCGATCGGGCCGGCGGTGTCGCCGCCAAAGCACCCCTGGCAGCGCTCGATCGTAGCGGCGACCGCTATCTCGGGATCGTCGGCGGGGGCGAAGCCGATGAACCACGCTTGGTTGATGCCCGCGTCGATGTCGATCTCCGCGGTTCCGGTCTTGCCCGCAAGCGTCGCCCCCGCGACGGAGAGGCCCGACGCCGTCCCCTCCTCGGCGACGTTGGTCATCATCTCCGCGACCTGGCCCGCGGTCTCCTCGCTCATGACCTCCGAGAACACATCCGGGTCGAGCTCGTCGGTCGTCCGGCCGTCGGGGTCCTTCACCTCCTGCATGAACGTCGGCTCCATCAGCCTGCCCTCGTTGGCAACCGCAGACGCGACCATCGCCATCTGCAGCGGCGTCGTGAGGTCCTGCCCCTCCTCGCCTCCCTGGCCGATCGCGACGCGTCCGACGTCGAATCCCTCGGTGACCAACTCACCGTCGACGTTGATGGGGCCGCTAGGCGCGAGCTCGTCGGCCGGGAAGTCGAGCGGCGGGTCCCTGTAGAAGCCGAACCGCTCCATGTAGGTGACCATCGTCTCGGTGCCGAGTTGCTCGCCGACCTGGGCCCAGTAGGTGTTGACCGAGTTCGTCAGCGCCTCGGTCATGTCGATCGTCCCGAACGACTCGCCGCCGGCGTTCTCCAGCGGGACGCCGGAGACGTCGATCGGGGAGCCCGCGTTGAGCGTCGTCGATGTGTCGAACTCACCCGAGTCGAGTGCCGCCGTCGCGGTCACGACCTTCATCGTCGATCCCGGCGGGTAGACCGACTGGGTGGGCCGGTTGACCAGCGGTGTGTCCTCGTCCTTCCTCAGCTGCTTGAACTGGTCGGGGACGAGGTTGGGGTCGTACCCCGGCTCCGAGACCATCGCCCTGACCGCACCGGTGTCCGGCTCGATCGCCACCAGTGCGCCGCCTGTCCCCGGAACGCTGATCGCGTTCTCGATCCCGTCCTGCGCGATCCGCTGGGCCTCGGCGTTCAGGGTCACGGTGAGGTCGCTGCCCTCGTCCACCTGCCCCTCGAGCTGCTCGAGCAGCGACGCGAACTCGTTCTCGCGCCCGATCAGGACGTCGTTCTGCGACCGCTCGATCTCCGTCTGGCCGAACTCGACGAAGCTGTACCCGACCGGGTGGCCGAACAGCTCTCCCTCGGGGTAGTCGCGGGTGAAGATCTTCTGGTTGCCCGATCCCTGGGGCACGCTGACCGCGACCTCGGTCCCGTCCACGGTCGTGATCGTGCCGCGCGGCACCTTCTGCGCCTCGATCAGCGCCCGGCGGTTGTCCTGGCGCTCGCGCAGCTCCTCGGCGTCGACAATCGACCAGTACGAGGTGAACCCGACCACGGTCACGAACAGCACCAGGACGAGCACATAGAGCCTGACGATCGAGGAGTTCACCGGCCCACCGGCTCGGGTTCGATCCCGCGGCGCGGGGCCGGCGGGCGGCGGGCGCGATCGGAGATGACCAGCAGCAGCCCGAGCAGGACCATGTTGGCGACGATCGAGCTGCCGCCGTAGCTGATGAAGGGCAGCGTGACCCCGGTCAGCGGGATCACCCGCACCACCCCGCCGAGGATCACGAATGCCTGCAGCGCGAGCACCGCCGTCAGCCCGGCGGCGAGGAGCTTCCCGAACCCGTCGCTCGCGAGAACCGCGGTCTTGAACCCACGCTCGGCGATCAGCAGGTATGTGATCACGACCGCCGCAGCGCCGAACAGGCCGAGCTCGTTCACTATCACCGCGTAGATGAAATCGGTGTGCGGCGCCGGGAGGATGCTGCCGCAATCGGGGAACGGCTGCGCGCAGTCGGGCTTGAACGGGCCCGGCAGCTCGAGCAGGGAGGAGCCGAGCCCGCGTCCGAACAGGCCCCCGTCCGCCTGGGCGTACAGCGACTGAGTGATCTGGCCCGCGCCCTCGGGTGCGCCCCTGCCAAACGGGTCGAGCCAGATCTCGACGCGATCGCCGACGTGGCCGACGGTGGACGACAGCACCCAGGCACCGACCGCGAACATCGCCAGCCCGATGAGCACGAACGAGATCCGCGAGGTGGCGACGTACAGCAGCGCGAGGAAGGCGCCGAAGAACATCAGCGAGCTCCCCAGGTCGCGGATGACGATCAGCATGAACATCGCGGCCCCCCAGACGACGAGCAGCGGGCCGAAGTGCTTCAGCGGCGGGAGGATGATCCCCGCGATGCGCCGCGCGCCGACCACCAGCACCTCGCGCTTGTCGCGCAGGTAGCTGGCGAGGAAGATGACGACGCAGATCTTCGCCGCCTCGGCGGGCTGGAACGCGATCGGCCCGAGGTCGATGCCGAGGTAGGCGCCGTTGACCTGCTCGCCGATCAGCGGGAACCGGGGCAGGATCAGAAGCAGGATCCCCGCCGTGGCGATCACGTAGCGGTACCGCTCCAGGACCTCGTAGTCGCGCAGCAGCACGATCGTGAGCGCGAAAAGCCCCAGTCCGACGACGAACAGCGACGCCTGCTTGACGGCGAGGCTCTCGTCGATCCGGAACATCACCACGAGCCCGAACGCCGCCAGCAGGGCGACGAGCGGGAACAGGTAAGGATCGGCGTACGGCAGCCGGACCCGGATCAACACGTGCGTGGCGAGGCACACCGCGAGGAAGTAGGCGCCGTAGGTGAGGCTGAGGTCGCCGATCTGGCTCGACTGGACGATGAACACGGCCGCGAACCCGCCGGTGACCAGCAGCGCGACGGGGATGAGCGCGAACAGCTCCCTGTTTCGCGCGCTCACCGCTGCCTGCCCTGCCTGCGGCCTCCGCCGCCGTCCCCGCGCTCGCCCTGGCTTCGCTTCCCGCCCTGCTGCTTCCCGCCCTGCTGCTTCCCGCCGCCGGCGGGTCTCCCCTCGGCGGCAGCGGTCGCGGCGACGTCCTCGTACTCGCGGATCAGGGACGCGGCGTCGTCGTGCGAGCGCAGCTCGTGGTCGGTGACGTTGGACTGCAGTCCCGGCGGCAACGCGTCGAACTGGACGGGGCTCGAGTAGCGCTCGTCGTAGAGCGAGATCCCGAGCGGCAGGTCGTACGGGAGTCCCCGGTACAGAGCCATGCGCCCACCCTCGTCGACGCCGAGGAAGTACACCTGGCGAGCCCCGAACACCGCTCCCGCCGCGAGCAGCGCCAGGATCGCGATCGGGATCAAGACCCGGGCGAGAACCCGCGGCCACCGGCGCCCAGCGGGCGCTGCGGCGGTGGGCCGGGCGGCTCGGGACGTCGCCGCGACCGCCGGCTCCTCGGCGCGCTCGCCCGCCGGCGCCGGCGGGGCGATCAGGGTCGGCGGCTCCTCGGCGGGCGCGCCGGCGGCGACGTCGTCGACGCGGAAGGCGACGACCGTGATGTTGTCGCGCCCGCCGCCCTCGTTCGCCTCGCGGATCAGGCGCGCCACGGCGGAGTCGAGGTCCCGCGAGCGCTCGAGGATGCGCGCGATCCGCGCCTCGGGGACCATCGTCGTGAGGCCGTCGCTGCACAGCACGAAGACGTCGCCGGGACGAGCCGGCACGGTCATCGTGTCGACCTCGACGTCCGGTTCGGGACCTAGCGCGCGGGTGATGATCGAGCGCTGGGGATGCTCCTCTGCCTGCGCTTCGGTCAACCGGCCCTGCCGACGGAGCTCCTCGACGAGCGAGTGGTCGCTCGTCAGCCGCTTCAGCTCACGGTCGCGGAAAACGTACGCGCGGCTGTCGCCGACGTGCGCGAGGCTGACCTCGTCGTCACCGAGCAGAGCGGCGGTCAGCGTGGTGCCCATGCCCGACCGAGAGGCGTCGCGCTCCGCGAGCTGGTGGATCCGGTCGTTGGCGGTGCGAACCACCCCGCGCAGGAACCCCTCTGGGGCCTCGCCGCGGTTATCGCTGTCGCCGAAAGCTTCGGCCGCGATCTTCGACGCCACCTCGCCGGCCTGCGCGCCCCCCATCCCGTCGGCGACCGCGAACAGGGGAGCATCGGCGTAGTACGCGTCCTCGTTCGCGTGCCGCTGCCGCCCCGTGTCGGTCCGGTGTGCCTCCTCTGCTACCCGGAGCGTCATTCCAGCTCGAACCTGAACTCCGTGTCGCCGATCTCGATCGCGTCCAGGTGGGCCAGCTGCGTCTCTCCGTCCAGCCGCTCGCCGTTGAGGAACGTCCCATTGGTCGAGTTCATGTCCTCAACGTAGTAGCCGCCGCCGCGAGGGTAGATGCGGACGTGGATCTGCGACGCGAAGCGATCCTCGATCCGCACATCGGCCTCGGAGGAGCGGCCGATCGAGACGCCGCCGAAGAGGTCGAAGCGCTCGCCGGAGTCGAGGCCGCCGCCCTTGACGACGACCAGCCACGCGTCGGAGGCGCCGCTCCCGTCGTCCTTCGGGATCGGGTGGAGACCGGTGGCCTCGGGCGCCGGCGCCGCGGTGCCGCGAAGCTCGCGCAGGGCGCTGCGCGCGACCCAGAACAGGAACAGGTAGAGGACGGCGAGGAAGCCGAACTTGAGCGCGACGGCGACCGGATCAGATTCCATGAGTCAAGCGCGCACGAATCAGGCGCGCGAAGTGCAAGCACTTCGCACGGTTTGTGCAGGGACGGGCGGAGTGCGACACATCGCACCGAGTGTCCTCATTGCTCGATGTCGAAGACGAACCTCGTCGTGCCCAGGACGACCTCGTCGCCGGGCGAGAGCCGCGAGCTCTCGACACGGCGCCCGTTGACCTTGACCCCGTTCGTGGAGCCGAGGTCGACGACCTGCCAGTCCCCGGTCGGCCCGCGCCGCAGCTCGGCGTGGCGCCGGGAGATGTTGGGGTCGCTGAACACGCAGTCGCACTCGTGCGAGCGGCCGAGAACGGCGACCGGCCCGTCGAGCACGTAGCGACGGTCGTCCATGGAGACGATGGCGCGGGTATCGACCAGCCGGGCGCCGGGCTGCCGGGCCTTCTTCTGGCGACCCTCCTGCTTCGGAGACGCGTACACCATCGTCTGCCCCTGCTCCCCCTGCTCGGGCGCCTCGCCCTGGCGCGGCGGAGGCTTGACGAGCCGCGTCTGGATCCCGAACTCACCCAGCCGCAGGCGCTCGTCGGTTTCCAGCGAGACCTCGGGGCGCGTCAGCAGCGCGTAGTCGCGACGCCGCGCGTGCTCGAGCAGGTACCCGGACAGCTCCTGCTCGAGGGAGCGCTCGTAGCCCTCGAGGCGAGCATGGTCCTCGGCCGAGAGATAGACCGTGTACTGGTTGGGGACGTACACCTGCGACACCGACGCCGTGCGGTGCGCGTCCATCTCCTTGGCGAGCTTGCGGGCGATCTCGACCGGCTGCACCTGGGAGCTGAAGGCACGGCTGAACACCCCTTCGACGAGGCCTTCGATCCTGGCTTCGAGATTGCGGAGAACGCTGATCGCTCAAGCTCCTGCGAATCGGATGCCGTGGACGGCCGCACGCGGCCGGCCGCGCGTTGCGGCCCGCACAATGCTAGTGGTACAGAGAGGGGCGCCCCACGCGCGGCGCGGCGCGCGATTCGCGCCCGGCTCGCGCCCACATCGCGGCCGCGGCGACCGCCACGAGCGCCACGGCGAGCGGTCCGGTCGCCGGCTCCGGCCCTCCTCCCGCGAGCGCCCCGTGCAGCGCCACGAGGCCCGCCGCCCACACGACGGCGGCCAGCAGCTCTAGCGCGACCAGACGGCCGCGCAGCAGCGCCCCGAGCACGACCGCCGAGCCGACCCAGACCAGCCCGACCAGGATCGACTCCGGGGCGAGGATGGGCCCCAGGAGGCCCGTCGCGGCGTTCCCGAGCGACGCGCTCCACGCGTCGGGCGCGGCGTCGGCCGATCCGAACAGAAGCCGCGAGCCGAAGATCGCCTCACACGCGACCAGCCACGCCCACCCCAGCGCCGCCAGCACGGCGCGGCGGGCGGATGTCCCGGCCACGGCCGCAAGGGCCGGGTACACCGGCGCGATCCCGACCGCTCCGAGGAGCGGGGCGGCGGCCGGCAGCGCCCAGTGCGCCGGCGCGGGAAGCAGCAGCGGCGCGGGAAGCAGCAGCGCGGCCGCCACGAGAGCGGCGCCCGGCTCGCCGGCGACGACGCCCAGCCACACGATGAGCCCGATGAGCGCCGCGAGGACCGCGATCCGCACCACGGCCACGGTGCGGCGAGACGGCGCCGCGAGGACCGCCTCGAGTCGCCCGCCGCCGGACGGCGACGGGACGGGCTCCGCATAGTCCAGGTGATCCGTAGCGCGCTCGAGGACCGCCCCGAGCTGGCGAATCGTCGGGCGCGCCCCGGGGTGCGGTGCGAGGCACGCGTCGAGCACCTCGCACAGCTCCCGCGGGATGTCGTCACGCTCGGCGGACAGCGGCGCGGCCGGCTCTCCGATAGCCCGTGCCGTCGCCGCCGGGGTCGGGCGCGAGAACGGGTTGTCGCCGCTCCAGCACTCCCGCAGGGTGAGAGCGAGCGCGTACACATCCGCCTCGGATCCGATGGCCGCGCCCTCCGCCTGCTCGGGGGCCATGTACGCGATCGTCCCGATCACCTCTCCCGTCGCGGTCAGCGCCGGGCCGTCGACCAGCGCGGCCGTTCCGAAGTCCATCAGCTTCGCCCGGGCGGCTCCCGCCGGCGTGGGAAGGGCGTCATCGCGAACGATCACGTTCTGGGGCTTGATGTCGCGATGCAGCACGCCATGCTCGTGAGCGTGCTCCAACGCCTCGCACAGCTCGATCCCCACGTCGGCGACGTCGCGGTCCGACAGCCTTCCCTCGGCCGCGAGCCGATCCAGGGTGTCGCCCTCGACCAGCTCGCTGACGAGGTACGCGCGACCGCCGGCCTCGCCGAGCTCGTACAGGGTGACGATCCCGGGGTGGTTCAGCCTGGCCGCCGCCTGCGCCTCGCGCAGCACACGCCGGCCGGCGCGGCCGCGTGACTCGATGACCTTGACCGCGACGGGCCGCTCGAGGCGCAGGTCGACGCCGCGATAGACGGTCCCGAACCCGCCCGAGCCGATCGGCTCGAGCAGCCTGAAGCGTCCGAGGACCGTGTCGCCCACCACTACGGCTTCGAGTTCGCCATTTCCCGTGCGCCTCCTGCGTGGGTACGGCGGCGCTCCGAACCAGTGTTCATACTCTTGGCTTTCGCGACTCACCGCGAAGGGCAACCTTGGCTTTCCTCGACGAGGAAGACTCACTTCCCCCGGTCGCCACCGATCCGGACGACCACTCGCGCATGCCGCCGGAGCGGCAGCGCGTGTTCATGGTGCGCCGCCTGGGCGCGGTTGCGGTCGGCATCCTGATCCTGATCCTGCTCGTGCTCGGCGTTCGCGGCTGCCTCA
>DATHVJ010000054.1:0-18102 GCA_035461345.1 Solirubrobacterales bacterium | reverse complement strand
GCGACCAGCTACACCACGCCCGCGTGCGGCGATTATAGGTCCGGGACTCGGGCATCGAGCCCGCCCGCGGCTCCGGCCGATCAGCCGCGCTTGTACCCGAACGCCGCCGGGGAACCTTGCTACGAGCGCTCTTCCTCCTCGCGATCCAGCCGCCGCTCAAGCACCAGGCCACGAAGAAAGCCGCGGACCTCCTCGCGCAACGGCTTCCCGGGGCCGCCGTCGAACTCGCCCGCCCTGACCCGCGGCCACAGCGCGGCGTACTCGGGGCCGAGCAGGAAGACGATCGCGGCGATGTAGATGAACACCAGGAACACGATCACCGCCCCGAGCGAGCCGTAGACGGCGCTGTAGTCGCCGAAGTTGTCTATGTAGAGGGCGAAGCCGCGCTTCGCGAGCTCATAGCCGATCGTCGCGAAGGCGACCCCCGGCCACACGTCCCGCAGCCGCGGCCGAGGATGCGGCACGACCCGGAACAGGACTGCGAACACGATCGCCGACAGCGCCAGCGGGATCAGGAAGCCGGACGCGTCGAGCGCGCTGTCGAGCACCCGACCGAGGATCCCGAGGTCCTCGCCGAGGTCGACGGCGAGGCTGCGCAGGACGGTGGTCGCGAGCGACAGCCCGATCAAGAGGCCGAGACCGACCACGAGCGATGTCGAGCGCCTTCGCGCGCAGCGGCGGGCGCTGGCGCTCGCCGCCCCACACGATCGCGAGCGAGTTGCGGACCGCCCCCATCAGCGCGCTGGACGAGTACAGGAGCCCGGCGAGGCCGAGCAGGCCGAGGGCCTCCGTGTTGCGGGTAACGCCGTCGACCGTCTCCTCGAGGTCCTGCCGCCCCTGGTCCTCGCTCAGCGGCAGCGTGTCGAACAGGAAGTCGACAACCTCGGCCCGCGCCTCGTCATCGCCGATCACAATCCCGAAGACCGCCGCCGTGACGATCGCCCGCGGGGAACAGCGACAGCAGCGCGTAGTAGGAGATGCTCGCCGCAAGCTGCGAGCAGCGGTGCTTGAAGAAGGCGTCGACAGAGCGCTCGGTCAGCTTCGCGGCGCGGCCGACCGCGTGGCCGGCGCGGGTCCGGACGCGAGCGAGCGTGCTCCCCTCCCCTCCTCCTGCGGCCTCCATGCCGACCACGGTAACGGGGCGCCGACCGGAAACAGCGGGGGAGCCGGGATTCGAACCCGGATTCGCGGTTTTGGAGACCGCGCGCATAGCCATTAACTCACTCCCCCGAGTGAGAGCCTCAGCTTAGAGCGCCGGATGCGGGGTTCGACACGCTCCGACCTCCTCCTTGAAGTGCGGGCGGAGGGACTCGAACCCACACGCTCTTTCGAGCACCGGGACCTAAACCCGGCCCGTCTGCCAGTTCCGGCACGCCCGCACGGAACTCGATTCTAGGTCCGCCCGAAGCGCCGATCCGTGGCGGGCTCGACGAGCCGAGTTGAAGATGTCGCGCGCAGCCGCGCGAGAATCTAGACTGCACCTCGGGATGGAGGCGACGACCGTTCGCGAGGGGTACGAGCTGTGGCGGCCCAACCGGGAGAAGCCGGAGGCCCAGATGACGAAGGCTCTGGTCGCCCTGGTGCTGCTGGTCTCGGCCGCGCTCTTGCTGATCGTCACGATCGGCGGCTGGGAGCGGCTGCAAAGCACCGGCGTCGCGGTGATGACGCTCGTCTACGCGGTCCTCTACATCGTGTTCGCGATCCTGATCGCGCGCTGGAGCCGCGGCCTGCTGCCGGTGGCGGGCGCGCTGGCGATCATCCTCGCGATCTTCGCCGCCGTCGCGGCCCCGGGCTGGTTCGCGCGCGCCAAGGACGGGCTCGACTCCCCCGCGCTGCCCGAGGAGTTGCTCGGGCTTCTCACCCTCCTGCTCGTCCCCGTCCAGCTCGTGCTGATCGCGATCGCGCTGATCGCGTTCAACCAGGAGTGGCACGTCGAAGAGGAGCGGCCGATCGGCGGCGCCCACCCCCACGACGACGAGCCTCCCCCGGTCGGGCCCGGGCCCAGCGAGCGCGCGCCGCAGCCCACCTAGCTTCGCCCGCGGATCTCCTCAGAACAGCCGCAGCGGCGGCTCGAGCAGGTGCGGACCGTCCTGGCGCACGTCGTTGACCGCGTCGGACACCTCGCGCACCATGAGCAGCTCACCGCTCAGCGGGCGCAGCAGCTTGCGCAGAGCGGCCGGGTCCTCGCCGTCGGCGATCCACGTCCCCTCGACCCCGGGGTCGAGGATCACCGGCATCCGGTCGTGGATCGGGCGCACCACCTCATTCGGCTCGCAGGTGACGATCGCGCAGCTGTGCACCGGGGCGCCGTCGCCGTCCGCGAGCGCCGCCCAGATGCCGGCGAACGCGAACGGCTCGCCGTCGGCGCGCGCGATCCACACCGGCTTCTTGCCGTGCTCCGTGTGGCGCCACTCGTAGAACCCGTCGGCCGGGATCAGGCAGCGGCGGACGAGGAACGACTCCCGGTACGCGGGCTGCTCGTCGATCGTCTCCGCGCGGGCGTTGATCAGCGCCCGGTTGCCGTCGCGCGCCCACGCGCCGGGAAGCAGCCCCCAGCGCAATCGCCCCGCCTGGCGTCGCCCGTCCGCCATCTCGCGCACGGCGAGGATCGGGTCGGTCGGGGCGATGTTGAAGCGCGGGCGCTCGTCGAAGTCGAACCCGCCGTCGATCCCGAACCGCGTCTGCAGCGTCGCGGGATCGATCTTCGTCAGCGTATAGCGGCCGCACATCGGCGGAGCCGAGGCTACTGCGCGGCGAGGCGGTCGAGTGCGGGAGGTGGGACTCGAACCCACAAGCGCTTGCGCGCAATGGATTTTGAATCCATCGCCTTTACCGGTTTGGCCACTCCCGCAGCACGACAACGATAGCCTCGCGCGGCGGCGATAATCCCCCGCCCGTGGACGTCGGCCAGCGCATGCAAGTGATCCGCCGCCTGTGCTCGTTCGAGCGCCGGCGCGCCGGGACCGACGCCGAGCGGCGAGCGGCGAACTGGCTCGCCGAGCGCCTCCGCGAGGGCGGCCGCGCCGCCGAGGTCGAGCCGACCTACGTCCACCCGCAGTACGCGCTCGTACACGCCGCGCACTGCGCACTCGGGATCACGGGCAGCCTCCTTTCGCTCGCCTCCCCCCCGGCCGGGTTCGCGGTCGTGCTCGCCACCGCCGCCTCGATGTACCTCGACCTCAACACCCGCTTCTACTTGCTCCGCCGGCTGTTCTTCCGCCGCGCGTCGCAGAACGTCCTCGCCCCGGGGCCGCGGCCCGACGCTCCCGCGCGCCTGATCCTGTGCGCGCACTACGACGCCGCCCAAACCGGCCGCGCCTTCCGACCGCAGACCGTCCGCCGGGCGGCGCGCATCGGCGAGCGCCTGCACGTCCCGATCGGCCCCTTCCGGCTCGTGTTCTGGTCGCTCGCCGCCCTGATCCCGATCCTCGGCGCGCGGATGGCGGGCGTCGAGGCGGACTGGCTCGCGATCGTCCAGATCGTCCCCACGCTCGTCCTCGTCGTCGCCGTGTTCGCGCTCGTCGACATCGCGCTCTCCGACGTCGTCCCCGGCGCCAACGACAACGCCTCCGGCGTCGCCACCGCGCTTTCGCTCGCCGCCCACCTCGACCGCGACCCGCCCGAGGACGTCGACGTGTGGGTGCTCCTCACGGGCGCCGGGTGGTCGCTCCAAGAGGGGATGCGGTCGTTCATGCGCGCCCACCGCAAGACGCTCCCCCGCAAGGGCACCTACTTCCTCTGCATCGACGCGGTCGGCCACGGCGACGTCCGCTTCGAGGCCGCCACCGGGTGGGTCGTCAGCTACCCCCACGACATCCGCCTGGTCGAGCTGTGTGAGGCGGTCGCCGCCGCCGATCGCGACGGCGCCCGCCGCTACCGGGCTCGCGCACTGCGACTTGGCGGTCTGGCGGGCGACAGCCTCGCCGCCCGCGTGCGGCGCTACGCGGCGACGACGGTCACGTGCGCCGACGAGCTCGACGTCGTCCCCGGCGCGCAGACGGCGGCGGACGTCCCCGACCGCGTCGACCCCGACGCGCTCGAGCGCGCGCACGGCTTCGTTCTCGACCTCATCCGCCAGCTCGACCGCGACGCCCGCCGTCGCGTCCACCGCGACGAGCGCGCCCCCGGCGCCTGACTGCGGCCGGAAACGCGGTGGTATAAGGCGGCCAGGATGGAGAGGACGAGGGTCAACGCGGCCGAGCGCGGCGAGCTCCTATGGACGCCGTCCCCGGAGAGCGTCGAGCGCGCCGCGATGACCCGCTACATGCGCTGGCTCGCCGCCGAGCGCGGCGTCGCGGCTCCGGACTACGCGTCGCTGTGGAACTGGTCGGTGACCGAGCTCGAGGCGTTCTGGGCGTCGATCTGGGACTTCTTCGAGGTCACCGCCTCCGCGCCGTACTCCGAGGTGCTCGCCGAGCGCACGATGCCGGGCGCGCGCTGGTTCGCCGGCGCCGAGCTCAACTACGCCGAGCACCCGTTCCGGGGCAAGGGCGACGACGAGGTCGCGGTCCTGCACGCCTCCGAGCTTCGCGACGTCGACCAGCTCACGTGGGGCGAGCTCCGCGACCAGGTGGCGCGCGTCGCGGCGGGGCTCCGCGCGCTCGGCGTCGAGCGCGGCGACCGCGTCGTCGCCTACCTCCCCAACGTCCCCGAGACCCTCGTCGCCTTCTTCGCCACCGCAAGCATCGGCGCGATCTGGTCCAGCTGCTCACCCGACTTCGGCGCCTCCAGCGTCGTCGATCGGTTCGCCCAGATCGAACCCAAGCTGCTGTTCGCCGCCGACGGGTACCGCTACAACGGCCGCGACTTCGACCGCCTCGACGTCGTGGCCAGGCTGGAGCGCGAGATTCCCACCCTCGAGCGCACGGTCGTCCTCCCCTACCTCGACCCCCGACCCGATCTGTCGCGGCTCGACGACGCGATCGGATGGGACGAGCTCCTCGCGGCCGGGGAGGGCGCCCGGCTCACCTTCGAGCAGGTGCCCTTCGACCACCCGCTGTGGGTGCTCTACTCGTCGGGCACCACCGGCCTGCCGAAGGCGATCGTGCAGGGGCACGGCGGCATCCTGCTCGAGCACCTGAAGAAGCTTCACCTCCACGTCGACGCCCGCGAGGGCGACCGGCTGTTCTGGTTCACCACCACCGGGTGGATGATGTGGAACTTCCTCGTCGGCGGCCTGCTCACCCGCGCCGCGATAGTCCTCTACGACGGCAGCCCCGGCCATCCCGACATGGGCGTCCTGTGGGACCTCGCCGAGCGCACGCTGATGACCTGCTTCGGCACCAGCGCCAGCTACATCGCCGCGTGCATGAAGGCCGCGGTCGAGCCCGCCGCGTCGCGCGACCTGGGCCGCCTGCGGGCCGTCGGCTCCACCGGATCGCCGCTCGCCCCCGAGGGGTTCCAGTGGGTCTACGACGAGCTCGGCGAGGACACGTGGCTGTTCTCGACCAGCGGCGGCACCGACGTCTGCACCGCGTTCGTCGGCGGTGTCCCGCTGCTGCCCGTCTACCGCGGCGAGCTCCAGGGGCGCGCCCTGGGCGCCAAGGTCGAGGCGTACGACGACGGCGGCCACCCCCTCATCGACGAGGTCGGGGAGCTCGTGATCACCGAGCCGATGCCGTCGATGCCGCTGTTCCTGTGGGGCGACGACGACGGCTCCCGCTACCGCGCCAGCTACTTCGAGCACTACCCCGGCGTGTGGCGCCACGGCGACTGGATCGAGATCACCTCGCGTGGAACGGCGGTCATCTACGGCCGCTCCGACTCGACCATCAACCGCCAGGGCGTCCGCATGGGGACGAGCGAGGTCTACCGCGCGGTGCAGGCCGTCCCCGAGGTCCTCGACGCGCTCGTCGTCGACGTCCCGCGCCCCGGAACGGAGGGATGGATGCCGCTGTTCGTCGTCCTGCGCGAGGACATCGAGCTCGACGACGAGCTCAAGAGTGAGATCAAGCGCCGCATCCGCGAGCAGTGCTCCCCCCGCCACGTCCCCGACGAGGTCTTCCGGATCGCCGAGGTGCCGCGCACGCTCAGCGGCAAGGTGCTCGAGGTGCCGGTGAAGCGGATCCTCACCGGGACCCCGCCCGAGCGCGCCGCGAGCCGCGACTCGCTGGCGAATCCCGACGCGCTCGAGTACTTCGTCGCGCTGCGGGAGCGGCTGGTAACCGAGGGATTGGTCGACGACCCGCCAAGCGGCTAGCGGTCGCCCAGGAGCACGCCCGACAAGGCCCCGGGGCGGCGCCGGCTAGGCGGGAGTAATCGGGTTGCGTCGCTCCGAGAAGCGGCGGTCCTTGCCGTCGGCGAACGCGTAGCGGCGCACGAGCTCCGAACGCAGCCGGTCGGGCTCGATCACGGCGTCGACCACCAGCTCCGACGCGAGGTGGAGGATGTCGATGTCCTCCGCGTACTCCTTCCGCTTGCGCTCAACGAACTCCGCCCGCTCGGCCTCGTCCTCGATCGCCTGGATCTGGTTGTAGAACACCGCGTTGATCGCCGCCTGCGGCCCCATCACCGCGATCGACGCGGTCGGCAACGCGATGCAGCAGTCGGGCTCGAACGCCGGACCCGCCATCGCGTACAGCCCCGCGCCGTACGCCTTCCGCACCACGACCGAGAGCTTCGGCACCGTCGCCTCGGACACGGCGCTGATCATCTTCGCCCCGTGGCGGATGATCCCCTCACGCTCGACCTTGGTCCCGATCATGAACCCGGGCACGTCGGCGAGGAACAGAAGCGGCACATTGAACGCGTTGCAGGTCCAGATGAAGCGCGCCGCCTTGTCGGCGGAGTCGACGAACAGCACCCCGCCCTTGAACTTCGGCTGGTTGGCGACGATCCCGACCACTCGCCCGTCGAGCCGCGCGTAGCCGACGATCACCTCGCGAGCCCAGCGGTCGTGCACCTCGAGGAACGAGTCCGCGTCGACCACGGCGTCGATCAGCTCGGCCATGTCGAACGGCTCGTTCTCGTCCGCCGGGACGATCTCCGACACGGGGCCCGCCGCCGCGGGCTCGGCCGGCGGTGCCGACGGCGGCGGCTCGCGCCAGCTTGTCGGCATGTACGACAGGTAGCGGCGGGCGAGATCGATCGCCTCCTCATCGGTCGACACCAGCATGTGGCCGCAGCCCGACACCGACGTGTGCATCCTGGCCCCGCCCATCTCCTCCAGCGACACGTCCTCACCGATCACCATCTGCGCCATGCGCGGCGAGCCCAGGTACATCGAGGCGTTGCCCTTACGCATGATCACCACGTCGCAGAACGCCGGGATGTAGGCGCCGCCGGCGGCGCTGGGCCCGAGCAGCACGCACACCTGTGGCACCCGCCCCGAGAGCACGACCTCGTTGTAGAAGATGCGGCCCGCGCCGCGGCGGCCCGGGAACATCTGCACCTGGTCGGTGATTCGCGCTCCCGCTGAGTCGACGAGATAGACCATCGGCAGCTCGAGCTTCAGCGCTCGCTCCTGGACGCGGAGGATCTTCTCGACGGTCTTCGGACCCCACGATCCCGCCTTCACGGTCGGGTCGTTCGCCATCAGCGCCACCCTGCGACCGCCGACCAGCGCCAGCCCGGTGACAACGCCATCGGCGCCCAACCCCTCCTGATCCCAGTTCGCGAGCAGCGCCTCCTCTGCGAACGACTCGGGGTCGACGAAGCGAGCGACCCGCTCGCGGACGGGAAGCTTGCCCTGATCGGCGACCTTGCGCCGATGGCGCTCCGGGCCGCCCGCCAGCGCCGTCTCCAGCGCCGTCTCCAGGTCCGTGGCCTGGTCGACCTCGTCCATCGCGGTGAGTCTAGGCGTCGTCGGAGGTCCGGCCGCGCTCGGGAGGACCGGCGGCTTCCGCGGCGCCCTCCTCGACTTCCGCATCGGGCGATTCCGTCCGGGGCTCGCCGCCGACGGCCGCGCTCAGCTCTCCGGTCAGTCGCCTGATCTCGTCCAGCACCGAGTCGCGGCGGCTGGTCAGATCGGAGATCACCGTCTCGATGTCGCGGCGGCGGCGGTTCCCCTCCTCGACGATCTGATCGGCCTTCGCCTTCGCCTCCTCGATCGTCTCGCGGGCCTGCTCCTCGGCTTCGGCGGATCGGCGGTCGGCGTCGTCTCGGGCCTGGCCTGCGTACAAGTCGGCCTCGTGGCGCGCCTGGGCGGCGTTCTGGTCGGCCTCAGCACGGGTCTGCTCGGCGTACTCGTCGGCCTGCACCCGAGCCCGCATGCCCTCCCGCCGTGCCTCCTCGGCGACCTGCGCCGCCTCCTGCTCGATCTCGACCCTGATCTCGTCGGCGGCTTCATGGGCTGCGGCGAGTATCCGGCTGGTCCTCTCTCCGACGCGCTCGAGCTCTTGCCTGATCACGTCGGAGAGCGCCTGGTCCTGGCCCCCGGTTTCGAGCCAGTCCGCCAGCTTGCCGAGGAAATCGTCGACCTCCCGCTTGTCGTAGCCCTTGCGCGAGATCGAGAACGTCGCGCTGCGAATCCGCTCGATGCTGTCCTGCTGCACTCAGAGCCCCAGTTCGCTGGGAACCGGCTTGTCGCCCGAGTAATCGTAGAACCCCTTGCCCGACTTGCGCCCGTACATCCCCGCGGCGACCATCTTGCGCAGCGTCGGCGGGGCGGCGAACCGCCGCTCCCGGTACTCCTCGAACATCACGTCGGCGATCGCCGCAAGCGTGTCGAGGCCGACGAAGTCCGCGAGCGTCAGCGGCCCCATCGGGTGGTTCGCCCCGGCCTTCATCGCGACGTCGATCTGATCGATCGTGCCGACCCCCTCCTCGTGGGCGCGGATCGCGTCGAGCATGTATGGGCACAGGAGCCGATTGACGATGAACCCGGTCTTGTCGCGGGCGTGCACGCACGTCTTGCCGAGCTTCTCCCCGGCATCGAACCCGGCCTTCAGCGCGTCCTCTCCGGTGGTCACCGTCTGCACCACCTCGAGCAGCGGCATCACCTGGGGCGGGTTGAAGAAGTGCATCCCCAGGAAGCGCTCGGGGCGCGAGGTGACGACCGCCTGATTGACCACGGGGAGAGACGACGTGTTGGTCGCGAACACGGCGTCGTCGCCGGTCACGAGCACGTCGACCTCGCGCCACATCTCCAGCTTCATGTCAAGGTCCTCGGTGATCGCCTCGATCACGAGGTCGGAGCCGGCGAGGTCGCCGTACTCGAGCGTCGGCGTGATCCGCGCCCGCACCGCGTCGGCGTCGTCCCGCGTCAGCTTCTCCTTCTCCACCGCGCGCCCGAGCTGCTTCTCGATCTTGGCAATGCCCTTGTCGAGCCGGTCCTGCTCGATCTCGCGCACGACCACGTCCCACCCCGCCTGGGCGCAGATCTGCGTTATCCCGTGGCCCATCAGCCCGCAGCCCAGCACCCCGACGCGCTCGATCGCCATCACGACCCCCCGGGAACGGGGACCCCCATCCGCCTCAGCTCGTCGGCCATCGCCGCAGCGACCGCGTTGATCCCGCTCATCGGTCGCACCATCACGGTCAGCTCGGCGACCCGCCCCTCGTCGTCGAACCGCAGCAGGTCGATCCCCTCGATCTCCCGCTCGCCGACTCGCGCCCTGAAGATCAACGCCACTGAGCCGTCGGGGGCCTGGAGCCGTTGCACGTACTCGAACTCCTCGAACACGCGCGTCACCGCGCGGAGCACGGTTCCCGCCGCTTCGCGGCCTTCATAGGGCCGGTACACGACAGGGCTTCGGAACACGACGTCGGGCGCCAGCGCCGCCACGATCGCATCGGGATCCTGCGCCGCCACCGCGCGCTCGAACGTGGTCTCGCCGCTCATTCGATGCGGAACGGTATGCCATCCGCCGCCACGGCGTGGTCAGATCGCGCCCAGCAGCTCCTCGATCGACTCCTCGAGGTCACGCGCCACCGCGTCGGCGTCGGGAAGCGACTCCCGATCGGCGTAGACGCCGAAGTAGAGCCCGTCGCCGACGTTGGTGACCCCGATCGACAGCGCGTGGCGGTCGGCGAGCGGGACCACCGGGTAGGCCTCCTTCAGCTCACACCCCCGCAGGTACAGCCGCTCCCGCAGCCCCGGGATGTTCGAGACCACGAGGTTGAAGCTCCTCGGGCTGGCGACGAACCGCGACACCGCGCCCTGGACGGGCATCGGCACGCGCGCGATCGAACGAACGATGTCGTTCGCGCCCTCCGGCTCCCCGGCGAGCTTGCGGCGCGACGTCTCCGCGTGGATCCGCCGCACCCGGCGCGCGGGATCGGGCTCGTCGCACGGGAGGTCGACGAACATGAACGAGATCCGGTTCCCGAGCTCGCCCGCGCTATCTCGCTCGCGCACGCTGACGGGGACCATCGTCTTCAGCGGGATCGGCCTCTGTCCCCGACGCTCCAGCAAGCGCCTCATCGCGCCCGCCGACGCTGCGAGCACGACGTCGTTGAGCTTCGTCTCGAATGAACCCTTGATCGTGCGAAGGTCGTCGAGCGGGCGCGACAGGAACGCGAGGTGACGGCGCGGCGAGCTTGGCGGGTTGAGCGCGTCCACCGGCTTGGCCGGGCGCACCGAGCCGAGCAGCGTGCGCAGGGCTCGCCCCGCGCGCCCGGCGAGCTCGGCCGCCCGCCGCGGAGAGCGGACCGCTTCGGAGGGCAGCGTCGCGACCTTGATCGGCCCCCGCGCCAGGTCGGCGATCCCGCCGGCGAGCAGCGCCGCGGGCCGCGGGGCCGGATCCGGGTGCCATGAGTCGGGCTCGGACGGTGGCGGCTCCGGCTCGGAATCGAGCAGCATCGAGGCCAGCTCCACCGCCGCGATGCCGTCGACCATGCAGTGGTGCGCCTTGCCGACCACGCCGATGCGCCCGTCCTCGAGCCGGGGGGCGATGCGTATCTGCCATAGCGGACGGTCGCGGCGCAGCGGCTCGGACATGCACGCCTCCACCACCTCGCCGAGGCGCTTGCGGTCCGAGCGGAGCACGTGCCGGGTGAGGTCGAAGCTGGGGTCGTCCGTCCACACCGGCGCGTTCAGCCCCAACGGCACGGAGCGCAGGAGCTGGCGATAGCGCGGCGCCCTGCCGATCCGGCTCCCGATGTGGTCACGGAGCTCCTCGAAGCTGGGTCGGGGCCCTTCGGCGGGCGGGTCGTGGACCGCAGCCCACCCCACATGCATGTGTGCGGTCGGCGTCTCGACGGCGAGGAATGCCGAGTCCAGCGCTGACAGTCGGGTTGTCATCACAACCCCCTCTCGCATCGCTATTTCCTCTCGCCCCTGCGGTAAGGCGTGAACACAAAGCCTTTCCGCTACGGGGGCGGTCTAAACGGCTACTTGCGCCACTCGACCGGGCCCGCGCGGAGAACGTGGGCGCCGAGCGGACGCCGGAGCAGGTCCTGGGCAGCGCGCGAGGCCGCTATCAGGGCCTCGAGGTCGATCCCGGTCTCGATCCCCATCTCGTGCAGCATCGAGACCAGGTCCTCCGTCGAGATGTTGCCCGTCGATCCCGGGGGCACGGGGCAGCCGCCCAACTCCCCGAACGAGGACTCGAACGACTCGACCCCGGCGGAGAGCGCCGCGAGCACGTTCGCCAGGCCCTGCCCGCGCGTGTTGTGGAAGTGCGCCGTCAGCTCGACGCTCGGGAGACGCTCAGTGGCGAGTGTGAAGAACTCGCCCACCTGGCGCGGGTTCGCCATCCCGGTGGTGTCGCCGAATCCAACCTCCTCGCACCCCGCCTCGGCGAGGCTCTCCGCGATCTCGACTACGCGCTCGGGCGGGACCTCGCCCTCGTACGGGCAGCCGAAAGAGACCGAGATCACGCCTTCGCAACGCAGCCCCTCGGCACGGGCGCGATCGATCGTCCGCCGCAGCCCCTCGAGGGACTCGGCAATCGAGCGGTTGACGTTGCGCCGGTTGTGGGTCTCGCTCGCCGACAGGAACAGGTTCACCTCGTCGAATCGGTCGCGCAGCGCAAGCGCCCGCTCCAGTCCACGCTCGTTCGGGATCAGCACCGAGTACGAGACCCCCTCGTGGCGCTCCACCCGGCGCAGCACCTCCTCCGCGTCGGCGAGCTGGGGGACGACGTCGGCGCGGACGAACGAGGTCACCTCGAGCCGGCGCAGGCCGGAACCCGCCAGCAGCTCGATCAGCCGCAGCTTGTCGTCGGTGGCGATCACGTCGGGCTCGTTTTGGAACCCGTCCCGCGGACCGACCTCGCGGATCCGCACCTCAGTTGGCGACCCGGTCATACGTCAAAGGATCGCAATCTTCGGGGACCCGGCCGCGGCGGACGCGAAGCGGAGTACGCGGCCGGCTATGCCTTGACGTCTCCCACCGCGCCGACCTCGATCACGCGGCGCTCGTGCGTGCCGACCCCGATCGTCCGCTCGCCCTCGGTCACCTCTACGTCGAACCGCAGCTTGCGCCCGTCGACGACCTCGCCGAGACGGGCGCGAACCGTGCACTCGGCGCCCTCGGGAACCGCGGCGACGTGCTTCACGCACACCTCGAACCCGACCGTCGCCTTGCCCTCGGGAAGGTTCTCGAGCGACAGGATCGCGGCGCAGCGCTCCATCATCCCGATCATCCCCGGGGTCGACAGGACCCTGACGCCGATCGAGCCGCCGACGTCGGTCAGCAGGCGGTCCTCGACCACGAACTCGTCGAGGCGCTCGATCCCGGGCTCGAGCGGCACCAGCTAGACCATCCCCAGGCCGCCGGAGACGCCGAGCGTCTCGCCGGTGACATATGCGGCGTCGTCGGAGGCAAGGAAGGCGACCGCCGCGGCCACCTCCTCGGGTTGCCCCAGCCGGCGCAGCTGAGTGGCGCCCTTCATCGTCTCGATCGCGCGCTCCCCGAGCTCGCCCAGCTCCCGAGCGCGCCGCAGCAGCGGGGTGTCGATCGGCCCGGGGGCGATCGCGTTGGCGGTGATCCCGAAGCGGGCGTTCTCGCGGGCGATCGTCTTCGTGAACGCGATCACCCCGCCCTTGGCCGCCGAGTACACGGCGGAGCCCTTCGATCCCACGCGCCCCGCCTCCGAGGCGATGTTGACGATCCGGCCGTAGCCGGTCTGCTGCATGCCGGGGAGCACCGCGTGCGTGCACGCGAGCACCCCCTTCAGGTTGACTGCGAGCACGCGCTCCCACAGGCCGGGGTCGGTGTCGGTGAAGAACGCGAACTCGTCCATGCCGGCGTTGTTGACCAGGACGTCGACGCCGCCCGCGCCCTCGACGGCCGCGGCGGCGGAGCCGGGATCGGTGACGTCGAGGCGGACGGCGGTCGCGCCGATCTCTGCCGCCACCCGCTCCGCGCCGTCGGTGTCGACATCTCCGATCGTGACCCGGCCGCCCTCGGCGGCCAGCCGGCGCGCGATCGCGGCGCCGATTCCCTTCGCGCCGCCGGTGACGAGCGCACTGCGTCCTTCTAGTGCCCCGTCCATCAATGGCGGTCCGCTTCTGGCGAGCGAAAGCCGAGCATGGCAAGGACGCAGGGAGGCCGCATAGCAGCGCTATGCGGCCGACCGAGGACGCAGTCAGGTGACGGCTTGCAGCCGCCAGAACGGGGCGCCATTGGTTGACGGGGCACTAGCCTCATCGGCCGGGCAGCTAATCAGAACAAATCGCGCGGCGTGCTCTGCTCCTGCGGTGCGGTGTTGTGTTGTACTCGAGCCCCCGCTGACTGATTTGATTCGCCCATGCATGAGCCCGTACCGATCATCGGCGGCACCGGAGCGCTCGGGTACGGGCTGGCGCTGCGGTGGGCGCGGCAGGGAACCCCGGTGGTCATCGGGTCGCGCAAGCCCGAGCGCGCGACCGAGGCGGCCGAGCGCGTCCGGGCGGAGCTCCCGGAAGCCGCGGTCGAGGGCCTTCCCAACGACGAGGCCACACGCCGGGGCCCGATCGTCTTCCTCACGGTTCCGTTCCGAGCCCAGTCCGAGACGCTCAACAACCTCCGCGAGGTGCTGGATCCGGGACAGCTTCTCGTCGACTGCACCGTGCCCCTCGCCGCCGCGATCAGCGGCAGGGCGACGCGGTCGGTGGGCGTGTGGCAGGGCTCGGCCGCGCAGCAGGCGCAGGAGATGGTCCCCGACGGGGTCACGGTCGTCTCCGCGCTGCAGTCGGTCAGCGCCCCGGTGCTCACGGACCTCGGCGCCGCGCTCGACGAGGACGTTCTCGTGTGCGGTGACCGAAAGGCCGACAAGGCACGGGTCGCGGAGCTGGTCCAGCGGATCGAGGGCCTGCGCGCGGTCAACGCGGGACCGCTGGAGATGGCGCGGATCTCCGAGCAGCTCACCCCGTTGCTGATCTCGATCAACGCCCGCTACAAGGCACACGCCGGGATCCGCGTCACGGGGCTTCCCGACGACGACCACTGGGGGTAGGGCATGGCCATGAGGATCGCCGTGCTGGCTGGAGGGACCGGCGGGGCGAAGCTCGCGGCCGGCCTCCAGGACATCGTCGGCTCAGATCTCGGCGTGATCGCCAACAACGGCGACGACGTCGAGGCGCTCGGGGTCCACGTCTCACCCGACCCCGACCTGATCACGTACTGGCTCGACGGCGAGATCGACCCCGAGCGCGGATGGGGCATCCGCGGCGACACCTCGACCGTGTTCGAGCGCCTGGTGCAGCTCGGCGCGCCGGACTGGTTCCGGCTCACCGACCGAGACCTGGCGACGTGCCTGCGCCGCCGCCAGATGCTCGATCAGGGAGCGCGGCTGACCGAAGCGCAGGCCCAGATCGTGTCGGGGCTCGGGATTGCGGCTCGGGTGCTGCCGATGTCGGACGATCCCGTGCGCACGCGGGTGCGAACGCCGGCGGGCTGGCGGGCGCTCCAGGAGTACCTGATCCTCGACCGGGCCGAGCCGCCGATCGAGGAAGTCGAGCTCGCCGGCGTCAGGGAGGCCGAACCGACGCCCGAGGTGCTCGCGGCGATCGCGACCGCGGACGCAATCGTGATCGGGCCCTCCAACCCGGTCATCAGCATCGGGCCGATCCTCGCGGTTGCCGGGATCAGGGACGCGATCGCGGCGAGCAGCGCGCCGGTCGTCGCCGTCAGCCCGTTCGTCGCCGGGCGCGCGATCAAGGGGCCGACGGAGCCGTTCATGAGGGCGGTCGGGGTTGATCCGTCCGCCGCGGGCATCGTCGCGACGTACGGCGAGCTGCTCGACGGGATCGTGGTCGACGCCTCCGACCCGGATCCGCCGCCCGACCGCCCCGCCTCGCTCGCGATCCCGACGCTGATGGACGACGCCGCCGCCCGCCGCCTCGTCGCCGAGCGCACGCTTGAGTTCGCCGCGGGCCTGCGCGGTCGCTGAGCGGTGCGCGCGGCGGCGATCATCCCCGTGAAGCGCTTCGGCGCCGCGAAGCAGCGTCTCGCGGCGGAGCTGGAGCCGGAGGCCCGGGTGTGCCTCGCCGGGGCGATGCTCGACGACGTGCTCGACGCCGCCGAGGCAAGCCGCGGGCTCGATCGGGTGATCGTCGTCACCGGCGAGCCGGCCGCCGCCCGGGCGGCGCGCGCACGCGACGCGGAGGTGATCGAAGACGCCACCGACAGCGGGCACTCGCGGGCGGCGCAGCTCGGCATCGCGCGCGCGCTCGAGCTCGGCGTGGAGGTAGCCGCACTGTTGCCCGGGGACTGCCCCCTGCTCGACCCGGCCGAGCTCGACGCCGCGTTCGCGCGCCTGCCCCGGCGCGGGGTCGCGGTCGTCCCCGACCGCCACGGCACCGGGACGAACGCGCTCCTGCTGGCGCCGCCCGAAGCGATCGAGCCCGCCTTCGGCGAGGGCAGCCGCGATCGCCACGAGCGACTCGCGCGATCGGCGGGCGTCGAGGTCCGCGTCGAGCCGCTGGAGTCGCTCGCGCCCGACGTCGACACCGCCGCCGACCTGGCGACCGTCGCCGGGCTGCTGCGCGAGCGACCGGACCGCGCACCGCACACGGCGGGCGCGCTTCGCGATCTCGTCTCGGGAGCGGCGGGATGAGCGTCGAGGTGATCCCGATCGGGAGGCTTCCCGAGATCCGGGCCGGCGACGCCATCGGGGCGGTGCTCGCGGAGGCCGCGGCGATCGAGCTGGGCGACGTCGTCGTCGTGTCCCAGAAGGCGGTGTCAAAGGCGGAGGGCCGCACACGGCGGCTCGCCGACATCCGGCCCGGCGAGCGCGCTCGCGAGCTCGCCGCGGCGCTGGACAAGGATCCTGCCCTCGTCCAGGCGGTGCTCGACGAGAGTCGGGCGGTGATCCGGGCGCAGGACGGCGTCCTGATCACCGAGACCGAGAGCGGGTGGATCTGCGCCAACGCCGGTATCGACGCGTCGAACGTCCCCACGGAGGGCCGGGTGACGCTGCTCCCGGCCGATCCCGACGCCTCGGCGCGGGCGATCCGGGCCGAGATCCGGGCGTTGGCCGGACACGCTCCCGGGGTCGTGATCTCGGACAGCTTCGGGCGGCCGTGGCGGCTGGGCCAGGCGGACGTAGCGATCGGCTGCGCGGGCCTGGCGCCGCTCGAGGACTGGCGCGGTCGGGCGGACCGGTCCGGGCGCGAGCTCGCCGCGACCGTGATCGCCACCGCCGACGAGGTCGCGGCCGCCGCGAGCCTGGTACGGGGCAAGGACGCAGGGGTGCCCGCAGCGATCGTGCGCGGGCTCGGCGACCGCGTCACCGAGTCGGACGGCGCCGGCGCAGCCGCGCTTCAGCGGCCTTCCGCCGAGGACCTGTTCCGGTAGGGGCGCGAGGGCTCTAGCTCGCCGGCTTGGTCGGGATCGGAGGAGGCGTCGCCCCCTCCTCGGTGAACTCCGGCGGCTCGTAGACCCGGCCCGGGACCCCGCCGATCGCGAGGATCCGCACGCCTTCGTCGGAGGTGACGAACTTGCGCTTCTCGCCCGGCCCGATGCGGACGAACACCTCCGGCTCGAGCACGTGCTCCTCACTGCCGACCAGCAGGGTCGCGCGCCCCGCGAGGACGACGTACATCTCCTCCTGCTCGTCGTGCGTGTGGTCGTGCTGTGGGTAGTGGGTGAAGTTCGGTGGGAGCTCGATCACCTGAACGCCGAACGAGGTCAGCCCCAGCCCCGCCCGTACGCGTCGCAAGCCGCCTCCGAACACGGCCTCGAATTCGTCTAGCCGCTTGACGGTGACGTCGGCCATGCCCGAACCCTACGGCACCAGGACCGCCGCGCCGCGAAACCGGCCCTGCCTCAGATCCGAGAGCGCCTGGTTTGCGTCGGCGAGCGCGTACTCGGTCACCTCGGTTCTCACGGGCACCTCGGGCGCAATCGCCATGAACTCGGCGCCGTCGCGACGCGTGAGGTTGGCGACCGATCGCACCGAGCGCTCGCCCCACAGGATCTCGTACGGGAACGCGGGGATGTCGCTCATGTGGATTCCCGCGCACACCACGGCCGCGCCCTTGGCGGTCGCCCGCAGCGCCTCGGGCACGAGTGCGCCCACCGGAGCGAAGACGATCGCCCCGTCGAGCTCCTCCGGGGGATGCTCCCCCGATTCGCCCGCCCACTCCGCTCCCAGCTCTGCGGCGAACGCTTGCGTCTCGGCATCGCCGGAGCGGGTGAACGCGAACACCCGGCGACCCTGGTGGACCGCCACCTGGCAGACGATGTGGGCCGAGGCCCCGAACCCGTACAGGCCCAGCCGCTCCGCTTCGCCGGTCATCCCCAGGGCGCGGTACCCGATCAGCCCGGCGCACAGCAGCGGCGCCGCCTGCAGGTCGGGATAGCCGCCGGGCAGCGGGACGCAGAATCGCTCGTCCGCGACCACCTGCTCCGCGTAGCCACCGTCGAGCTGGTACCCGGTGAACCGCGCGCGGTCACAGAGGTTCTCGCGTCCGCTGCGGCAGTAGCGGCACTCCCCGCACGCCCACCCCAGCCACGGGATCCCGATCCTGTCGCCATCTCCGAATCGATCCGCCCCCTCGCCCCGCGAGACCACCTCGGCGACGACCTGGTGGCCGGGAATCAGCGGCAGCTTCGGGTCCGGGAGCTCGCCGTCGACGACGTGGAGGTCGGTACGGCACACTCCGCACGCCGCCACCTGCCCGACCACCTGCCCCGGCCCGGGCTCGGGGTCGTCGACCACGTCCTCCCGCAGAGGAGTGCGTGGAGCGTCGAGCACCATCGCGCGCACGGCGCTCATTCTCGCGCTCACCGCG
>DATHVJ010000053.1:0-12695 GCA_035461345.1 Solirubrobacterales bacterium | reverse complement strand
GCTCCGGGGTCGTCTTGATGAAGATCTCGAACACCGCCCTCGTGTCGCCCTCGGCGAGGGTCAGGCCGGCGTCACCCGGGAATCTCTCCATGGTCGTGTCCTCCAATCGTCTCTTGAGCCCGCTGAGCCCGGCGGCCCAGGGCTCGGCGTATTTGCTCACCCAGCGGTCGTGGACGAGCCGGATCGGGACGGGGTTCAGGAAGTGCAGCTTCTCGCGGCCCCGGCGCCTGGTCGTGACCAGGCTCGCCTCCTCGAGCACGCGCAGGTGCTTCATGACGCCGAACCGCGTCATCGGCAGTCGCCGCCCCAGCGCGTTCAGCGTCTGTCCGTCCTGCATGAACAGCTCGTCGAGCAGGCTGCGGCGCGTCGGGTCGGCGAGAGCCCTGAACACCTCGTCCATGGTCGCGATGATAGGTGACCAATAGGTCACATGTCGAGCAAAATTGAGCACCGGCGCCCACGCGCAGTTGGCCACACCGGCGCCCGAGGTGGCGCGATGCGACGATCCGTGTAGCCGAAGCGTTCTGGGGTCGCGCTCAGCCGAGCGGGCCGGGGACCTCGCGCGGCGACTCGACCGCCCCCTTTCGCTCCTCGCGCACGCGCAGCCAGCCGCCGAGGGCGGCGAACGGGATCGCGAAGCCGATCGTGATCACGAGCAGCAGGATCGGCGGGTCCGGAAGCTCGCGCTCCGGCTCGACGCCCGCGATCTCGTGCGCGAGCAGGATCGCGCCGCCGAACACGGCCCCGGCGAGCACACCGCGGAGCGCTCCCGCGCCCGGCCCGCGATGTTCGATCCCTGCGCCGACGGCGCCGAGAAGCCCGGCGATCGCCAGCACGAGGTAGACGGCTTCGGAGATCCCGAGGAAGATCCCGGTGACGGCGCCGTAGACCGCCGGCAAGACGACCGCGAGCAGTACCTGGACCGGTCGCGGGCGCTCCGACAGCAGCGGGGGCAGCCGCATCGCGGGCGATGATACATCGCTAGCTCACTGTCACACATCTAGTGAACTCGCGGGGGAGGTGGGGCGATCTCACGCCGATGCGCGCTCGCTGTATGTGACAGCTCCGATGCCCGCCAGCACGGCGACCATGCCGACGGCATGGATCAGCTCGAAGGACTCGCCCAGCAGGAGGTAGGAGAGAAGCAGCGCCGAAACCGGCATGACCCCCATGAATGCGGATGCGGTCGTGCCGGCGACCCGCATGACGCCGAGGTACCAGAGCAGCGAGCCCAGCGCCATCGTCCCGATGCCCCACCAGGCGAGCGCGACCCAGTCCGTGGCCGACACCCTCTCCGGGGTGAACTCGGAAAGCTGCGCGATCGCGAAGGGCGCGAACAGAATCGACGCCAGCACCGCGGCCACCGCGGCGACCGAGATCGGCGACAGGTCCGCGGTGAGGCGTTTGCCGAGCAGGGTGTAGGCGGCCTCACCGCACACGGCCCCGAACACGAGCAACGTTCCCAGGAGCACGTCGTCTCCCCCGCCGTCCCCCGTGGTGCCGAGGTTGACCGCGAGCACCCCGCCGACCGCCAACCCAATCGCGATCGCCTTCCACCGGTCGAGACGGTCGCGCAGTGAAGAGAACCGAGCCCGCGGCGGTGACCGCAGGCGTGGTCGCCATGACGATGCCGCCGATCGCCCCGGTGATCTCCTTCATCCCGTACAGCATGAACACGCTGAACAGGAACATCCCTCCGACCGCGATTCCGGCGAGACGCAGCCAGTCGCCGCGCGAGATCGAGGGCAGCGACATGCGCCGCGAGGAGTCGGGACGCTCCCACACCAGCATCAGCGGGACCAGCGCCATCGCGGCGAGCACCATCCGGGCGCCGGACGCCACGAACACGGGGAACGCGTCGGTCACGATCTTGCTGACCGGAGTCCCGCTTCCGAAGATCGCCATCCCCGCGGCAAGCAGGACGTAGACGCCGGCGCCCGGGCCGGCGTTCCGACTCACGGCCCCCCCGAGGCGGCCGTCCTGGTGTTGCCGGTTCGCGAGGTGGTTGCCATCGGCCGTCCGAACATGGAAAGCGAAAGCGCTCGTCATCGGCTTACCGGCCGGCGGCACGCCCAAGCATCGCCCCGGCCGAGCGAGGGGCCGGCGCCGGGAATCGCCACGTCACCCCCGCGTCCGTCAGCGGGATACTTCCGTCATGCCCGAGATCGTCGAGTTGCGGGATGGCACCAGGGCGCTGATTCGGCCGATCGAGCCCGCGGACCGGCAGCGGCTGAACGACGGCTTCAAGACCGCGAGCCCGGAATCGATCTTCCTGCGCTTCCTCGCGCCGTTGCCGAAGCTCTCGAGCAGTCAGCTGGACTACCTGACCGCGATCGACCACGAGCGGCACGAGGCCCTGATCGCCGTCGACCCGGAGACCGAGCAGAGCTTCGGCACGGCCCGTTACGTGCGCAGCGAAGACGACCCCGGGACGGCGGAGTTCGCGGTCGGCGTCGGCGATCGGTGGATGCGGATCGGGCTCGGCACGGCGCTGCTCACCGAGTTGGTCGTCTGCGCCCGCGATGCCGGCGTCGTCCGGTTCATCGGCACCATCCATCCCGACAACGCCGCGATCAGGCGCCTCGTCGAGAAAGTCGCGGGGCCCTTCGAGACGAAGGCGGTCGAGCCCGGCGCAGTCCAGATCGCGATCGACCTGCGAACGCGAGCGGACGCGGGCTAGGGCTGTCGCGTCCTACTCGCCGCGACCTACGGCCTCGAGCGCATCCGCCTTCGATTGATAGAGCTTGACGCTGCGCGACGCCTTCCCTGATCGTCCACAGCTGGGCGCCCACGGCGTCCACCTCGACCCCGCTCCCCCGGCCCCGCATCCGGGTGTGGTTGACGACGATCAGCTGCGACTCGTCAACCTCGATGATCTCCTCGGGGTTTCAGCGCACCTCATCGAATGCGTCGAGGAACGAGTTTTGGAGCTCTCGGACCTCCTCCAACCCGCGGTAGATCCCGTTGGCCGGGCCGATCGAGTTCGACCACTCCATCTCGAAGTCGTCGGCCACCACCGCCAACGCCGCCTCCGGGTCTCCACGACCGACGGCGTCGAAGACGCGGCGCACGATCTCGACGTTCTGTTTCGGCATCGCCGCGAAGTATCGCCACCCCGGCGAGGAGGTAGGTGTCCGGCGGCCGGCGAAGTCCCCTCCCATGGCCTGCGTCTACCTGCTTCGGTGTGCCGACGACAGCCTCTACTGCGGCTGGACGAGCGACGTCCAGCGACGCCTGGCCGCCCACCGGTCCGGCACCGCCAGCCGCTACACGCGCAGCCGCCGGCCAGTCGAGCTCGCGGCGGTGATCCCGGTTGCCGACCGATCTACGGCGCTTCGTGAGGAGGCCAGGATCAAGCGGCTCCCGCGAGCCGCCAAGCTGCGGCTGATCGCGGCCTCCGCAATGCCGAAACGACCCACCCGAGGTCGACGGCGTTCATCGCCGCGGATATCAACGCGGTGAGCTGCGCTATCTCACGGCTCGCCACCAGCGTCACCACCGTGTTGACGAGCGGGTCGTGCGGGAAGTACACGCTGTACCCCCACCAGGCCTTGGCCGCCGAGATCCGGTCATGAACTCCCTCCCTCCCTCCGCCGGCCTGCGAGCAGCTCATCGAGATCACTCAAGCGCGTAAGGCGTGACCACACGATCAGACAGTATGTGCGGGGTGGATGCGGAAACCGTCAGGACGATGCTCGGGCGGCACTTCGAGTACGCCGCCAGTGAGCCCGTCCGCGCCCACGACATGTAGCGTGACGACGCCGTTCTCGAGTTTCCACAGTCCGGCGAGCGTTCGTCGGAGTTGACAACTTCCGCGAATGGAGAATCAACTACCCGGCGTCGACGTCGGTCGAGTTTCGCGAGGTGAGAGGCCGAGGTGACCTCTGGGTCGCGGAGCTCTCGACCACCTACGACTCGGGTCCGTCGATGTTCGCAGTCAGCATCCTCGAGTTTCGAGAGGACAAGATCGCGCGTGAGTCGATCTACGTCGGCGAGGGCTGGGAGCCGCCGGACTGGCGAGCCCAATGGAGGTCGGCGCCGTAGGCGCTACGGCAGCACCTCGATGACCGCGCCCGCCCGGCGTCGCTCTGGAAGAAGCGGCCTTCTCGCGCGCGAGCGCCGACCACGTGAAGCCGGACGCGTTTCCGCGGTCTCCACCTCGTAGAACGCCTGGCACAGCACGCCGATCTCGAGCTTGGCGCGGGATCGTATGCCACGGCGGCTTGCCGGCGCGAGCACCCGCCGTCTAGCTTTGCAGCGTGGCGACCGACCAAGACAGGGTCGTGCTGGCCGCGTTTCTGTTGAGCGCGACCCTTGCGGGCGGCAACGCCGTCGGTATCCGCTTCTCGAACCGCGAACTCGATCCGCTCTGGGGTGCCGGCCTGCGCTTCTCGCTCGCCGCCATCGTCCTACGATCGCAGATGGTCGCAGCCGTTCCTGGCGCTGGACGACTACCAGCAGAAGCGTTATGACGATGAACGTCGTCGGGATGGCGGCGGGCGCGCTCCTGCTGCTCGCCGGGTCGGCGATCGCCGGCGATGCCCTCGTCCTGCCGCAAGACGGGGAGACATGGGCGGCGATCTCCTACCTGGTGATCGCCGGGTCGGTAGGGGTCTTCCTGCTCTACCTGTATGTGCTGCGCCACTGGCCCGCCTCGCGCGCCACGTACGCCTTCGTCCTGATCCCGTTCGTAACCGTCCTGCTCTCGAGCTGGCTCGACGACGAGCCGGTCGGGGCCGGATTGGTCCTGGGCGGGCTGCTCGTGCTCGCCGGCGTGTACGTCGGGGCCCTTCGACCGCCGGAGCGCGAGCCTGCGCCCGCAGCGAGCGCGGTCATCGGCCCACCCGGAGGCGAGGCTGACCGGTCACGGGACGGAACGCCCCTCAGTCCCGACCGCGATACATCTCGGCGACCAGGAAGGCCAGGTCGAGCGACTGGCGGCGGTTGAGCCTCGGGTCGCATGCCGTGTCGTAGCGTTGGTCGAGGTCGTCCTCGACGATCTCGTCGCCCCCGCCGACGCATTCGGTCACGTCGTCTGCGGTGAACTCGACGTGGATCCCACCCGGATGGGTGTCCAGCGCGCGATGGACCTCGAAGAAGCCGGCCACCTCGTCGAGGACGTCGTCGAAGCGGCGCGTCTTGTGCCCGCTGGGGGCCTCGAACGTGTTCCCGTGCATCGGGTCGCAGACCCACGCGACCGGCGATCCGAGTTGGGCGACCTTCTCCACCAGCGGCGGAAGGATCTCGCGGACCTTGCCGGCGCCCAGCCGGGTGATGAACATGAGCCGGCCCGGCTCACGATCGGGATCCAGCCGCTCGATCAGCTTCACGGCGTCATCGGGTGATGCCGTGGGGCCGAGCTTGACGGCGATCGGGTTGCGGACGTGGCGGAAGAACTCCACGTGGGCCCCGTCAGGGTCCCTCGTGCGCTCGCCGATCCACACCAAATGGCCGGAGACGTCGTACGACAGCCCGGTGCGGCTGTCGGTCCGGGTCAGCGCCCGCTCGTACTCCAGCAGCAGCCCCTCGTGGCTGGAGTACAGCTCGACCCCGTGCAGCACGTCGGGGTCGGCGCCGCAGGCCTTCATGAACGCGAGCGCCCGGTCGATCTCGCCGGCGAGCTGCTCGTATCGCCGCCCGACCGGGCTCTCGGCCACGAAGTCCTGGTTCCAGGCATGCACCTCGTGCAGGTCGGCGTAGCCGCCGTTCGTGAACGCCCGGCACAGATTCAGAGTCGCAGCCGCGCAGTGATAGGCCCGCAGCAGCCTCGTTGGATTGGGGCGGCGCGCCTCGGGCGTGAACTCGAGGTCGTTGACGGCCTCGCCGCGGTAGGCGGGCAGCTCGACTCCGTCGCGCGTCTCAGTCGGACGCGATCTTGGCTTCGCGAACTGCCCCGCCATCCGGCCGATCTTCACCACGGGCACGCTTGCCGCGTACGTGAGCACGACTGCCATCTGAAGCAGCGTCTCGAGCCGTGTTCGCACCGAGTCAGCGGTCGCGCCGGCGAAGGTCTCCGCGCAGTCACCGCCCTGGAGGACGAACGCCTCCCCCCTCGCGACCGCGGCCAGCTCCTCCTTGAGCTGGTCGCATTCGCCGGCGAAGACGAGCGGCGGCTGCCCCGCGAGCTCATGCACGACGGCCCGGAGCTGCTCGGGGTCGGCCCAGCCCGGCTGCTGGGCGGCGGGAAGCTCGCGCCAGGCGTCGAGATCGCCGACCGCTGCGGGCGTTGCGCTCACGGAGTCAAGGCTAGGCCCTGTCGGGTCCATCGGCTGCTCGAGGGGGAAGCGGTGGGTAACTTCCGCGTCGGGCCGCGAACCACGCAACAGCGATCACATGAGGGATCCCGGACAGACGCCGTCGTTCCGCGGGCCGGACGGCGAGGTCGTGTCCGGCAGCATCGCGGAGGTCTCATATCTCCGGCTCGGTGGGATCGATCCATGGGTGATGATTCGAGGCGAGAGCGTCGCGGTGCGCGAACGGCTCGGCAAGACCACGGTCGCGATCTTCGGGCACTCCTGGGGCTCGGCTCTCGGAGTGCTCCACGCCGCCCGATTCCCTCGGAAGGTTGCAGCCTACGTCGGCAGCGGGCAGTACGGCGACGCCGCGGCCGGCGAGCCGGCCTCGTACGCGATGTGGGCGGAGACCTCACGCCTGAACCTCCTCGACCTCGTGCCGGCGCTGGAGATGCCGGTGTTCTTCCTCCTCGGCCGCAACGACCACTGGGTCGCGCCGGAAGCCAGCGTGGCCTACTTCGAGGCGCTCACCGCGCCCTCGAAAGGAGTCGTCTGGTTCGAGCAATCCGGCCACGAACCGTTCGTCGACGAGCCGGCCAAGTTCAATCGCGCCATGGCGGAGCTGGCTCGGCCGGTTCTGCCGTCAGACCTGTAGGTGCTGTCCGTGCGGAAGCTCATCGAGTCGATCTCCGGGGCCTCCCAGATCGCGATCCAGATCCTGCTCTACCCGTGCCTGCGCGGGTGGCGAAGGCGCTGGGGGAGCACCGAGGAGGAACGGACACTCGGGCTCCCGGGGGACGAGCTCGTGCCCGAGCCGCAGTGGACCTACCATCACGCGATCTCGATCGACGCGCCGCGCTCCGCCGTGTGGCCGTGGCTCGTCCAGATCGGCCACAGTCGCGGCGGCTTCTACACCTACGAGGGGCTCGAGAACCTGGTCGGCTGCCAGATCCACAACGTGCTGGAGATCAGGCCCGAGTTGCAGCAGCTCCGGGTCGGGGACACGATCATCACCCACGGACGCTCCGGCTTCGGACCACCGGTCACGCGCATCGAGCCGGAACGATCCCTGGTGCTCGGCGGGCCACCGAACCAGAACGGCTCACGGTCGACGTGGGCCTTCCACCTACTCGACGGCCCTGACGGGAGCACCCGGCTGCTCGAGCGCGGTCGCAGCCGAGCCGGCAAGGGCGTGGCCGACAAGCTCGGGTTCGGGCCCTACCTGCTCGACCCGATCGGCTTCGTGATGAGCAAGAAGATGCTGCGGACGATCAAGCGGCTCGCCGAGCCCGATCCGGCTTCACCGATCCGGTGAGCCGGTAGCCGCGGGTACCACCAAGCGGGTAGCCACCCTTCCTTCCGCGAGCTGATCTCGCATACTCGAGGACTCCCCCAGTCGCGTGGCAGACTGACACGAACCGACGAAAGGACCGGCGATGGCGGAGGCACGTGGGGTCGTCAGCGTGAACGACGAGAGGGTCCGCGTTACGACATGGACGTTCGACGGGGCCGGAGCGGCTACCGGCCAGCATCGCCACGAGTTCGACTACCTCGTGGTCCCGATCACCGGCGGCACGTTCACGGTCATCGACCTCGACGGCGCCGAACTGGAGATGAACCAGATCGCGGGCTCTCCGTATGTCGGAACTGCCGCCACCGCCCATGACGTCGTCAACGCCACAGATCGAGAAGCCGTCTTCGTCGAGATCGAGCTCAAGCGCTAGGCGCGCCTCACCCCCGGCGACCGGGTCTCGCCGGGCTCGCCCTAGGACGCCTAAGGACTACTCCAGCGTCTTCTCGACCTGCTTCGTCTCGAACGCCTCCAGGATGTCGCCCTCCTTGACGTCCTGGTAGCCGTCGAGCACGATCCCGCACTCCAGCCCCTCCTCGACCTCGCCGACGTCGTCCTTGAACCGCCGCAGCGAGCCGATCCGGCCCGTCCACACGACGGTCCCGTCGCGGACGAGGCGGACGTTGGCGTTGCGGGTGACGCGGCCCTCGGTCACCTGCGAGCCGGCGATCGTGCCCCAGCGCGAGGAGCGGAAGAGCTGCTTGACCTCGGCCTCGCCGATCGTCTGCTCGACCTCCTCGGGCTCGAGCATGCCCTCCATCGCCGCCTTGAGCTCGTCGGTGACCTTGTAGATCACGGAGTAGGTGCGGACCTCAACTGCCTCGGCGTCGGCGGCGCGGCGGGCCTCGGCGCCGGGACGGACGTTGAAGCCGATCACGACCGCGTCGGACGCGGCGGCCAGCATGACGTCGGACTCGTTGATCCCGCCCGGGGCAGAGCGGATTATGTTGATCGTCACCTGGTCCTGGGGCAGCTTCGCGATCTCGTCCTGGAGCGCCTCCAGCGAGCCCTGGACGTCGGCCTTGAGGACGATGTTGAGCGCCTTGATCTCGCCGGCGCGAGCCCTGGCGAAGACCTCCTCGAGCGTGACCTGGCGCGCCTCACGCCGGGCGAGCGCCTCGGTCTTCAGCCGCGTCGCCCGCTCCTGTGCCATCTGGCGGGCCTGGCGCTCACCGTCGACGACCTGCACCCGCTCCCCGGCCTCGGGCACGCCCTGGAAGCCGAGCACCTCGACCGGCATCCCGGGCCCTGCCTCCTCGACGCGGGCGCCGGTGAAGTCCTGCATCGCGCGCACCCTCCCCCACTCCGGGCCCGAGACCAGCGCGTCTCCCACCTTCAGGGTCCCGCGCTGGACGAGGACGGTGGCGACCGGGCCGCGCCCCTGGTCGAGCTGCGACTCGACGATCGTCCCCGACGCGGGCGCGTTGGGGTTCGCTCTCAGCTCCTCGAGCTCGGAGACGAGAACGATCATCTGCAGCAGGTTGTCGAGTCCGTCCTTGGTCTTCGCCGACACGTCGCAGTACACGGTGTCGCCTCCCCACTCCTCGGGGTTGAGGTCGTGGCCGGCGAGCTCCGTGCGCACCTTGTCCGGCGCCGCGCTCGGGCGGTCGATCTTGTTGACCGCGACCATGATCGGGACGCCGGCGGCGCGCGCGTGGTCGATCGCCTCCATGGTCTGCGGCATGACGCCGTCGTCGGCTGCGACAACGATCACCGCCAGGTCGGTGACCTGGGCGCCTCGGGCGCGCATCGCGGTGAACGCCTGGTGGCCGGGAGTGTCGATGAACGTGATCGCCTTGCCGTTCTGGTGCACCTGGTAGGCGCCGATGTGCTGGGTGATCCCGCCCGCTTCACCGGCGACGACCTCGGTCTCGCGGATCGCGTCGAGCAGCGAGGTCTTTCCGTGGTCGACGTGGCCCATCACCGTGACCACCGGCGGGCGCTCCTCGAGGTCCTCCTCTGAGTCCTCGTGCTCGGGCTCGACGACCTCCTCCTCGGCGGCGTGGACGATCTCGATCTTCTGGTCGAGCGCGTCGGCGAGCGCGCGGATCGTGTCGTCGGGGAGCGTCTGGGTGAGCGTCGCCATCTCCCCGCGCTCCATCAGCTTCTTGATCAGCTCCGAGCTTCCGATCCCGAGCGTCTCGGCGACCTCGCGCACAGTCGCCCCCGAGTTGACCTTCGTCGCCTCGGGCTCGACCTCGGGCTTCGGCTTGGACTCGGGCTCCTCGAGCAGCGGTCGCCGGCGACGGCCACCGCGCCTGCGCGGCGGGCGGCGCGGCGGAGCCTGGGGCATGTGCTCGCGGCGTGAAGCCTGAGAATCGATCACTACGCGGCGGCGCTTGCCCCCGGCCCGCGCCCCGGGGCGGCCGCCCTCGGCCCGGACCGGTCGGGCCGACCGCTGGGGCTTGGCACCTCCCGGCTTGGGCTCCGGCGCCGGCTTCGCCTTCGGCGCCGGCTTCGCGTCCTTGCTCGCTGTCGCCCCGTCCTCGGCCGTCGCCCCGTCCCCACCTGACTTCGCGGCGCCGGACAGCGCCTTGAGCGCCACCTCTTCCTCGACGCTCGACGCCGCGGCCTTCGCCTCGATCCCGGCAGCGTTGAGCGCCGCGAGGACCTCCTTGCTGGTCAGGCCCCGCTGCTTGGCGATCTCGTGGACACGCTTCTTTGCCACCGATTCCCGCTCCCGTTACTCCCCGCCGTCCTTCTCCGACGCCGTCGCGGGCTCGGGCTCCTCGGCTTCCTGGACGGCCTCCGCTCCGTCGGACTCCGCCTCGGCCTCCGCCGCGCCGGCGGCCTCGGCCGCCTCGTCCGGAGCCGCCTCCTGGGCCGGCGCTGCCTCGGCGGGCTCTTCCGCGGGCTCCTCCTCTGCCGGCTCGTCTTCCTCGGACGGCTCGGGCTCCTCCTCGACGACCTCCGCGGCGGGCTCCGCGCTCTCCGCGGCGGGCTCGCCTGCCTCCTCTTCATCGCCCTCCGGCGCCTCCTCAGCGGCCTCGGCCTCGGGCGCCTCCTCGGCCCCCTCCGCGAACTCCGACTCGGCGCGCCCGACCAGTGGCTTCAGCTCGTCCTCGGCGACGTCCGGGTCGGCGAGCTGGGCGACCTCCTCGTCGGAAAGCGGCGCCAGGACCGTCACCGAGTTCGTGTCGAAGCGGGCCAGCGCCTGGTGCTGGGGAAGCCCGCAGTAACGCGAGCCGCTCAGCGCTGCGTTCGGGCACCGGCGCCCCGCCGACAGCACCGCCGCGCAGCGCCCGTCGGCCTCCTCGGGCCCCTCGAACTCCATCTCGTCCTCGACCTGGCTGAACTCCGTCTCGGACTTGATGTCCACCTTCCACCCCGTCAGCTTCGCCGCGAGGCGGGCGTTCTGCCCGTCGCGCCCGATCCCCAGCGAGAGCTGGTCGTCAGGGACGATCACGGTCGCCTCCTTGGTCTCGTCGTCGACTAGCACCTCGCGGACTCGAGCGGGAGACAGCGCTTTGGCGACGAACCTCGCCGGCTCGTCGTTGTAGGGGATGATGTCGATCTTCTCGCCGCGCAGCTCGGACACGACCATCCGCACCCGGGAGCCGCGCGGACCGACGCAGGCGCCCACCGGGTCGACCCCGTCGGCGTGCGAGATCACGGCGATCTTCGAACGGTAGCCCGGCTCGCGCGCGACGTTGACGATCTCGACCAGCTTGTCGGCGATCTCCGGGACCTCGAGCTCGAACAGCTTCCGGATCAGCTCGGGATCGCGGCGCGAGACGACGATCGTCGGCCCCTTGCCCTCGCCGGAAACGTCGGTGATCACGGCCTTGACGCGGGCGCCGTGGTCGTAGCGCTCGTTCCACACCTGCTCCGACTTCGGCAGCAGCGCCTCGACCCGTTCGCGAAGCTGGACCAGGGTGTAGCGGCTGTCGGACTGCTGGATCAGCCCCGTGACCAGCTCCCCAACGCGGTCCTGGTACTCGTCGAACATCATCGCCCGCTCGGCCTCGCGGATCCGCTGCAGGATCACCTGCTTCGCCGTCTGCGCGGCGATGCGGCCGAAGTCGTCGGGGGTGACGTCGTTGGTCTGGATCTGGTCCTCGTACGGGCGCAGCCGCTCGGGGTCGAGCTCCGGCTCCTCGGGCTCGCGCAGCTCTCCCGTCTCGGGATCGATCTCGCGCTCCTCCTCGATCGCCTCCTGGACGAGCTGCTCCTCGAGCTCGGGCGGGAGGATGAGCTCGTAGACGCGGAAATCGGCCGTGTCGCGGTCCAGGTCGACCTTGGCGTACTTCGCCGCCCCCGGCGTCTTCTTGTACGCGGACAGCAACGCGTCCTCGAGCGCGGACATCAGCGTGTCGGCGGCGATGCCCTTCTCCTGCTCGAGCGTGTGGACGGCCTCGACGATCTCCCTGGTCATGAGGGCACCTCCGGGGGCTCGGGGACGAGATTCGAACGGCGAACGCGATCAAGCGGGATCTCGACGGCGCCGTCGCCGGGATCGACGCGGACGCTGCGCTCGTCCGCAGCCGTCAACGTGCCGGTGAAGTTGCGCCGACCGTCGATCGCGTCGGCGGTCCGCACCCGTACGCGGTGGCCCAGGAAGCGCCGGAAGTGGTCCGGCTTGGTCAGTGGGCGGTCGAGCCCGGGCGAGGAGACCTCGAGCGAGTAGGCGTCGAGCAGGTCGCGAAGGTGCCGGGTGATCCGCTCGCAGTCGGCGAGATCGACGCCCTCAGGACGATCGATGTACAAGCGCAGCGCATCACCCGAGGGTCGCTCGAGGGCGATAACCTCGATGTCGGGCTCGCGCGCCGACAGCCTCTGCTCGATAGTGGCCTGCAGCTCGTCCATCTCCTTCCTCGGGGTCCGGCCTCCCCCCGTTTCCCGGCGGATACGGCCCAAAAAAAGGCGGGCCCGGGCCCACCTGGAACAGGGTTCGGGTGCGAATAAGTCGCGAATGAGTATAGCCCCGAATCACACCTGCGAAATGCTCCGCTGCGCGTCCGCTTTCGCAGGGGTTACTGCAGCCTCACGCCTCGAGCATCAGCGTCACGGGGCCGTCGTTGACCAGCTCGACCGCCATCCGGGCGCCGAACGAGCCGCGCTTCGCGCCGATCCGATCGCAGAAGCGCTCGTACAGCGACTCGGCCACGTCC
>DATHVJ010000052.1:0-19770 GCA_035461345.1 Solirubrobacterales bacterium | reverse complement strand
CCCATCCGGTCGAGTGGACAGTTAGGTAGGCCAGGGACTACGCGATCGTCCACTCGGCCCGTGGGCCACCCCCTGGCAACCTAGACTCGGCCGCCTGCACACTCATCTCACAGGCCGGATCGCGCTCGGGTACGGGCTGGTTCTCGCGGCTGTCGCGATGTGGTCGCTGAACGCGAGCATCGCCCGGACGCTGCTCGACGACGGGGTCAGCGCGGCGCGGCTGTCGGAGCTGCGAGCGGTTGGCTCGTTCGTCGTGTTGCTCGCGGTCGTGGCGGCGGTCCGCCCGGCACTCCTGCGCGTGCCGCGCGGCGAGATCCCCAACCTCGCGCTGCTCGGGTTCGCCGGGATCGGGGCCGTGTACGTGACGTACTTCCTCGCCATCGAGCGGCTCCAGATCGGCGTCGCGTTGACGCTCGAGTACCTCGGCCCGCTGCTGCTCCTGCTGTGGCTGTGGCTGTGGCGCGGCCGCCACCTGCCGGGGCGCCTGTGGGCGGCGATGGCGATGTCGCTGGTCGGGATCGTGCTGGTGGTGCGCGCGTACGATCTCGGCAGCGTCGACGCGCTCGGGGTCGGCGCCGCGCTCGCCGCCGCGGTCAGCTTCGCGATCTACCTCGGCACCTCGGAGCGCGCCGGCGAGCGCAACAGCACCGCGACGACGCTCGTGTGGGCGTTCGGTTTCGCCGCCCTGATGTGGCTGGTGCTGCAGCCGCCGTGGACGTTCCCGTTCGATCGCTTCGCCGACGCCGACGACCTGCTTCTCGGGCTCGCGGTGATCCTCGTCGGGACGCTGCTGCCCTACGGCTGCCTTGTCGCCGCTGTCCGCCACGTTCCCGCCGCCCGCGCGGGCGTGGTGGCGACCCTGGAGCCGGTGCTGTCGGCGCTGTTCGCGTTCGTGATCCATGACGAGGGCCTGGCGGCGGTGCAGATCGCCGGCGGGGCGCTGGTCCTCGCCGCGGTCGTGTGGGTGCAGGCGCAGCGCGCCGACCTCGCGTCGGAGACGGTGTCGGGCGGCGAGGGCGCCGAGCGGGCTCGAGCCGAGCCCTCACTTGTGGCGCAACAGCGTCGCGTCTAGGATCGGCGCGCGCACGAAAGGGGGAACGATGCACGCCAGAGTCACGACACTCGAGCTCGACCCGGACCGCCTCGACGAAGCCGTGGCGCAGTTCGAAGAGCAGGACCTGCCGACGCTCAGGTCGATCGAGGGCTTCCGCGGGTTCACGCTGCTGCTCGACCGCCGCAGCGGCAAGGTCGTGGCGACCAGCTACTGGGCGACCCAGGAGCACATGCAGGCGAGCGAGGAGGCGATGCAGGTCCCGCGCCAGCGAGCCGCCGAGACCGGGAACGCGAAGGGCGAGCCCGAGATCGAGCGTTTCGAGGTCGCGCTCGACAGCTTCGTCAAGTAGGCCGGCCCGCCGGGCCGCTCACCCCGCGAGCCCGTAGATCCCGCCCATCTTGCGCCGCATCTGAGCGAGGTAGGGCTCGACCGACAGCGGCGCCCCACACACCCGCTCGAGCGTCTCGGCCGGGGTGAACTTGCCGCCGTGCCGGTACAGGCGCTCGCGAAGCCAGTCGCGCAGCGGCTCGAGCTCCCCGCGCTCGATCTGCCGGTCGAGGTCGGGCAGCGCCTCGGTGGCCAGCGCCCAGATCTGGCCCGCGATCACGTTGCCGAGCGAGTAGGTGGGGAAGTACCCGAACGAGCCCGCCGCCCAGTGCACGTCCTGGAGCACGCCGCGCGCGTCGTCCGGGACCTCGATCCCGAGGTAGTGCTTCATGCGCGCATTCCACGCCTCCGGAAGATCGGCGAGCACCAGGCGATCCTCGAAGATCTCCAGCTCGAGCTCGAACCGCAGCGCGATGTGGAGGTTGTACGTCAGCTCGTCGGCCTCGATCCGGATCAGCGACGGCGCGACCCGGTTCGCCGCCCGGTACAGCTCCTCGGCGTCGACGGTCGCGAACGGCTGCGGGAACTCGTCGCGCAGGCGCGGATGGATGTGGCGCAGATACGGACGGCTGCGCCCGACCCAGTTCTCCCACGTGCGGCTCTGCGACTCGTGGAGCCCGAGCGACGGCGGGCGGCACAGGGGCGAGCGCCGCAGCGCCGGGTCGAACCCGCTCTCGTAGATCCCGTGACCCGCTTCGTGCAGGGCGCCCCACAGCGCCGCGCCGAGGTAGGTCTCGTCGTAGCGCGTCGTCAGCCGGATGTCGGTCGTCGCGATCGCCGTCGCGAACGGATGCACGGTCGTATCGAGCCGCCACGCGCCGGCGTCGAGCGGCAGGTCCGCGACAAGCCCGTGGACGAGTCGCCGCTGCGCGTCGATCGGGAACGCGCCGTGCAGGCACGAGGAGTCGACGCTGTCCGCGCGCTCGGCGATCTCGGCGACGAGCGGTCGCAGCCCCTCGCGCAGCGCGTCGAGCACGGGCCGGACCTCGGCCGTCGTCGTCTGCGGCTCGAAGTCGTCGAGCAGGGGGTCGTAGGGATGGTCGGCGTCGTCGAAGCACTCCAGGTAGCGGCGCTTGAGCTCGACGTTGCGCTCCAGGCTCGGCAGGAAGAGGGCGAAGTCGGAGCCGCCCCTGGCGTCGACCCACGCCCGCTCGGCAAGCGAGGCCGCGCGCGCGATCTCCGCCCGCAGCTCGCCGGGCACCCGGCGCGCCTTGTCCCACTCCCGCGTCGCCGTGCGCACCATGCTCGCTTCGTCGGAGTCGTAGGGCAGCTTCTCCGCCTCGGGACGGAGGCGGTCGAGCAGCGACCCGAGCTCGTCCGAGGACAGGCGCTCGTGGCGCACCCGAGTCAGGGTCGCGAGCTGCTCGGCGCGCGCCTCGCCGCCGCCCGGCGGCATGTGCGTTCGCTCGTCCCAGGCGAGCAGCGCCCGCGCGCGTCCCAGATCGCTGATCTCGCCGAGCCGGCGCAGCAGCTCTTCGTAGTCGGCGTTCACGAGGCGCACACTAATCTGCGGCCGTGCGTGTGGGAACGTTCCGAGGCGAGGCCGGGGCGCCGTTCGTCGCCGAGCTCCGCGGCGATCGCGCGCTGCGGCTGGCCGCGCCGTCGATGCTGGAGTGGCTGGCGGGGGAGGGGAGGGAGCGCACCGGCGAGGAGCACGACCTCGGCACGCTGACCGCCCTCGCGCCGGTCCCCGACCCCTCGAGCGTGCGCGACTTCTTCGCCTTCGAGCGTCACGTCGCGGCCGGGTGGCGGCGGCGCGGCGCCGACGTCCCCGAGTACTGGTACGAGGCGCCGGCCTTCTACTTCTCCAATCCGGCCTCGATCCACGGCCCCGGCGAGCCCGTGCGCAGGCCGGCGGCGACCGGCATGCTCGACTTCGAGCTCGAGATCGCCGCGGTGATCGGCACGGGCGGCGGGATCGCCGGGTTCACGCTCATGAACGACTGGTCCGCGCGCGACGTGCAGGCGGGGGAGATGACGGTCGCGCTCGGCCCCCACAAGGCGAAGGACTTCGCCACCAGCCTCGGTCCTTGGCTCGTCACCCCGGACGAGCTCCCGTACGAGGACGGGAGGCTTCGCGTCGAGGCCTCGGCGTCGGTCAACGGCATCGAGATCACCCGCACGAGCGCCGCCGAGCAGCACTTCGCGTGGCCCGAGATGGTGGCGCACGCCCGCCGCGACACCCGGCTGCGCCCCGGGGACGTCCTCGGCTCCGGCACCCTGGCCGGGGGCTGCCTGCTCGAGCTCGGCCCGCAGGACCTCGGCGACGGTCGCGAGCGCTTCATCGAGCCCGGCGACGTGGTCGCGCTGACAGCCGAGGGCCTGGGGACGCTGGAGACGCCGATCGTCGGTTAGAGAGCGCGCCCGCGGGTGCGTTCGAAGCGCTCCTGCTCTTCCGAGGTGCGCTCGGCCCAGGGGACCGCCTCGAGGCGCCCGGCCGGGATCGGCTCGCCGCTCTCGACCGAGAACCCGTAGGTGCCGTCCTCGAGCCGCTTCTCGGCACGCTCGATCGCCTCGAGCTCGGCGCGCAGCTGCTCGATCAGGGCGTCGTCGACCTCCTTTTCTTCGATCTGCTCGGCGTCGTCGGCCGGGTCCGTGCTCGTCTCGATCTCCTCGAGCTCGCTGTCGCGCGTTCGCCTCAGCTCGGCGAGCGACCCCTCGATTCGCTCGCGGTCGCGGCGCAGGAGCTCGCGGGCGCGGGCCTCGTCGATCGGGGGCTCCTGCTTGCTCATCTCTGGTCTCCTGTCTCGCGCTGTAGCCGGGCGGGAGGGACTGTACGGCACACGCGAGGAAAGCCCGGTGCGGCGCCGAATAGGGCGCGAAGAGGTCAGATGACCGATCTCCCGATCCCCGCACGCCTGGACGCCGCCATGGAATCGGTCATCTAGATGGCCGCCGGCGAATCAACGACGCGCCTGGTCCTGCGCGCCGTGCTGGTCGTGGTCGCGGTCGTGCTCGTGCTGTACGTCATGTACCAGCTCCGCAGGCCGCTGAGCTGGCTCGTGATCGCGGCCTTCATCGCGATCGCGGTGTCGGGCCCGGTCAACCTCCTCTCCCAGCACATGCGGCGGGGGTTCGCGATCGCGATCGTCTACCTGACGCTGATCCTGATCCCGATCGGGATCGGAGCGCTGCTGGTCCCGAGCTTCGTCAGCCAGGCCGAGGAGCTGGCGGGCAACGCGCCCGAGTACGCGCAGGACGTGACCGACTTCGTGAACGAGAACGAGACGCTGCGGAACCTGAACGAGGACTACGACATCACCACCAAGCTCGAGGAGGAGGCTGGGAAGCTGCCGGACAAGATCCCCGACGCGGCGGGAACCCTGCAGGACATCGGCGTCGGGTTCGTGAACTCGGTCTTCGCCGGGCTGACGATCTTCATCCTCAGCATCTTCATGGTCGCGGGAGGCCGGCGGTGGGTCGAGCGCTTCCTCGAAACGCGCAACCCCGATCAGAAGGAGCGCATGGAGCGCGGCTTCGACCACATCGGCGCCGCGGTCGGCAACTACGTCGGCGGCGCGCTGCTGCAGGCGACGATCGCGGGGATCACGGCGTTCATCGTGCTGTCCATCCTCGGGGTCCCGTTCGCCGCACCGCTGGCGCTCGTCGTGTTCTTCTTCGACCTGATCCCGCTCGTCGGCGCCACCCTCGCCGCGGTGCTGGTCGCGATCGTGACGCTGTTCGTCAACTTCCCGGTCGCGCTGATCGTGTGGGTGATCTACTCGATCGCCTACCAGCAGGTCGAGAACTACGTGATCCAGCCTCAGATCCAGAGGCGGGCGGTGTCGGTGGAGCCGTTCGTCGTCCTCGTCGCGGTGCTGTTCGGAGGGACGCTGTTCGGGATCGTCGGCGCGCTGCTCGCGATCCCCGCCGCCGCCTCGATCCAGATCGCGATCCGCGAGTGGATGGCGTACCGGCGCGAGGTGGTCGAGCCGTCGACCCCGAAGCCGGGCTCGTCCACGGCCTGAGCCTCAGGCAGTCGGCGGGGACGGACCGTTCGGCCGCTGGTTCTCGCCGAGCTGGCCCTTGACGTCGCCCAGGTTCCAGTAGTCCGCGCAGCGGATGATCTCGCCGTCCGAGTACTCGAACACGGTCGCGCCGCGAACCCGGAAGCGTCGGCCGGTCGGCGCGATGCCGTCGAACTCGCCGCGATGGGTGCCGGACATCTCCCACTCCAGGACGCCCCGGTCGCCGCGCTCGAAGGATCGTCCCGGGCTCACCGCGAGGTCCGGGAACGCGGCGAGGAATCCGTTCGCCCACGAGCGCACTCCCTCCCGCCTGGCGTTGACGACGTTGAACGCCACGTCCTCGTACTCGCAATCGGAAGCGAACAACGCGGCCAGGCCGTCGACGTCGTGGTCGGACCACGCCACAGCCCACTGTTCCGCCAGGCTCATGCCGCCGAAGGCGTCTCTGTGGGTGCGCCGGTGTCGTCGAGCCCCGCGCGGAGCTCCCGGACCTTCTCCCGGTAGGCGGCCTCGTCGCCGCCCATCAGGTGGGCGCCCCAGCGGACGCCGTTGTGGACGTGCGGGACCTCGTCGGCGAGCAGGTAGTCGAAGACCATCGCCACCTTCTCCTGGCCGCGGCGCATCAGCGCCTCGCGGCGACGCGAGTGCCGCCACATCGCTCGCTGCTCGCTGGTGCTGTTGAACAGCGCCAGGCGGCCGAGGAGGTCGTGGGCGTAGATCGAGCGGAAGTAGGAGAAGGTGACCGGGTAGTCGCCCCACCGGCACCCGAGCTCGGTCGGCATCAGCAGATGATGGACGCGGGCGTGCCGCATCTCGTCCCACGTCTGGCGCGCCATGTCGACGTGGAAGTCCCACGGCATCTCCGGATACTCGTGCGAGTTGCGGGCCATCAGCTCGGCGGCGGTCAGCTCCGCGTCCATCAGCCCGTGGAAGAAGTGGCGCTGCTCCTCGGACTCGATCGGGACGTGGTTGAGCTCGGGGTCGTTGACGTACAGCTCGTCACGCAGGAACGGATCGCCCTCCTCTGTCACGTCGACGAACTCGTCACGCGCGGGCTGGTCGAGCGGCGGCATGACCCGCAGCGGCCGCGGCTCTCCCTTGAGCCGGATCTCGAGCGCACCGACATCATGCGGCAGATTCGCAAGCGAACTTGCCGGTGCGCGCGGGATGACGGCCGCGAAGTCGGAGATGTGCCGCTCCTGCCGAGCGAGCATCTGCTCGAGAAGCCGCAGCGACGGCTCGTCGGACACCGGGTCGAGCCGATCGAGGTGGATGCGGAACGCCTTGACCAGCAGCGGCTTCGCCTCGCCATAGGCGATCGCGAGGTACTCGTCGACGCCGCCGGCCGTCTCCATGCGGTCGAGCAGCTCGGCGAGCTCGGGGCCGGGGGCGCCAGGATAGTCGCTGGGGTGGCGCAGCTCGTACAGCCGCCGCCTGATCTTGGAGATCGAGCGGGCATCGTCGTGGAGGTGGTCGCCGAGCCGGTACTTGAGCTCGAAGCCGGCGGCGAGCGGAAGCCATCCGTTCGACAGGTGGAGCAACGCTCGGAGGACGTGGAAGTAATTCGAGAACCGAATCGCGTTCTCGTCGACGTCGTAGCCCCGGCGGAGTTCCGTGGCGTCAAGCATGCTCGACCTCCTCTCGCTCCTCGGCGCCCTCGGCCATCAGCGGCTGCTTGTGGCGGCCGACGACGCTCGGCAGCAGGCCGCCGCCAGCGGAGACGTTGATCACCGCGCGGTCGGAGATCCGCGTGATCATGCCCGCGTAGCGGCCGCCGATCCCGAACGGGTTGATGTTGAACCGCTTCAGCCGCATCTGGACGTGCCCGTCCTCGACGGTGGGGAACATCTCCTCGGGAACGGGGACGTACTCCTGGACGACGAAGTCGCCGCGCTGCGCGTGCGCTTCGATCGTGCGGTCCCACTCCGCCTGCTCGGTCTCGATCCCCAGCCACACGTCGTGGCCGCCGTACTCGGACGCGGGCTTGAGCACCAGCCGCGCGCGGTTGTCGGACACGAACTCGAGCAGGTCGACCACCCAGTCGCCGTACGTCACGCGGCCCGGCCGCAGGATCCGCGTCCACGGGATCGTCGCCGCGATCGCCTCCGCCTCGCGCGGCTCGACGAGGTGGGCGAAGCGGGGGTCGTCGAGCAGCGCGAACAGCTTCTTGTTGTTGGCGACCCGGGCGCGCGGTGGGTTGACGACGCACACGGTCCCGTCCCGGAGCGCCGCCGTGAGGTCGCCCTCCTCGAGGTCGTCGATCAGCGCCCGCCTGTAGACCAGGTGCACGGGCTCGCCGTCGATCCGCAGGGCGGATCCGTCGTAGGCGAGCTCGTCGGTGGTCGCGTGGACGGCGTCGATCCCGGAGTCGCCGGCGGCGCGGCAGATGATCCGGAACTCGGGGACCGACGGGCTGCCGGCGCGATCGACGAGCGCCAGGCGCGGCCGCTCCGGGAGCGCGGGGCGCGTGCGCCGCGCCTCGACGTAGGCGTCGAGGAGCGTCTCGATCAGGACCGGGAGCATCGGCGAGTACGCGGTCTCGAACTCGGCCTCCACCCGCGGCAGCACGATCGCCGACCGCAGCCCCTCGTGGAGGACATCGGTGTACCCGATGCCGGCCGGCGAGTCGGCGTTGAACTCGAGGAACTTGACCTCGTATCCGGACAGGAACGCGTCGAGGCGGCAGATCCGCAGCGGACGCGTGTAACCGGGGTCGAGCTCGACCAGCGCGGCCTCGGCGGGAGGGAGGGCGAGCTCCTCGCGCAGCCGGGGATCTTCGGGGTACGCGTCGCAGAACCGATCGAGCACCCGGCACAGCGTCTCGACCGCGCGGCGCACCCGCCGCACCTGGCCCGGCGACACGAAGTGCGGCATCAGAACGAACGGGATCGTGTGGCCGTCGAAGACGACGTCGTGGTCGGCGAGCCAGCGCTCGATCCCCGACTCGAGCTCCGCGCACCCGTCGCCGAGCTTCGACAGCTCGACCAGATGCTGGAGCTTCAAGTTGTTCACGTGATCGATCACGACATCAATTCCGGCCGCGTACTCCGCTCTCGCTCAGCATCAATTCCGCTCGAATCCTCTGCTCCCGAGAATCACTCCCGCGACGTACTCCGCTCCCGCCCAGAATCACTTTCCGCGTCGGCCTCGCGGCCGCCGCGGATTCCTGCTTGTGCTCTCGCGTCCGCCGTCGCGGGGTTCCTGGCAGGCTGGCCGTTCTCGACGACGGGGCGCTCGAGCAGCGTCGAGAGGACGATCTGGGTCTGGGTGCGAAGGACGCCGTCGGTCTCGCGGATCCGCTCGAGGGCTTGCTCGAGGTGCTGGTTGTCCTCCGCGCGGACGTGGATGATCGCGCTCGGGGCGCCGGCGACGGTGTACGCGGCCTCGACCTCGGGGTGGGCCATCACCGCGTCGCGCACCTCGCCGCCCGACATCCGCCCTTCGCAGAACAGCTCCACGAACGCGTGCGCGTTCCACCCGAACGCGGCGTGGTCGACGGTCGCCGTGTAGCCCTTGATCACCCCGTCGCGCTCGAGCCGATCGACGCGGCGCTTGACGGCGGGGGCCGACAGTGACACGCGCGCGCCGATGTCGCTGAACGATCGCCGCGCGTCCTCCCTCATCAGCGCAACGATTCTGTGGTCGATCGCGTCCAAAACGGCCCTCCAGGGCGCCACTACGCAACGAATTGGCCTTGAACGGTCCCCTGAACGTGGGAATCATAAACGCCACGGCGTACGCACACAAGTCGCTACCCGAGGAGGCACAGTGGAGACCCGCACGATCCCCCAGCCCCAGGCCACGGCCGCCGACGAGATGCCGCTGCTCGGCATCGACCACGTCGAGATGTACGTCGGCAACGGCGCCCAGGCCGCGTACTGGTTCACCCACGCGCTCGGGTTCCGCCACACCGCCTACGCCGGGCTCGAGACCGGCGTCCGGGACCGCTCGTCGCACGTGGTCGAGTCCGGGCGGATCAGGTTCGTGCTCACCGGGGCGCTCCACGGGGCGACCGAGCTGACGCGGCACGTGGCCGAGCACGGGGACGGGGTCAAGGTGGTGGCGCTCGCGGTACCCGACGCCGAGCAGGCGTACCGGGTCGCGGTCCGCCGGGGGGCGAGGGGCCTCGTGGAGCCGCACGAGGCCTCCGACGAGCATGGAACGGTGCAGATGGCGACGATCGGCGCCTACGGGGAGACCGTGCACACGTTCGTCGCGCGTGAGGGCTACGCCGGCCCGTTCCTCCCCGGCTACGAGCGCGCCGAGGACGCGCCTTCGGACGCCGGCCTTCTCGCCGGGATCGACCACGTGGTCGGCAACGTCGAGCTCGGGCGGCTGGACGAGTGGGTTTCCTACTACGAGCGGGTATTCGGGTTCACGGAGATGATTCATTTCTCGGATCGGGATATCGCCACCGAGTACTCGGCGCTGATGTCGAAGGTGATGGCCGACGGCAAGGGCCGGATCAAGTTCCCGATCAACGAGCCGGCGGAGGGCAAGCGCAAGTCGCAGATCGAGGAGTACCTCGAGTTCTTCGGCGGGGCAGGCGTCCAGCACGTCGCGCTGGCGACCACCGACATCGTGCGCACCGTGCGCGAGCTGCGCGAGCGCGGGGTCCGGTTCCTGGCCACGCCCGGCAGCTACTACGAGGAGCTCCCCGAGCGGGTGGACTCGATCGAGGAGGACCTCGCCGACCTGCGCGAGCTCGGGATCCTCGCCGATCAGGACGACGAGGGCTACCTGCTCCAGATCTTCACCAAGCCGATCGGCGACCGCCCCACACTGTTCCTGGAGGTGATCGAGCGTCACGGCGCGCGCGGGTTCGGCGAGGGCAACTTCAAGGCTCTGTTCGAGGCGATAGAGCGAGAGCAGGCGAACAGGGGGAACCTCTGATGCGATACCACCGGCTGGGACAGATCCCGCGCAAGCGCCACACGCAGTTCCGCGACAACGGCCGCCTGCTGGTCGAGGAGGTCCTCGGCTTCGAGGGCTTCAGCGGCAACGAGTCGATCCTCTACCACCTCGAGTCCCCGTGCCGGATCACGGAGGCGGGCGAGTTCGAGCGGATCGAGCACACCGAGTGGGTGCCGGACGCGCACGTCCACCGCCATCTCGAGACGAGGGGCCTCGAGCCCGAGGGCGACCCGATCTCCGGGCGGCGGACGCTGATGTGGAACGGCGACCTGGAGGCCGCGATCTGTCGCCCCGACACCGAGACCGACGCCTTCTACCGCAACGGCGACGGCGACGAGCTGGTGTTCGTGCACTCCGGGAGCGGGACCGTGGAGAGCGTGTTCGGTGTCCTCCCCTACGCGGAGCACGACTACATCTACCTCCCCCGCGGCACGACGTACCGGTTCTCGCTCGACTCCACCCCGCAGCTGTGGCTCGTCTTCCACACGCCGGGCGAGATCGAGACGCCGAACCGCTACCGCAACCGCTACGGGCAGCTGCTCGAGCACGCCCCGTACTCCCAGCGTGACTTCCATCTCCCGCAGGAGCTCGTCACCCACCGCGACGGCGGCGACCACGAGCTGATCGTCCGCGTCCGCGGCGGGCTTCAGCACTACACGCTCGACTACCACCCGCTCGACGTCGTCGGCTGGGACGGATACGTGTACCCGTACACGTTCAACATCCACGACTTCGAGCCCCGCACGGGCCGCTTCCACCTGCCGCCGCCCACCCATCAGACCTTCCAGGGGCCGAGCTTCGTCATCTGCTCGTTCTGCCCCCGCGAGCTCGACTACGACCCGATGGCGGTGCCGCTGCCCTACCACCACTCGAACGTGCACTCGGAGGAGATCATCTACTACGTCTCCGGAGAGTTCGGGAGCCGCAAGGGGATCGAGGTCGGCTCGATCACGGTGCACCCGTCCGGGCTTCCGCACGGGCCCCAGCCGGGCCTGGTCGAGAAGTCGCTCGGCGCGCGCCGGACCGAGGAGCTGGCGGTGATGTGGGACACGTTCCGGCCCCTGAAGCTGACGCCGCTGGCCCGCGAGCTCGACGACCCGTCGTACGCATACTCGTGGCGAACCGGAGAGCCGGCGCCGGTCGCCGAAAGCACGACCGGGTAGGGGAAGGCGATGGCCGCTGGTTCCTCCGTCACCCGTGAGGAGCCGGTCACCGCGCGCGACGTGGACGGCGCCGCCCGCCGGATCTCGGACCTCGTCCGCGAGACCCCCATCCTGAGCGCCGGCGAGATCTCCCGCCGTGTGGGCGCGGAGGTGACGCTGAAGGCGGAGAGCCTGCAACGCACCGGCTCGTTCAAGCTCCGCGGCGCCGCCAACAAGCTGTCGCTGCTTGGCCGGGCGGAGCTCGCCGCCGGGGTGGTGGCGGCGAGCGCCGGCAACCACGCCCAGGCGGTCGCGGTCGCGGCGCGCCGCCGCGGCGCCGAGGCGGACCTGTTCATTCCGGTCGGTGCGCCGCTGGCGAAGGTTGCGGCGGTGCGCTCCTACGGCGGCACGGTGCGGCTGATCGACGGCTCCTACGACGAGGCGAACGAAGCGGCGCGAAGGTTCGCGGACGAGGAGGGCAAGACCCTGATCCCGCCCTTCGACGACCCCGCCGTCGTCGCCGGTGGCGGCACCGTCGGCCTCGAGATCGCGCGCCAGGCCCCGCGGACCCGACTCGTGGTAGTGCCGCTGGGCGGCGGCGGTCTGGCGGCCGGCGTCGCGGTCGCGGTCAAGTGGCTGTTGCCGGACGTGCGCGTCGTCGGCGTGCAGGCCGAGGCGTGCGCCCCGTATCTCGCTTCACTGGCCCGCCACCGCCCGATCGGCGCGCGATCGGCGAACACGATCTGCGACGGGATCGCGGTCAAGCGGCCCGGCGAGCTGACGTTGCCGCTGGTCGAGCGCTGGGTGGACGACGTGGTGACCGTGAGCGACGACGAGGTCGCGCAGGCGATGGTGCTGCTGCTGGAGCGGACCAAGCTGGTCGTCGAGGGTGCCGGGGCGGTGTCGGTGGCGGCGCTGCTCGCCGGCAAGGTCGAGCCGGCATCCGGCGGTCAGACGTGCGCGATCCTGTCGGGGGGAAACGTGGACGCGTCGCGGCTCGTCGACTGCATCCGGCTCGGCGAGACCGCCGCCGAGCGGCGGCTGGCGGTGGCGACCGTGATCCCGGACCGCCCGGGTGCGCTCGCTGGCCTGCTGCGAATCGTCGCCGAGCAGGGCGCGAACGTGATCGACGTCGTCCACATCCGCGAGGGCGTCGACATCCACGTCGGGGAGACCGCGGTGCGGCTGGTCCTGCAGACCAAGGGAGGGGAGCACTCGACACGGATCACCGAGGCGATCGAGGCGGAGGGGTTCGCGACGCGCCCCGGCTGAGGAGCGCTACGCGACGCGCTCGGCGATCCCTGGATAGGTGATCACGAGGCCGAACCGGTCATAGACCAACTCGCCCCGGTAGGAGAAGCTGGGAGACGCATAGTCGTAGCGCGAGCGATCGCCGTCGTCGTCGAGGCGGGCGTAGGTCTGATCGAGCCGCTCCACCGTCAGTCCGTGGGCGCGAACGTAGGCGGCGGGCGCCTTCGCCGGCTGTCCGACTGCAAGCGCCAGGCGGTGGATCGGGAGCGCGTTCGTGAACGCCGATCCTTCGAGGTCGACGTCGAGGCATCCCGCAATCTCCGGCGCCGACTCGCCGTCGACCAGCCACTCGCCGGCCCCGTCTCCCTCGAGCACCGTCTCGTGGTCACCCGACGCCGTATGGCCGCGGACGCGCGCCGATCGGGTCGCCCATCCGGCGTCGAGCTCGAGCGAGTAGGAGATCCCCCACGCCTCGCCCGCCTCTACCCCGGCCGTATACCCGTTCACGTGGTACCCCTCTGAGCCCGCATCGAGGAATACGACGTCGAACCCGTCATGCGCTTCGACGAGGTGCCAGGCGGCGAACTCCGGCAGCTCGTCCATCGCTCCCGATCGTAGTGCGATCGACGGAGCGGTCGGTCGAGCGTTGCCGCGCTCGCCCGAGCCCCGGCCTACCCCGTCCGCCGTCGCAGGGTCATCGCGCCCAGCACGAGCGCGAGCAGCGTCGCGCCGACGGTCACCGCGAGGTCGCCGAGCCCGTCGCCGCCGAGCGAGCCCTCGGTTGTGACCCGGCTCAGCGCGTCGTACGCGTACGTCATCGGCGCGGCCCACGAGATCGCCTCCAGCACGCCGACCATGTCGTGGCGCGGCACGAGCAGTCCGCAGATCAGGAACTGGGGAAGGATGAACGCCGGCATGAACTGGACCGCCTGGAACTCCGTTCGCGCGAACGCGCTCGTGAACAGGCCGAGCGCCATTCCGAGCAGCGCGTTGGCGACCGCGAGCACGATCACGAGGGCGGGGGACCCGGCCGTGTCGAGGCCGAGGATCACGAACGCGAACGCCCCGACGACCGTCGCCTGAACCGCGGCGACGACCGCGAACGCGACTCCGTACCCCGCCAGCAGGTCGAGCTTCGACAGCGGCATCGTCATCAGCCGCTCGAGGGTCCCAGTGGTCCGTTCCCGCAGCATCGTGATCGAGGTGATCAGGAACATGAGGATCAGGGGGAAGATCCCGACCAGGGGCCCACCCACCCGGTCGAACGTCCCGGGCTGGCCGTCGAACGCGCCCTTGACGAGCGCCAGCAGCAGGCAGGGGACGACGACCATCAGCGCCAGTGTGCGCGGGTCCCGCCGAAGCTGGAGCATCACCCGAAGGGCGACGGCGAAGGTGATCCGGGCGCTCAACCCGCCCCTCGCTCGGCGGTTACGCGCTCACCGCTCTCGATCAGGCGCAGGAACGCCGCGTCGAGGTCCGCGGCGCCGGTGCGCCGCAGCAGCCCGTCGGGCGTCTCCGACGCGAGCAGCTCCCCCTCCCGGAGTAGCAGCAGGCTGTCGCAGTGCGACGCCTCGTCCATCACGTGGCTGGAGACCAGCAGGGTCACACCGCGGTCGGCGAGCCCTCGAAACGTCCTCCACAGCTCGTCGCGCAGCACCGGGTCGAGCCCGGTGGTCGGCTCGTCGAGCACGAGCAGCTCCGGCTCGGAGAGCAGCGCGGTGGCCAGCGAGACGCGCGAGAACTGGCCGCCTGACAGGCTGTCGCCCACCTGGCCCATCTGCTCGCGCAGCTTCACCGTCGCGATCACGTCGTCGACGCGCGCGCGGGGCGCGTCGAGCACCCGCGCGAAGAACTCGAGGTTCTCCTTCACCGTCAGGTCGCCGTACACCGACGGCGCCTGGGTCACGTACCCGACGCGGTCGCGGAGCGACGAGGACCCCGCCGGCTCGCCGAGCACCCGCACCTCGCCCCCCGCGACGATCTGCACGCCGACGATCGCCCGGATCAGAGTGCTCTTGCCGGCGCCGCTCGGTCCCAGCAGGCCGGTGATCGACCCGGCCTCGACCCCGAGCGAGATGCGCGAGAGGACTCGCTTCCCGCCGCGGACCACCTCGAGCTCGTCGATGCTGATCGCGGGGCCGGGCACGGGCGCCGAGTCTAGTCATGGGATGTCGCGGAAACGCCTCGGCGCCGTGCGCCGGGTGCAGGCAGCGGGTCGCGTTCGTGCCGCTCGGGATTTCGCCTCCAGTGTGGACGGACTACCCGATGCGGGTCTCGAGCTCCTCGCGACGCTTGCGCAGCCCGCCGGCGATCATCAGGCCGGCGCCGATCAGCGCGACGAAGATCCCGTACCGGAGACCGGTGTCGTCGAAGCCGAGGAGCCCGAAGTCGGGTCGATCGACCATTCGGTACCCGATCAGCACCGCGGTCCAGGATCCGGCCGCGACCACGAGCGCCCCCTCGCCCAGCGGGCGCGGGGGGACGAACCCGCGCGAACACGCGAAGATCAGAGCCAGCGTAGCCCCCACGGTCACCACGAGGGCGGCCTCCACCCACCCGAACGTCCCCAGCGCCGTCTTCACCAGCCCGCCCGCGAGCGCGATGCCGTACCACGGCAGGGCCAGGCTGGTGGCGACGACGATGGCGCCGACGACCGCGAGCCGCTCGTGGGCGGTGAGCGAGGCGACGAACGCGGTGATGCCGCCCGTCGGAGGCGTCACTCGAAGTCGATCGGCTGGCGGCCCGCGTAGCCGGCCTCGAGATCGTGCCAGTGCTCGATCGCGTCCTCGCCCAGCTCCCAGCACAGGTACACCTCGCGCCCGTCGCGAATCGCCGGAAAGTCGATCAGGCCGCGGTCGATGTCGCGGACCACGATCCCCGCCTCCTCGAGGGTGCCGAGCATGCGACGCACCTCGAGGAACGACTCGCCGACCTGGCGGCCGGGCTCGCCGCCGCCGTTCGTGGGCGCGGCGTCGGACAGCAGCTCGTGCGCCTCCGAGTCGGTGAGCTCGTCCTTCGCCTCGCGCAGGCGACGGAGCAGACCCTCGACGCTTGGCAGCAGCGCGTTGGCCTCGTCGACGGTGTAGTGGCGCTCGTGCAACGTGCTCCCGCCGCCGGCTGCGCTTTCCCCTGATCCGCTTTCCCCTGATCCGGCCACGGAGCGATTATGGCGCTAACTCGATAGGTGCAGCCCCGCCGAGCCAGCGCCGATGGCGCGCGGCAGGGGATCGCGGACGTCACGCGAATACGTCGGAATGGACGCCGTCTCACCGACGCTCGAGCTCGCCCGCCAGCGCGTGGTTTTTCGCCGCGCCGCGCCGGCCCCGGCGCGTCGCGTCGAGCTCAACGGCGCCGTCGCCGCCGCTCTCGCGGTTGGGATCTCGTTGCCGGCAGCGGGCGCGCTCGTGGTCGGGATCGCCTGGACCGCGTCGACGCTCAGGGGACAGCTTCCGGCCGATTCGATGCCGTACGCGCTCGCGTGGAGCGGGGCGTCGCTGGTCACCCTCGTGACGAGCGTCGGCAGCCTGTTCCTCCCGGCGCGGCGCGCGACCCTGCTCGCGACGGCGGCCGTCGTCGCGGCGGCGATGGTGGTTGGCGCGGTGACGGCGAACACGCTCTGAGGCCTCTCAGCCGCGCAGCGGCGCCGTGATCCGCCGCACGACCCGCGGCCGTCTGATCCGGCCGGCTGATGATGCCGTCCGGACCTTCTCGAACGAGCGGTGGCGCGAGCGCCGAGCGTGGCGGCCGGGGGGTGGCGTCGGCGGATATCGACCCCGTCGTCGCTGGTGAGGGCCGGCATTCCGGCCTAGCCGCTGAGAGCTTCCCTGGCGCGCTCGGCGAAGTGCGCGACGCCCAGCTGCTCGAACCTCCTCGCCGCGGCGTCGAGCGCCTCTGACGCCGCCTCGGGATCGGTCTCGAGCAGGCGCCTGCCGCGCAGCAGCTCGCAGCGCGCCGCCTCGACGGGGAGGCCGAGCCGGGTCCACGCGTCGCGCGCCTCCGCCAGCGCGGCCGCACCCGCGGCCGGATCGGGGTCGGTGGCGCCGCGAGCCTCGGTGGTGTGGGCCTCGCCGACGGGGTAGTGGATCCGCTGCGAGAGCCGTTCGGCCTCCTCGGCCGCCTCGCGTGCCGCGTCGGGGCGCTCTCCGAGCGCCAGCGTCACCGCGCGGGCGGAGATCGACTGGATCGACTGCGCGATCAGGCCCGCCCGCTCGCACACGTCGAGCGCGCGGGCCAGGGTGGTCTCGGCCTCGGCGTGGTCGCCGCGATCGCGCAGCGTGGCACCGAGCCAGTACAGGGCCGCGAAGGCGACCTCGGAGCGGCCGACTTGCTCGGCGAGCTCGTGCGCGCGCCGGCACGCCGCCGCCGCGTCGTCCCAGCGTCCCTCGCGCCACCGCAGCACGCCGCGCATCACGTACGGGAAGCACAGGTTGCCGAGCAGACCCTCGCGCTCGGCCAGCGCGGCGCTGGCCTCCGTCGAGCGCTCCGCTTCGTCCCAGTCGGCGCGGTAGGCGGCGAGCTGGGCGAGCGCCGCGTGCAGCTCGACCTGCGACGGCAGATCGCCGACCTGCTCGGCGCGGCCGAGCGCCTCGGTGTACGCCGCGGCCGCCTCCTCGTAGTCGGCCTCCGAGATCTCGAGGTGGTACCCGAGGGTGAACAGGGCGCGCACCGCCTCGCCCGGGTCGGTGTCGCGGGCCAGCTCCACCGAGCGCTCGAGGTTCTCGCGCGCCTTCTCCGTGTCGCCGATGCGGCCGAACACGCGCCCGAAGATCCCGTGCGCGCGGCTGGCCGCCGCCGCCTCCCCGAGCCGCTCGGCGAGCCGCAGCGCCTTCTCCGATGCGTAGATCGCGAGCATGTTGTCGCCGGTGTGCATGTACAGCGACGCGGCCTCCTCGTACAGGCGCACGAGCTCGAGGCTGGGCGGACCGTCCTTGAGCAGGTCGATGCCACGCTGATAGTGGTCGATCGACGTCTCGCGCTGCCCCTTGTGCCACAGCCCCGCCCCGATCTTGCGGTGCAGGTCCCCGACCCGCGCGAGGTCCTCCTCTCCGCGGTGGTACTCGAGGCACTGCTCCCACACCTCGACCGCCGAGTCGACGCGGCCGAGCCGCAGTGCGACGTCGCCGAGCTTCTCGCCGATCCGCGCCCGCGCCGCGGGGTCGCCGTCGGCCGCCAGCTCGTGGGCGGCGGCGAAGTGGTTCAGAGCCTCCTGGTTCGAGTACAGCGCGGCGGCGCGCTCCCCGGCGGCCTCGAGCGAGCGCAGCGCGGCGGACTCGATCCGCTCGCGGTCGTCGGCGGCGACGTCGGTCTCCGTGGCGAGCGTGGCGGCACGCCCGTAGTGGCCGGCGACGAGCGCCACCACCGCGTCGAGACGCTCGCCGGCGCGATCCTCGATGAAGCCGCCCACCTCCGCGTGCTTGCGGACGCGGACCGACTTCGGAAGCGTCGAGTACGCGACGTCGCGGATCAGGGCGTGCTTGAACGCGTACTCCTGCTCGCCGGCGAGCCGGCTGCCGGCGCTGGTCACGATCAGGTCCTTCTCCTGCAGCGCGCTAAGGGACTCGGCGAGGTCGGCGCCCTCCTCCTTCGCGGGGGCCGTCAGGGCACCCTCCCAGAAGGTGTGGCCGACGACGGATGCGTGCTGGAGCAGCCGCCTCTCGATCGGCTCGAGCGAGTCGAGCCGCGCCGCGAGCACCGAGTGGACGCTGTCGGGGAGCGTGTCGGTGGCCGCCGCGCCCTCCTCCCGGATCCGGTTGATCATCTCCTCCGCGAACAGCGGGTTGCCCCCCGAGCGCTCCGCGACCTGGGGCGCGATGCCGGTCAAGCCGTCGCCCCCATCGCCCGCGCGGGGCAGCAGCGCCCCGACGAGCTCGCGCGTCTCCTCGTCGCCGAGCGGCTCGAGCCAGATCGTCGTCGCGTTGCGGCGCCCGCCGCCCCACTTCGAGCGGCGGTCGAGCAGCTCGTCGCGCGCCAGGCACACGATCAGGACCGGCCCGCGCACCCAGCGCGCCAGGTACTCGATCAGGTCGAGCATCCCCTCGTCGGCCCAGTGGATGTCCTCGAACGCGAGCAACAGCGGTCGCTCGCGGCTCACCGCCTCGATCACCGAGCGGGCGGCGGAGAACAGCCGGTCGCGCGTCTGCTGCGGGTCCTCGACCTCGAGCGACGAGGTCGAGGTGACGTCCTCGGCCGGCTCGATCCCGAGCGGCCGGGCGAGGATCGCCGCGAGCCGCTCGGGCGGCTCGTCGGTCTCGGCGTCGGAGACCAGGTCCTCGATTCCGCGCCGCAGCTTCTCCCACGCGACGTCGGGCCCGTCGGTGTCGACGATCTCGAACTGGTCCCTCAGCACCTCGGCGAGCGCCCAGTACGCGACCCCGGCCCCGTATGCGGGGCAGTGGCCCTCGCGCACGGCAGGATCCAGCGGCCGGCCGGAGACCGCCGCGGTCAGCTCGCGCAGCAGCCGCGACTTCCCGACTCCGGCCTGGCCGATCACCGTCACCAGGTGAGGGCGTCCCTCGCGCACCACGCGCTCGAACAGCGACTCCAGGATCGCCGACTCGTCCTCGCGCCCCACGAGGGGGGTCTCGGTCCGGCTCACCCTTCGCGCCGCGTCGGGGCCGAGGACGCCCGTCGCCTCCCAGGCGGCGACGGGCTCGGACTTCCCCTTCAGGTCGAGCGGGCCGACTTCGTCGTACGCGATCGCGCTCCTGGTAAGGCGGAACGTGCCCTCGCCGACGGTGACGGCTCCCGGCCTCGACGCCGCCTGGAGCCGCGCAGCGACGTTGACCGGGTCGCCGATGACCGTGTAGCGGTCACCGACCTCGCCGGCCAGGACCTCGCCCGAGTTGATGCCGACCCGGAGCGCGAAGCTGACTCCCGCGGGTCCCGAGATCCGCTCGTTGATCTCCTCCATCGCGGCGAGCATCGCGAGGCCGGCGCGCACCGCGCGCTCGGGATCGTCCTCGTGCGCGACCGGGGCGCCGAAGACCGCCATCACGTTGTCGCCGATGTACTTGTCGACGTTGCCGCCGTGACGGGCCACCTCCTCGCCGAGCCG
>DATHVJ010000051.1:0-3168 GCA_035461345.1 Solirubrobacterales bacterium | reverse complement strand
ATTCTGAGGTGGGCGCTACTGGACTCGAACCAGTGACCTCCGGCTTGTCGAGCCGGCGCTCTCCCAACTGAGCTAAGCGCCCGGGACGCGGAGCGTAGCAGCGGGCTGTTGCCCCCCTTCCATCAGCCCCTTGGCGCGCATCGTCTGCTCGAAGGTCCCGCGTGTGTCGTGCTGCGGCTCCCACCCGATCGATGCCTTCAGCTTCTCGTTCGACATGATCCATGGGTAGCGGACGAAGTTGAGGTTGCCCGGAGGTGCCTCCACCTTCGGCGCGTGAAGCCGCCACATCACGGACGAGATCCGGTATGCGGTCTTGAACTTCATCTCCTGCACCCGTTGGCCGATCAGCTCCGCGGATTCGCGCCACGTCATCAGCCCGTCGCCGGCGACGTTGAACGCCCCGCCCACGCGCGCGTCCAGCAGGCCGGTCAAGGCGGTGACCACGTCGTCCTCGTGCACGAGCTGGAACTCCCCCTCGACGCCATCCATGACGGGGAGGAAGGCACCGTCGGACCACGCGCGGACGATGTAGTTGTCGACGTTGGGGCCGAAGACGATCGAGGGGCGGACGATGGTCATCACGCGGTCGGGGTGGTCGGCGGCCCACAGCTGGCAGACCCGATCCGCGTCCGCCTTGTCGCGCGCGTAGGAGAAGTCGGGCTGGCCGCGGACGGGGTGATCCTCGGCGATCGGCACCGGATTGTCGGGGAAGGCGCCGTAGGCGGTGCCGGACGACGTCACCAGGACCTGCTCGACGCCGGCCGTGGACGCCGCCTCGAGCACGGCCTGCGTCCCGTTGACGTCGATGTCGTACATCCGCGCCTCGTCGCGGATCGGGTTCAGCAGGAAGGCGAGGTGGACGAGCGCATCGGGCTGCTCGCGCTCGAGCAGCTCGCGCATCGCGGCCCGGTTGCGGACGTCGCCCTGCACGTACTCCGTCTTCGGCCACGGCGTCGCGGGCGGGCGGACGTCGATGTTGAGGATCCCCTCCGTCTCGTCGCGAGCGCTGAGCAATTCGGTAAGCCGGCTGCCGATGTACCCCGACCCGCCCGTGATCACATACCGCATGCGCGCATCCTATTCGGGCCGGCGCCGCCGTGCGGCGCGGGTTGGCCACGCAGCCAGTTCGGCGAGCAAACGCTCACACAGGGACGCCGCGGACAACCTTTGGAACGGCTCTGCTCCGCAGCGTCCAAGGCGCAAAGCCCCTGCTATCCGCGCTCGCCGACGAATCGGGCAACCGCTCGCCCGGTTTTCTGCGGGAGGTGAAACTTTCGCCCAGTCGAAGTGTTAACTTGATGCAAGCCGGGAGGACGCCGGCGGAGACTTGAGGACCGACGGGCCAGGAGCGGAGCTCCTGGTGGTACGTCCTTACGGATAGGAGGGCCCCGTGTATCGGGGCCCTTTCCGTGTCCGCGTACTGATCACTCCTCCACAAGCGGCTCGACTGACAGCGTCAGCCCGTCGACGGCGGTGATCCGGACCGCCTGGCCCGCGACCACGGGAAGCTCGCTGCGCGCGTTCCAGATCTCGCCACCGATCCGCACCCGGCCCTCGGGCGAGCAGGTCTCGAGCGCCTCGGCGCGCCTGCCGACCATCGCCTCGGCGCCGGTCTGGATCCTGTAGCGGCGCAGGAAGCGCAGCCAGAAGAACACCTCGCCCACCTCCACGAACGCCGCCGCCACGACCGCGACCACGTTCCATGGCTCCGGGATGAAGAAAAGACCGACGAGCGCGGCGATCAGGAGCATCGACGGGAAGACGTTTACCCTAGTCGAGCGATGAGCGCCGCCTCCACGACCATCCAAGAGCGAGAGCTGCTCGAGACCGCGCGGGGCGGCGACGAGGGCGCCTTCCAGCGCCTAGTCGAGAGCTACCAGTCCGAGCTCAAAGCCCACTGCTACCGGATGCTCGGCTCGCTCCACGACGCCGAGGACGCGCTCCAGGAGGCTTTGGTGCGAGCGTGGCGCGGGCTGCCGAGGTTCGAGGGCCGCAGCTCGCTGCGCTCGTGGCTGTACCGGATCGCCACCAACACGTGCCTCGACTCGATCGCGAAGCGACCCAAGCGCGTGCTGCCCGTCGACTACGGGCCGGCGTCCGACCCGCACGATGGGCCCGGCGACCCGATCGTCGAGTCGGTGTGGGTCGAGCCCTACCCCGATGAGACGCTCGGTGTCGAGGACGGCCACGCCGCTCCCGATGCGAGCTACGAGCAGCGCGAGAGCGTCGAGCTGGCGTTCGTCGCCGCGCTCCAGCACCTGCCGGCGAACCAGCGCGCCGTCCTGATCCTGCGCGAGGTGCTCGGATTCTCGGCCAAGGAGGCCGCCGAGATGCTCGACACCACCACGGCGTCGGTCAACAGCGCCCTCCAGCGTGCGCGCAAGGCGGTCGAGGAGCGCACGCCGGAGCAGAGCCAGCAGGAAACGATGCGCTCGCTCGGCGACGACGGAGTAAAGAAGGTCGTGCAGGGATACGTGGACGCGTGGGACCGCGGAGACATCGACGCCGTCGTCGCAATGCTGACCGAGGACGCGACGTTCGCGATGCCACCGCTGCGCACGTGGTACGGGGGCGGCGACCTCCCCGACTTCCTGCGGGTCGGCCCACTGTCGGGCGAGTGGCGGTGGCGCCATGTGCTCGTGCAGTCGAACGGGCAGCCCGCGCTCGCGTTCTACGCCTGGGACGAAGAGCGGCAGGCCTACGTCGCGTTCGCGCTCAACGTGCTGACGCTGCGCGGCGACCGGATCAGCGACGTCGTCGCGTTCATCAACCGCTCGATCGAGAGCGATGACCCCGAGTCCTACGCTCGCTACCCGGAGGAGCCGGTCGACTCTCGACGGATGACGGACTACTTCGAGCGCTTCGGCCTGGCGGCGGAGCTGGCGGAGTAAGGCGGAGCGTCCTCGTCGTCGCGGGCCGACTCCTTCACCGGCCGACTGGACAGTTAGGTAGTCCAGTGGCTACCGAAGTGTCCACTCGGCGGAAGGCGCCTGCCGGAATCGAACCGGCGTAAACGGCTTTGCAGGCCGCTGCGTAACCACTCCGCCAAGGCGCCGCGGGTCAAAGCGTAGCCGTCGGGATAGTGTGGGCTCGTGCCCGGAATCGAGCTCAAGCGGGCCGGCGCGATCGCCTATCGGGAGGCGGCGCCGAGCGATCCGCGCGGCGACC
>DATHVJ010000050.1:0-6378 GCA_035461345.1 Solirubrobacterales bacterium | reverse complement strand
CCTCGCTCACCTTGCCGCCCCGCCGCGCGGTGACCGCGATCGAGACGCCGTCGCGCCACCGCCACAGATCGTCGACCTCGCGCGGCGCGCTCGGGGCGTGGAGGCCTAGCGCGCCGTCTCCCATCGCGTCGGCGAGCTCGCGCTGCAGCCGGGCGGCCTCGGCGGCCGAGCCGTCGGCCTCGGCGAGGACCATGAACCCGCTCCCCTCGGGGACGCCGCCGGGGAACGCGCCTCCCGCCGCGGCGAGTGTGCCGCCGTCGAGGTACTCGAGCGCCGCCGGCACGAGGCCGCTGCCCAGCACCCGCTCGATCGCCGCGCAGCCCTCGGCGGCGGCGCGGTGGAACGCCGCGACCGGCAGCCGCACCTCGGGCGCGGGCAGCAGCCGCAGCCAGGCGGCGGTGACGATCCCGAGCGTGCCCTCCGACCCGACGAGCAGCCCTCGCACGTCGTAGCCGGAGACGTCCTTGCGGATCGGCCCCCCCAGGCCGATCACCTCGCCCGGCGGCACCACCGCCTCGATCCCCGTCACCCAGTGCCCCGTGACCCCGTACTTGAACGCGTGCGGGCCGCCGGCGTTGGTGGCGATGTTGCCGCCGATCTGCGACTGCTCGGCGGCCCCGGGATCGGGCGGGAACACCAGCCCGTTCTCGCGCGCCAGGCGCCGCACCTCGCTCGTCCGCACCCCCGCCTCGACAGACATTCGCCACAGCAGCGGGTCGAGCGCCCGCACGGAGGCCATCCGCTCGAGGCCGAGCACGACGCCCCCGTCGACCGGAACGGCGCCGCCCGCGAACCCCGAGCCGCCGCCGCGGGGGACGATCGCGACGTCGTGCTCGTAGCACCACGCGACCACTAGCGCGACCTCCTCGGTCGTGCCGGGGAGGGCCACGGCGTCTGGCGTGCCGCGCACCCCGCGGCCCTCGGTCTCGTCGGTGGAGTAGCCGCGTGTGTCGCCCGGCAGCACCGCGCCGGCGCCGAGGGCGGCGCCGAGCTCGCGCTCGACCGCCGCCCCTGTTCGCCGCGCGAGGCTCACACCGCCTCGCACGATACTCCCGGGGTCAGCGCCGATCAGCCGCGAGCGCGGCGGCGACTCGCGCGACGACGGCTTCGGGGGAAGCGACGAGCTGCCGCCAGGTAATGCGGATGACGCGGTAGCCCGCCGCGACGTGGCCGGCATCGCGCAGGCGATCGCGCTCGAACGCTCGCCGCGAGCCGTGGAACGCGAAGCCGTCGATCTCGACGACGAGCCGCTCGTCCCGCCACAGGAAATCGACCTCGTGGCGACCGAGCCGCGCGTTGACCTCCGGCGTCGGGAGATCGGCGGACCTGACCAGCGCGAGGAATCGCTCCTCGGCTTCGGAGCGGGTGAGGGCGGGACCGACATCCGCCTGGATCAGGGCGCGAAGCCCGGCGCCGCCCGGACGGCGGGGATAGCGGGCAAGTACGGCAAGCAGGTCGGTGCGACGGACCAAGCGACGCGCCTCCGCCTCCGCGATCGCGAGCTCCAGGGCACGTGAGGGGACGACCGCAGCGAGGTCGAGGATGGTGCGGGCGGCGGCGGTGACGGGGATATCGCCGAGGCGGCGGACGTCACGCCGATCCAGGGCGGCGAGGGTGTGGACGCGAAGGCCGGGTCTCGATCGGCAGTCCCGGGCAATGACAGTGACCTCCACCTCCTCCGGTGGCCGCGGGAGCAGCCGCCACAGCCAGCCGGCGCTGCGATGGCTTGCGACCGCGTTCCGTCCGCACGCGAGCACGGCTCCGAGCTCGGGGGCGCCCTCCAGCATCCGGGCGTGGCCCAGGCGGTAGACCCCGCGATGAAGGGGATGGAGCCGTGCCGACTTTAGGCGGTGATCAATCGCGGCTCGCGTCAGCCCGAGGTCAAGGAGCTGGCCCCGGGTGACGAGGCCGCGCTGGCGGCCGGCGAGCTTCGCTATTGCCCGCTCGCGCTCGCGGCTCATCGCGGGCTCGACTCGCCACCGCCCGCGACGCAAACTCCCGTATGGCGTATCGCTGCAGGGCCGATGTGACGTTGACGGCGTATATCGCCGTCAAGTCCCGAGTCCGGTTGCGCGCCCCCTCGAAACGGGACTTTGCGGCGGGCGGGCGCATTGCCGTACCTTGCCCGGGATGGAGCAACGGGTCAGCCTGATCACGCTCGGCGTCGGCGACCTCGAGCGCGCGCGGGCCTTCTACGAGGCGCTCGGGTGGAGGACCGGCGCCGAGCCCGGGGACGACGTCGTCTTCTTCCAGGCCGGGGGCATGGTCGTCGCGCTGTGGGACCGGGCGCAGCTCGCCGAGGACAGCACCGTGGAAGACCCCGGCGGTTGGGGCGGGATGACCCTCGCTTACAACGTGCGCTCGCCGGCCGACGTCGACGCGGTGATAGACGAGGCGCGAGCCGCCGGGGCGACGATCGGCCGCGAGCCGGCCGAAACCTTCTGGGGTGGCTACTCGGCGGTGTTCGTCGATCCCGACGGCCACCCCTGGGAGGTCGCGCACAACCCGCGCTGGACGGTGGGCGACGACGGCAGCGTCTCGCTGCCGTCGTAGCGGTGGCTAGCGGCTCGCGGCCCGAAGCAGCCGCTGCTCCTCGAGGCTGAGCGCGCGCCACTCCCCCGCCTCGGGCGCCCACACGTACACGCGCATGTCGGCGATGCTGCGGCTGCTCCGCACGAGCTCGACAGCCTCGCGCACCCCGACGCCGTCGGCGACCACCCGACCGGTTAGCGCGCTGACGACGCGGTAGCGCCGCGGGCCACGGAGCCGATCCGCCTCGTTCTCGGCGCCGTCGCCGCCTGTATCGAGTGCAGCACGCCGCCGGGGCCGAGCGGCCCGCTCACGTCGCTTCGGCGCCCGGCGCCTTCGCTCCAGGACCTTGTCGAGCGGGACCATCTCGGCCCCGGTGCCCTTGGTCTCGGTGTCGAGCACCCAGACCTTCGTCATCTCTGCTCCGCGGTCGGCTACGCGGCCTCGCGCAGCTCGGCGAGCGAGCCGTCGGCCGACAGGCGCTTGATCGCCTGGGCCTCGAGCCGTCGCGCCTGCTCCTGGGTCACGCCCAGCTCGCGCGCAATGTCGCGCAGGCTTCGCTCCGGACGCCCGCCGGTGCCGAACCGGGCGGCGACGATGCGCCGCTCCTGCTCCGGCAGCCGCTCGAGGGCGGCGGCGACCGTCTCCTCCTGCTCGCGCTCGAGCACCTCGTCCTCGAGGTCGGCGGTGCTCTCGACGTGCAGGTCGCCGAGCGTGGTGTCGCCGTCCCCGACCGGGGAGTCGAGGCTCGCCGTGACGCGCGTGAGGTCGCGGATCGCCATCACCTCGTCGAGGGGCAGCTTCGTCTCCTTCGCCACCTCCTCGTCGGTCGGGTCGCGGTCCATCCGCGCGGCGAGCTCGGCCGCGACGCGATTCACCGTCCGCTCGCGCTGGGCGACGTGGGCGGGGATCCGCACCGCGCGCCCGCTGTTGTCGAGCCCGCGCTGGATCGACTGCTTGATCCACAGCACCGCGTAGGTGGAGAACTTGTACCCGCGCCGCCAGTCGAACTTCTCGGCCGCCCGGATCAGTCCGAGCATCGCCTCCTGGACGAGGTCGCCGAGGTCGAGGCCGTGGCCCTGGTAGCGGCGCGCGAACTTGATCACCAACCGCAGGTTGGAGTTGATCATCCGCTCCTTCGCGGCGAGGTCGCCGCGCTCGATCCGCTTCGCGAGCTCGACCTCCTCCGCCGCGGTCAGCAGCGGGTAGCGCATGGCCTGGTTGATGAACAGCTGCAGGCTGTCCGTCGTCGGCTCGGCCACGCGGTGCTCGGCCGTCCGGCGCTCTTCGGCCGCGGCCGTGCTCGTAGTCTTCTCGTTGTGCTCACCGCGGGGGCGGCGAGCGTCGCTGCGCTTGGACGCAGCGCCTCTCGTGCGAGGCATCGTGCTCCTTTTCCGAGGTCTTCGTACGCCCTACCTCCCACGCCCGTAGGCCTGGGCCTCCCAAGCTTCAAAAAGTATAGCGAACGATCGTTCTATCTGCAACCCGGGAGGACGCCCGCAGTTGCGGGGATCCGTGAATATTCAGGCGTGATTCGCACGTCTACCCGCTGGGCGCTGATCGCAACCGTAGCGTCGATCGCGGCCGCGGGGACGGGGGCCGCGCAGCCGGCCGGCGCGACGGCCGTTTCGCGCCCCGAGCTCGCCGGGGGATGCTTCGCGCTCCGCACCCCCGGCGGCGTCGTCGCGGCGGCGGGGTCGGGCTCCTACCGTTTCGACCCCTCGAGCGCCGAGGCCGTCCCGTTTCGCCTCAAGCCGTCGGGGCTCGGGACGTACCTGCCGATGGACCCGGGCGGCGGCCTGCTCGCCGCCGGCCCAGCCGACGAGCCCACACGCGCGGCGGCGCCGCGACCGGAAAGCGAGTGGTCGCTGCGCCGGATCGCGAGGGACACCTTCCGCATGCGATCGAGCGCCGGCGGCGCCCGCATGCGCACCTCGCTGGCGGCGGTGACCGGGTGCGGGACGTTCCCCGAGGCGGAGCTCGGCGCCCGCGGCCGGCACCCCCGCGGCGTCAACACGGACGGGACGGTGTCCGGGTTCGCCGACGCGCACCTGCACATCACCGCAGAGATGCGCGCAGGCGGGCGCGTGATCAGCGGCCGGAGCTTCCATCGCTTCGGGATCACGCACGCGCTCGGCTTCGACGAGGTGAACCACGGGGCCGACGGAAGCGACGACGTGACCGGGAACCTGCTTCGCACGGGGCTGCCGTTCGGGACCCACGACGTGCACGGATGGCCCACGTTCGCGGGCTGGCCGGTCCACGACACCAACACCCACCAGCAGACCTATTACGTGTGGCTGAAGCGAGCGTGGAAGGCCGGGCTGCGGCTCGCGGTGGCGCAGACCGTCGAGGACGAGCCGCTGTGCCGGATCGAGCCCCGGCGCTCGCACCCGTGCGACGAAACGAAGGTGATGAAGCTGGAGGTGAAGCGCCTGCGCGCCCTGCAGCGCTACGTCGACGCCCAGAGCGGCGGGCGCGGACGCGGATGGTTCCGGCTCGTCTACCGCCCGGGCGAGGCGCGGCGGGTGATCAAGAGCGGCCGGCTCGCGGTCTTGATCGGGCTCGAGTCGTCGAACCTGTTCGGCTGCAGCGAGCTGAGGGGGAGGCCGCGGTGCACCCGCCGCGACATCGATCGCGGTATCCGCAACGCCCGCAGGCTGGGCGTCCGGAGCGTGTTCGTCAACCACTGGACGAACAACGCCCTCGGGGGGTCGGCGCTCGAGGGCGGCGCCAAGGGGGTCTTCATCAACGTCTTCAACCGCTTCCAGACGGGTCGCTACTTCGACACCGGAGAGTGCCCACGCTCGCGCCAGGGCGAGGAGGTGACGACGCTCGGCGCCGTCGAGCTGAACGTGCTCTCCGGCTTCTTCCCAGCGACGCGTGAGCTGGCGGAGGAGGGCATGCCGGAGTATCCGCCTGGGCGCCAGTGCAATACCAAGGGGCTGACGAAGCTGGGCGCGTATGCGATCCGGCGGCTGATCGCGAACCGGATGCTGATCGAGGTCGACCACATGAGCGAGCGGGCGCGGGCGCGCGTCCTGCGGATCGCCGAGCGCCGCGACCACCCGCTCGTCTCCAGCCACACCGGGACCGGCGGCGCGTGGACGCCCGGCCAGCTGCGGCGCCTGTATGAGCTCGGCGGGTTCGCAACCGTGCATCCGGACACCGCCCCGGAGCTGGCGCGCAACGTGCTCGGGTTCCGCCGCCACCGCGACCCGGGCCGGTTCTTCGGCGTCGGGCTGGGAACCGACACGGGCGGCTTCTCGTCACTCCCGGGGCCGCGCGAGGATGCGTCGAGCGAGCCCCTCCCCTACCCGTTCCGCTCCTACGACGGTGAGGTCGAGTTCGTTCGCCAGCGCGCGGGCGCGCGCGTCTTCGACCTCAACTCCGACGGCGTCGCGCACTACGGCCTGTTCGCCGACCTGCTCGCCGACACGCAGCGCCAGCCCGGCGGCGAGCGCGCGCTCGGGCTGCTGGCCCGCTCCGCCGAGGCCTACCTGCGCACGTGGAGGCGGGCGACCGGCCGGCGCTAGCGGGCGAACCGCGCGACCAGCGGCAGGACGACCCGCTGCACGGCGGGCGGCGGCGAGGTCATCCCACCACGACCGGCTCATCCTCGGGCGTCAGGTCGCGCCAGGTCCCGTCCAGCTTCACCCGCACGGTGCCCTCGAGCGCCTCCCGACGCTCCTCGAGCGAGGGACCCTTTGGCGCGGCGCTAGCCGCAGACCGGCCAGTGGTGCGCGCCGTCGCGCTGCTTGAGCGCGACCGCGACCACGGCCTGGGTCTTGTACCGATACTCGATCGGATCGCCGCCCGGCGACTTCGGGGAGCGACGCCACGTCGACT
>DATHVJ010000049.1:0-4528 GCA_035461345.1 Solirubrobacterales bacterium | reverse complement strand
CCTGATGGGTGCGCTGCGGACCTCGATGGCGACGTGCGGGTACGAGGACATCCCCTCCTTCCACCGCTCCGAGGTGATGATCGCCCCCGCGCTCCAGACCGAGGGCAAGCAGCTTCAGCGCGAGCAGTCGGTCGGCATGGGGTCGAACGGCCGCGCGGCCGTGTCGGCGGGGGTCGCCGTCTCGGATGACTGAGTCCACCACCTCCGTCGACACGGCGGCGGTGGGAGGGGAACGGGCTGCGACGAACGGCGCCGGGCCGCTTCGGGAAGAAGTGCTGGTGCTCGACTTCGGCGGTCAGTACTCGCAGCTCATCGCGCGGCGGATCCGCGAGTGCGGCGTGTTCGCCGAGCTGCTGCCGCACGACATCCCGGTCGAGGAGATCAAGGCCAGGCGTCCGGCCGCGCTGGTGCTGTCGGGAGGGCCGGCATCCGTGTACGCGCCGGGCGCTCCCGAGCTGCGCGGCGAGCTGCTCCAGCTCGGGATCCCCGTGCTGGGGATCTGCTACGGAATGCAGGCGATGGCCCGTAGCCTCGGCGGCCGGGTCGAGGCGGCCGAGGCGGGCGAGTTCGGCCGCACGCCGCTGACCGTCCGCGACGGAGGCGGGCGCCTGTTGGCGGGCACACCCGAGGACCAGCAGTGCTGGATGAGCCATCGCGACACCGTCTTCGAGCCCCCGCCCGGTTTCGCGGCGCTCGCGTCGAGCCCGGGGTCGCCCGTGGCGGCGCTCGAGAACACCGACCGGGGCCTGTACGGGATCCAGTTCCATCCCGAGGTCGTCCACACCCCGTACGGGACCGAGATCCTGACCCGCTTCCTGCGCGACATCGCCGGCTGCGAGGAGCAGTGGTCGCCCGCCTCGGTGATCGACGAGCAGGTCGAGCGGATCCGCGCGGCCGTCGGCGGCGCCGGGGTGGTGTGCGGGCTGTCGGGCGGTGTCGACTCGGCGACCGCCGCGGCGCTCGTCCACCGAGCGATCGGCGACCAGCTCACGTGCGTGCTCGTCGACCACGGCCTGCTGCGCAAGAACGAGGCCGAGCAGGTCGTGGCCGCGTTTCGCGAGGGGCTGGGGATACCGCTGATCCACGTCGACGCTTCGGATCGCTTCCTCGACCGGCTCGCGGGCGCGGTCGATCCCGAGCAGAAACGGAAGATCATCGGCGAGGAGTTCATTCGCGTGTTCGAGGAAGAGGCCGGCCGGATCGAGGGCGCGCGCTTCCTCGTCCAGGGGACGCTGTACTCGGACGTGATCGAGTCCGGCGGCGACGGCCGCGCCGCGGCGACGATCAAGTCGCACCACAACGTCGGCGGGCTGCCCGAGGACCTGGGGCTAGACCTCGTCGAGCCGCTGCGGATGCTGTTCAAGGACGAGGTCCGCGCCGTCGCGGCGGAGCTCGGCCTCCCGGAGCGGATCGTGTGGCGCCAGCCGTTCCCCGGCCCCGGGCTCGCGATCCGTGTGGTCGGCGGCGAGGTGACGCGCGAGCGCCTCGACATCCTGCGGGAGGCCGACGCGATCCTCCAGGAGGAGATCCGCGCGGCCGAGCTGTACCGGGATCTGTGGCAGTCGTTCTGCGTGCTCCCCGTGGTGCGCTCGGTCGGGGTCCAAGGAGACGAGCGGACCTACGCGTATCCGATCGTGATCCGCGCCGTCACCTCGCAGGACGCGATGACCGCGGACTGGGCCCGGCTTCCCTACGACCTGCTCGAGCGCGTCTCGAACCGGATCATCAACGAGATCCGCCACGTCAACCGGGTGACCCTGGACATCTCCTCGAAGCCGCCTTCGACGATCGAGTGGGAATAGCGCGCGCCGGACGCTCGCTCTAGCCCGCGGGCTCCGGCGTGAACCGCACCGGCAGCGTCTTGAGCTGGTTCAGGAACAGCGACCGCGCGCGAGCCGCCTCGCCGGCGAGCTCGATGTCGGGGAATCGCCGCAGCGTCTCCTGAAGCAGCGTCTTCAGCTCGAGCCGCGCCAGCGATGCGCCGAGGCAGAAGTGGCGTCCGCCCGCGCCGAACGCCTGGTGGTCGGGGGCGCGGGTCACGTCGAGCCGCTGCGGGTCCTCGTACGCGTCCCCGTCGCGGTTGCTCGACACGTACCACAGCAGCACCTTGTCGCCCTCGCGGATCCTCCGCCCGTGCAGCTCGACGTCGCGGGTGGCCGTGCGGCGGAAGTGGGAGAAGGCGGGGTAGTAGCGCAGCAGCTCCTCGACCGCGCCGGGGATCAGCGCCGGGTCGTCGAGCAGGAGCCGCATCTGGTCGGGATGCTCGAACAGTCCCAGCATGCCGCTCGTGAACACCGCCCGCGTGCTGTCGTTCCCGGCCGCGCCGAGGAGGCCGAGGCCCATGAAGATCTCCGAGTCGCTGAGCCGCTCGCCGTCGACCTCCGCCTCGACGAGCACCGTGATCAGGTCGTCCTGTGGGTTCGCGCGCCGCTCGGCGATCATCTCCATCGTCTCGTCCCACGCCCTCCGGAGCATCTCGGCGAACGCCTCGTCGCTCGGCCGCAGCTCCTCGTCGCCGAAACCCAGTGCCATGTTGGTCTCCTCGATGTGGCGCTGGTCGTCCTCCTCGGGCGTGCCGATGAACGATCCGATCACGCGCGCCACGACCGGGCCCGCCACGTCGTGGACGAGGTCGCACTCGCCGCGATCGGCGACTCGGTCGAGCACGCGGTTGACGATCCCGCGGATCCGGTCCTCGTGCTCGGCGATCCGGCGGGGGGTGAACCCGCGCTGGAACAGCGCCTTGAGGCGATCGTGGCGCGGCGGGTCCATCGAGATCATCTGCTGGCGCTGCGCCTCCAACGGGATCCCGAAGTCGTCGAAGACCATGATCCCGCCGACCTCGGAGGAGTAGGTCCGCCAGTCGAGGCTGACCTCGCGGATGTCGGCGGCGCGGGTGACCGACCAGAAGCCGGCCTCCTCCGCGTGGTCGGCGAGCGGGCTCCAGTGGACCGGCGCCTCGCCGCGCAGACGTGTGAAGAGCTCGTGCGGGGGGCCGTCCTCCCACAGCGTCAGGTCGCCGAGGTCGACGCGGTCGAGGTCGTGGCGGGCGATGACTGCCATCCGCTTCCGTCATACCACAGATGTAGTGAGCACGACGCAGGCAGAGGCCGTCGACCGCCGCACGTCGATCGCCGACGCGGCGTTGCGCGTGCTCGAGGCGAAGGGAGGGCGGGGCCTGACGCACCGGGCCGTCGACCGCGAGGCGGGGCTCGCCGGCGGCTCGACCAGCAACTACTTCGGCACCCGGGAGGCGCTGCTGACGGCGGCGCTCGAGCGGCTCACCGTGCTCGAGCAGCCGACGATCCGGGCGATGGAGGCGCTGCTCCCCTACGGCCCATTCGAGCCGCGCCGCACCGCCGAGCTCGTCTGGGAGCAGATCTCGGAATGGCTGGCGCCGGAGCGAGTCGGCCTCGCAGTGGCGCGCACCGGGCTGTGGCTGGAGGCGCGCCGCCGGACCGAGTACAGCGCCGCGCTCGAGGAGGTCCGCCGCGAGTACCTGCTCCGCACCGAGCGGCTGCTCCCGGACGTCGGCTGCACGCGGCCGCACGACCACTCCCCGCAGGTGCTCGCCCCCTCGACGGACTGATGGTCAACCAGATCTCAGCCTGCGACCCGGCTGACTCCGGACCAGATCGTCGATCAGCTCGAGCGGGTGTTTGCGTCGTGCTGAGCCCTCCGGGCGAGCGGTAGGCTCCCGCCGTGGCGAAGGCCGATCCGGAAACCAGCGAGCTCATGACAGCGGACGTCGCCCGCGGCTACTTCGACGCCGTCGCTGCCCGCGACCCCCAGGCGATCGCCGGGTGGTACGAGCCGGGGTCGATCGACCGGCTCGTCGGGATGGCGGCGCTGCGCGCGCCCGACGAGGTGCGGGAGTGGTTCGCGGCGCTGTTCGCGGCAGTCCCCGACTTCAGCTTCGAGGTGCTCGACCTCGTCGCGGGGGGCGACAAGGCGGCCGTGCGGTGGCGCAGCCGCGGGACCTTCAACGGCACGGGGAAGTTCGAGGGGATCGCCCCGACCGGGGCGTCGCTCGACGTCGAGGGCTTCGACCTGCTGACCGTGGCGGACGCCAAGGTGACCTCCAACCACGCATACATCAACGGCATGGACATGGCCCGCCAGATGGGCGTGATGCCCCCCGCCGGGTCGCTCGCTGATCGCGCGATGCTCGCCGCGACCAACGCGCGCATCGCCGCCGCCGCCCGCGTCCGAGGCATGTTCGGGCGCTGATCGCGGGCCCTCGATGGCCGACCTCGAGCACACGATCGTCGGGCTCGAGGTCGAGCATCTCCACGGCCCAGGTCAGTCGGGGTGAAGCGTCCACCCTCACGCGGCGCCTAGCTATGCCCGTCCCAGCGGCGCAGCTCACGCAGCGGGTTCGTGGGTCGGCCGTGGCGCCAGCCGTCGGGCCACAGCTCGAAGTGGAGCTGGCAGCCCTCGCCTCGCGCGTTGCCGCTGCGGCCCACCGCGCCGATGCGCTCGCCCGTCCGCACCCGGGCGCCGTCCTTGACGGTCGGCGGGCGGATCA
>DATHVJ010000048.1:0-11225 GCA_035461345.1 Solirubrobacterales bacterium | reverse complement strand
AGCCCGCATCACTAGGGTCTAAAGCGTGAAGACCTCGGTCAAGGAGCTCCCGGACTCGCGCGTCCGGCTCGACGTCGACGTCGACGCGGCCGATGTCGACCACCGCGTCGAGCGCGCGGCGCGCGGCCTCGGCAGCGAGCTGCGCGTGCCCGGCTTCCGCAAGGGGAAGGTCCCGCCACAGGTCGTGATCCAGCGGGTGGGCCGCGAGGCGGTGATGGAGGAGGCGCTGCGCGAGGCGCTCCCCGAGTGGTACGAGCGTGCGTTGCTCGAGGCCGGCGTGACGCCGGTCGGCGACCCGAAGCTCGACGTCTCGGGGCTGCCCCAGGAGGGCGAGTCGCTCAGCTTCTCGATCGAGGTCGCGGTGCGGCCGAAGGCGAAGCTCGGCGAGTACGAGGGGCTCGAGGTCGGCAAGGTCGAGCCCGAGGTCCCGGAGGAAGCCGTCTCCGCCGAGCTCGAGCGGTTGCGGGACGGGTTCGCGAGCCTGAAGCCCGTCGAGCGCGAGGCCGGCGAAGGCGACTTCCTGCTCGTCGACTATCGCGGTGAGGTCGACGGCGAGCCGTTCGAGGGCGGCGAGGCGCACGACTTCCTGCTCGAGCTCGGCGCCGAGGGACTGCTGGAGGGGTTCGACGAGGCACTGACGGGAGCGAAGGCGGGTGACGAGCGCGAGGTCGAGGTCCGGTTCCCGGATGACTACCGGCCCGAGCGCCTCGCGGGCGCCGACGCGACGTTCAAGGTCGAGGTCAAGGAGGTGCGCGAGAAGCAGCTTCCCGATCTGGACGACGACTTCGCGGCCGAGGCTTCGGAGTTCGAGACCCTCGACGAGCTGCGCGAGAACATCGTCGGGCGGATCCGGGAGGCGCTGGATCGCCGCGCCGAGGACGAGTTCCGCGAGGCGGCGGTCGACGCCGCGGTCGCGGAGGCCTCGGTCGAGGTACCCGACGACGTCGTCGTGGCGCGGGCCACGGACATGTGGGAGCGGGTCGAGCGCTCGCTCCAGGCGCGGGGGATCGCACCCGAGGCCTACCTGCGGATGCAGAACCGCTCCCGCGACGACCTGATAGCCGAGGCGCGGCCGGAGGCCGAGCAGGCGCTGAAGAGGGAGGCGGTGCTGGCGGCGATCGCCGACGCCGAGCCGATCGAGGTCTCGGACGACGAGTTGATCGAGTCGCTGCGGCACACGGCCGAGGAGCACGAGAACACGACCCCGGAGAAGCTGCTCGAGCGGTTGCGCTCGGCGGGGCGGGACGCGCTGCTGCGCGAGGAGATGCGGCTGCGGAAGGCGGCCGATCTCGTCGCCGAGTCGGCGAAGCCGATTCCCAAGCAGCAGGCGGACGCGCGCGAGAAGCTTTGGACCCCGGAGAAGGACCGAGGTCCCGAAGGTCAGCTGTGGACCCCCGAGCAGGGCGACCCGGGTCGCTAGACTGGCGCCGCGATGAGTCCTCTGGTCCCGATGGTCGTCGAGCAGACCTCCCGCGGCGAGCGGGCGTTCGACATCTACTCCCGGCTGCTGAACGAGCGCATCATCTTCCTCGGCACGCCGGTGACGGAGGACATCGCCAACCTCGTGGTCGCGCAGCTCATCCACCTCGAGTCCGAGGACCCGGACAAGGACGTCAGCATGTACATCAACTCGCCGGGCGGGTCGGTGTACGCGGGCCTGGCGATCTACGACACGATGCAGTACATCAAGCCCGACGTGCAGACAATCTGCGTCGGGGTCGCGATGAGCATGGGGGCGCTGCTGCTCGGCGGCGGGGCGGGCGAGAAACGGATGGCGCTGCCGAACTCGAAGATCCTCATCCACCAGGTGTCCGGCGGGTTCCAGGGCCCCGCGGCCGACATCGAGATCCACGCCAAGGAGATCATCGACGTCCGCCGCCGCCTCGACGAGATCATCGCCCACCACACAGGCCAGGACGTCGAGAAGGTCGCCAAGGACACCGAGCGCGACTACTTCATGACCGCCGGCGAGGCGAAGGAATACAACCTCGTCGACCGTGTGATCGAGCAGCACTAGGCGACGCGACCGAAGCTGCGAGGCCCGTGCCGCGTGGCGGCGCACGCGTGTTGCGCGGCTAGGTGGGGGAGGAGAGCCTGCCTCCGGGGCGTCGACAACGGCACACGTGAGGGGGCGCACATCGCGCCCGTGCACTTAGGGGCTATATGCGCCCCAAACTGCACGCTCGGCGATCGGACGACCGCGAATGGGCAGTTAAAAACCGAGAATCGACCGACTGGACGATTGCCCGACTCAGCGCCCAGCAGCGAGGGGTGGTGAGCCATGCACAACTCCTTGGCGCCGGCGTTGACCGGGACGCGATCAAGCGACGCCTTCGCTCTGGCCGCTTGCAAGCGATGCACCGCGGCGTGTACATGGTCGGCCACACCGCCCTTGCCAACGGAGCGCGCGAAATGGCGGCGATCCTCGCGTGCGGTCGCGGCGCCGTGATCAGCCACCACACCGCCGCTTACTGGTGGCAACTGCTCCCCTACCCAGCCGAACGGGGGCCCGTCGACATCACGGTGGTCGGAAGACACCCTGGTCGCCGGGCGGGAATCGCGGTGCACCGCGTCGCAGCCTTGGATCGACGGGACTTCTGGATTCGCGACTCGATCCCGATCACAACTCCCGCCCGTACCCTGCTCGACCTCGCAGCGGTCGCGTCGCCCGACGACCTGGATCGAGCCTTCGCCGAGGCGCAGGTGCTGCGGCTGGTGGACGCGCGCGGGCTCGAGAGCCAGATCGAGCGCAATCCCGGCCGGCGCGGGGTGCGCGCCCTTCGCCGCCTTGTCGACTCCGGCCCCGCGCGCACGCGCTCGGAGGCCGAGCGTCGGCTGCTGCGGCTGGTGAGGGAGGCGCGGCTGCCGAAGCCGCGCCTCAACGCACGCGTCGCCGGACTCGAGGTCGACTTTCTGTGGCCCGATCAGCGCCTGATCGTCGAGGTCGACGGGTACGCGTTTCATCGTGGTCGCCGCGCCTTCGAGCGCGACCGCCAGCGGGACGCCGCCCTCGCTGCCCAGGGCTACACCGTGCTCCGCGTCACCTGGCGACAGCTCGTCTACGAACCCCAGGCGGTGGTCGCGCGAATCGCCGCCGCGCTCGCGGTTCGGCGGCCGCCGTCCGGAGAGTAACCTCGCGCCAATGAGGCGGGGACGTCGACGGATCGCGGTCGTGGCCGCCCTCGTTGCCCTCGTCGTCACGGCCGCCGCACCGGCAACCAGCGCGTCGAACAAGCGCAAAGTGACGGTCCGCCCCGGCAAGAACGCGATCACGAAGGCGCTGAAGCGGGTCAAGGAGCCGGGGCTGCTCCGAGTCAAGGGCGGCCGCTACCGCGAGGCGGTGACGATCGACAAGCAGGTGAAGCTGAAGGGCGTCGGCAAGGGGCGCCGCCCGGTGATCGACGGTCGGTGCGACGCCGAGATCACCGTCGCCGTGCGACACGATGACGTCACTCTCCGCGGACTCAAGGTCGTGGGCGCCGGCACGGGCACGTTCCCGATCGAGGTCGACTTCAGGGACGTGTCGGGCGGCGTCGTCAACGATCTGCTGATGAAGGACACCTGCGACGCGGACTACGGGCTTAACCTCTACGAGACCGGCCCGATCGACGTTGTCGATAGCAGGGCGGTCGGGTTCTCGGACGCCGGGTTCTACATCGGCGAGATCACGTCGACCCCTGGCGGGTCGATCCTGCTGTCGGGGAACGTCGCCTACCACAACAATCGCGGCGTGATCGTCGAGAACTCCGCCGGCGGCGACATCCAGGTCAGAGACAACGTGCTCAGCTTCAACGACATTCCGGGATTCAGCGGCCCCGTCGGCATCCTGATCAACAACAGCGACGGCGTCACGGTCGCGGGCAACGAGGTACGCGACAACGCCGCGTTCGGCCTCCACCTGACCCCGGGATCGGACGACAACGTCGTGCTCTCGAACACCCTGCTCGACAACCCGGTTGATATCCGCAACCAGGGCAGCGGCAACTGCGGGTCGGGCAACACGTTCTCGACCGGCGACCCGCTCCTCACCTGTTAGCAGGGACCGCGCGCTCAACCGCGTAACTAGCAGGGGAACTTAGCCGGGCCCGGACGCTCGATAACCTGAGACGTCAGACGGCCAGGCACGCGTTCCGAAGGAGAGACCGCTGGCACGTCCCACCGATTCCAACGAACAGCTTCTCTGCAGCTTCTGCGGGAAGTCCCAGCGCCAGGTCAAGAAGCTGATCGCCGGACCCGGCGTCTACATCTGCGACGAGTGCATCGATCTCTGCAACGAGATCATCGACGAGGAGCTCACCGCACCCCCGAGCTTCGAGCTCGAGAACCTCCCGAAGCCGAAGGAGATCCACTCCGTGCTCGAGGAGTACGTTGTCGGCCAGGAGACCGCGAAGCGGGCCCTGTCGGTCGCCGTCTACAACCATTACAAGCGCGTCCAGATGAACAACGGCGGGGGCGAGGACGGCGACATCGAGCTGCAGAAGTCGAACATCCTGCTCCTCGGGCCGACGGGGTGCGGCAAGACGCTGCTCGCCCAGACACTGGCGCGGATCCTCAACGTCCCGTTCGCGATCGCGGACGCGACCGCGCTGACCGAGGCCGGCTACGTCGGCGAGGACGTCGAGAACATCCTCCTGAAGCTGATCCAGGCCGCCGACTTCGACGTCAAGAAGGCCGAGACGGGGATCATCTACATCGACGAGGTCGACAAGGTCGCCCGCAAGGCCGACAACCCCTCGATCACCCGCGACGTCTCCGGCGAGGGCGTGCAGCAGGCGCTGCTCAAGATCCTCGAGGGGACGACCGCCTCCGTCCCCCCGCAGGGCGGGCGCAAGCACCCACACCAGGACTTCCTCACCATCGACACCACCAACATCCTCTTCATCTGTGGCGGCTCGTTCGCGCAGCTCGACAAGATCATCGAGTCGCGGATCGGCAACCGCGGCGTCGGGTTCGGCGCCACGCTGCGCGACGGCGACCACAAGGACACCGGCGAGCTGTTCGAGCACGTCCTCCCCGAGGACCTGCTCGAGTACGGCCTGATCCCCGAGTTCATCGGCCGCCTCCCCGTCGTCGCCGCGATCCACCAGCTCACCCGCGACGACCTGATCACCATCCTCACCGAGCCGCGCAACGCGCTCACCCGCCAGTTCCAGCGCTTCTTCGAGTTCGACGACATCGAGCTCGTGTTCGCCGAGGACTCGCTCGGCGCGATCGCCGACAAAGCCCTGGAGCGGGAGACGGGCGCCCGCGGCCTGCGATCGATCCTCGAGGAGACGCTGATGGACGTCCAGTTCGAGCTCCCCTCGCGCGCCGACGTGAGCAAGTGCGTCGTCACCAAGGAGACGATCGAGCGCGGGCTGAAGCCGACCCTGGTTACCCAGGCGGCGGCGGACGATTCGGTCGACGAGCGGCTCGAAGAGTCGGCGTAGCGAGCCGCCTCAGACGCGCTGGGCCGTCCAGCGCAGCTTGCCCGTGGCGCAGTTGGCTCCGCGGCGCGCGTCGGGGTCGAGCGGAACGTCCCCGAACAGACGAAGCGTGCCGACCACCCGCTTGCCCTTCTGCTTCAGCGTTCCCTTGACTCGAACGTTGCTGCCCTCGTCGTCGGCGCCGCGCGCGCCGAAGCGCTTGTCGATGACCCGCATCCCGAACGTCAGGTGACCGGTCGTCGTGCCCAGCGCGCCCTCGCACGTCACCGGGACCTCGTCGAAGGAGAATCGCCGCACGGAGGTCGTCTTCGGCCGCTTCTTCGTTGCCTTCCGCTTCTTGAGCGTGAACTCGATCGACCCGGAGGCCGCGTCGACCGCACCGGAGTACTCGCGCTTCGCCGCGGCCGCGTGCGCGGGCAAGGCGAGCGCGACGACGAGAACGGCTGGCACGATGCGCTTCATTTGAGTGACCTCCCTGGCCGCTTTCCGTGCATGCTAGAGGCAACCGGCGGTCGGGCAGTCGTGGCGCTCGCAACTAAACTCGCCGCGTGGACGCGGAGCGGCGCGCCAAGCTCGAAGCGACGACACGCTACGACCCGGCGGAGGTCGAGGAGCGGATCTTCGAGCGCTGGATGCAGGGCGGCTACTTCCACCCGCCCGCGGAGGGGACTGCCGACGAGAACTACTCGATCGCGATCCCGCCGCCGAACGTGACCGGCGCGCTGCACATGGGTCACGCGCTCAACGGGACGATGCAGGACGCGCTGGCGCGCATGAACCGAATGCGGGGGCGCAACACGCTGTGGATCCTCGGCACGGACCACGCCGGGATCGCGACCCAGGCGGTCGTCGAGCGCCAGCTCGGGGAGGAGGGCACAAGCCGCAAGGAGCTGGGGCGCGAGCGATTCGTGGAGCGGGTGTGGGAGTGGAAGCACGAGTACGGCTCGACGATCGTCGAGCAGTACAAGCGGCTCGGGGCGTCGTGCGACTACGAGCGCGAGCGGTTCACGCTCGACGACGGCTACGTGCGCGCGGTGTACCGGGTGTTCAAAAAGCTGTACGACAAGGGCTACATCTACCGCGACAACTACATGGTCAACTGGGACCCGGGCAGCCACTCGGCGATCTCGGAGCTCGAGGTCGAGAACCGCGAGGTCGAGGACACGCTGTACTCGATCGACTACCCGCTGGAGGGCTCGGACGGCGCGGTCACGGTCGCCACCGTGCGGCCCGAGACGATGCTCGCCGACACCGCGGTCGCCGTGAACCCGGACGACGATCGCTATCGCGACCTCGTCGGCGGGGCATGCGTGCTCCCGCTCGTCGGCCGCCGGCTCCCGATCATCGCCGACGAGCACGTCGACCCCGAGTTCGGCACCGGCGCCCTGAAGATCACCCCCGGGCACGACCCGAACGACTTCGAGATCGGCCGCGCCCACGGCCTCGAGGAGGTGACCGTGATCGGCGAGGACGGCCGGATGACCGAAGCAGCGGGCAAGCGCTTCGCCGGGCTGACGGTGGCCGAGGCCCACGAGGCCGTCGTCGCGGCGCTCGACGAGGAGGGACGGATCCGCGACCGGCAGCCGTACGTCCACTCGGTGCCGTTCTCGCACCGCTCGGGGGAGCGGATCGAGCCGCTGATCTCACTGCAGTGGTTCTGCCGCATGGACGAGCTCGCCGCGCCGGCGATCGACGTCGTCGAGCGCGACGAGGTGCGGATCACGCCGCCGCAGTGGAAGCGGGTGTACCTCGACTGGATGCGCAACATCAGGCCGTGGTGCATCTCGCGCCAGCTGTGGTGGGGGCACCGGATTCCGGTCTGGTACTGCGACGCCTGCGACCAGACCCACGTGGCCGAGACGGCCCCGGCGCGCTGCGGCGCGTGCGGGGGCGGGCTGCGTCAGGAGGAGGACGTGCTCGACACCTGGTTCAGCTCCGCGCTGTGGCCGTTCGCGACCCTGGGGTGGCCCGACGAGACCCCCGAGCTGCGCGCCTTCTATCCCACGGACTTCCTGACCACGGCGCGGGAGATCCTCTTCCTGTGGGTGGCGCGGATGATCATGATGGGGCTCGAGTTCCCCGGCCAGATCCCGTTCCGCGATGTCTACGTCCACTCCGTGATCCAGGCGCCCGACGGCCGCCGGATGTCGAAGAGCCTCGGGACGGGCATCGATCCGCTCGACGAGATCGACGCGTACGGCGCCGATGCCCTGCGCTTCGGGCTCCTGGCGATGTCGTCGAGCCAGGACGTCCCGTACTCGAAGGACCGGGTCCAGCAGGGCCTCGATCTCGCGAACAAGATGTGGAACGCGTCCCGCCTGATCCTGACGGGCGTCGCCGAGGTTGATCCGGCACCGCAACCGACACGCGTCGAAGACCGCTGGATCCTGTCGCGGCTCCAGCGGGCGATCGAGACGATCACGGCCGACCTCGACTCGTACGACTTCGCCCACGCGGCGCTCGAGCTGTACCGGTTCTTCTGGTCCGAGCTGTGCGACTGGTATCTGGAGATCGTCAAGCCGCGGCTGTACGAGGCCGAGGCCGAGGCGTCGGCCACCCTCCTGCACGCGCTCGAGCAGGTGCTGGCGCTCGCCCATCCGATGCTCCCGTTCGTCACCGAAGAGATCTACTCGTACCTGGGCGAGCTCGCGCCCGAGGGCAGGCCCGAGATGCTGGTCGTGCACCCGTTCCCCGAGCCCGATCCCTCGCTCGTCGACGAGCGCGCCGAACAGGAGATCGGCGCGGCGATCGAGCTGACCAGAAGCCTGCGCCGGTGGCGCGAGCTCGCCGGCGTCGCGCCGCGCACGGTGCTCGCGGCACGGGTCCAGGACGCCGAGCCGCCCGAGCTGGTCGGGCGCCTCGCGCGCGTCGCGTTCGACGGCGACGCCTCGGCGGGCGGCGAGTCGCTCGCGCAGGTCGGCCCGGTGGAGATCCTGGCGAGCGTCGACATCGACCCCGAGCAGGTACGCGGCCGAGTCGACGAGCGCCGTGCGGCGCTGCACGCCGAGGTCGAGCGCGCGCAGCGGAAGCTCGACAACCAGGGGTTCACAGCCAACGCCCCCGCCGACGTCGTCGAGGCCGAGCGGAAGAAGCTGGCCGCATACCGCGCCGAGCTGGAGGAGCTCGGCGAGACCCAGTGACGACGAGCTGACCTGGAGCTATCAAGAGGCAGAGGCGTACCTGGCCTCCCTCGAGCCGATCGGATGGCGGCTGGGGCTCGATCGGATCCGGCGCCTGACCTCGGTCATGGGGATGCCCCAGCACCGCTTCGCGTCGGTGCACGTAGTCGGCACGAACGGCAAGTCGTCGGTGGCGCAGATGACCGCGGCGCTGCTGGAGGCGCACGGCGTCAGCGCGGGGGCGTACCTGTCACCCCACGTCGTGCGGTGGACCGAGCGCGTCCAGGTCCGGGGGAGGGAGATCGACGGCGAGGAGTTAGCGGCCGCGGTCGAGCGCACCGCGGAATCGGTCGAGGTCACCAACCGGGCGCTCGACGAGGACGACGCCGTGACGCAGTTCGAGGCCGTTACGGCGGCGGCGTTCATGGCGCTCGCCGCCGCCGGCGTCGAGGTCGGGGTGATCGAGGCCGGGCTGGGGGGGAGGCTGGACGCCACGAACGTGATCCCGTCGCGCGCCTGCGCCCTGACGTCGGTCGGGTTGGAGCACACGGAGTGGCTCGGCGACACCGAGGCAGAGATCGCCGCCGAGAAGCTCGCGGTGGTGCGAAACCACTCGACCCTCGTGCTGGGGGAGGTGAGCGAGGAGGTCGAGCGCATCGCCGACCGCGTCGCGATCGAGCGCGGCGCGTCGCTGGTGCGGGCGAGGCCCGGGCCCAAGCTCAGCCTGCGAGCACCGGGCGGCTTCCAGCGCCGCAACTTCGCCGTCGCGCTCGCATGCGCACGCGCGCTTCACCGCGACATCGACCTCGACGCCGTGGAGCGGGTGGCCGCTGAGCTCGAGCTGGCCGGACGGCTCGAGCTGCGCGAGGGCGATCCGCCGACCGTGCTCGACGCGGCTCACAACACCGACGGCGCCCGCGCGCTCGCCGAGGCCCTCCCCGAGGCCGTTGGGGAGCGGCCGATCGTCGCCTGCATCGCGCTGCTCGCGCGAAAGGACGCCGGGGAGATGGTCGCGGCGCTGGCGCCGGCCGTCGACCACGCGGTATGTGCCGAGCTACCGCCCGAGCGGCTCGCGGGCTCGGGCCGCGCGGGCGCGACGAGCTTCGAGGCGCGCAGGCTGGCCGAGCTGTTCACGGCGGCCGGCGTCGATGCGGACGCGGTGCCCGACCCGGTCGCCGCCTCCCGGCGCGCCCGCGAGCTTGCCCGGGAGCGCTCCGCGGTGGCCCTGTTCACCGGTTCCCACTACCTTCTGAGCTACTGATGGATCGCGAGGCAAGGTCAGAGCTGCTGGCGATGATGGGGCTGGTCGCGCTCATCGTCGCACTCGTGATCCTCGTCTTCTTCGGACTCGGCTACGCTTTCGGCCGCCTGTTCCTTTAGACGGTCCCGGGGCCGGCACGACAGGGAACTCCAGGGAGAAAACGAACTAAAGGGAATCGTCATGCGCGTCGACGGAAAGACATGCTCCTAGCGCTCTTTGGAATCGAAAGTGACGCCCTGAACCTGGTCGTCAACCTCCTCATCCTGTCTCTGGTCCTCGTCTACTTCGCGCTCGTCGCGTGGACGTACTTCGACGCGCGGCGCCGAGTGCGCGACCCGGTGCTCGTCGCATCGTCGGTGGGCGTCTCGTTCGTGTTCCCGTTCATCGGCACGATCGTGTACTCGATCCTGCGTCCGCCGGAGTTCCTCGAGGACGCTCACGAGCGCGAGGTCGAGATCAAGGCCGCCGAGCTTCGCGTGCGCCAGCTCTCGGAGCAGTCGTGCCCGAAGTGCGAGTACCCGGTCGAGAAGAGCTATCTGCGATGCCCGAACTGCCGCACCCGGCTGAAGAACCCCTGCACGTCGTGCGGCAAGCCGGTCGACCCGCGCTGGGCGCTGTGTCCCTACTGCGAGGCACCGGTGGGGAAGCCCGAGCCCGCGCGCAGGGCCGAGAGGCGCGAGGCGCCCCGCGCCGATCGTGAGGGCCGACCGGCGCGTGAGCTGAGAGCCGGCCGGGAGCCGCGCCGCGTCCCGGCGGCGCAGCGGGGCAGCGGCTCGCAGCGACAGCCCGCGAAGCAGGGCAAGCGCGCCGCGGAGAAGCCCCGTCGCAAGGAGGGCGCGCCGGGCTCCCGCCGCCAGCCGGCGAGTGCGGGCTCGGCCGAGCGGTCCGACGAGCGCGAGGACAAGCAGAAGGCGGAGACGGGCCGTCCCGGTGGGAGCGACAGTGGCCCCGGTGAGGAGCGCCGCCGTCCCGCGACGGCGTCCTGACGAGCGACGAGCCCCGCGTGTCCCGCACCCTGATCCTGGTGAAGCCCGACGCCTTCGAGCGCGGGTTGACGGGCGAGATCCTGGCGCGTTTCGAGCGCAAGGGGCTCGCGCCGGTGGCGATGAAGCTGATGGCGGTGGAGGAGGAGCTCGCCAACCGCCACTACGCGGAGCACTCGGACAAGCCCTTCTTCGGCGAGCTGATCGAGTTCATCACCCGGGGCGCGCTGGTCGCGATGGTCCTCGAGGGCACGAAGGCCGTCGAGGCCGCACGCCAGGTGATCGGCGCGACCGATCCGCTCGAGGCGGCGCCCGGCTCGATCCGCGGCGAGTTCGCGACCGACGTCACCTTCAACCTCGTCCACGGGTCCGACTCCGACGAGTCGGCCGAGCGCGAGATCGCGCTCTGGTTCCCCGAGCTCTAGCGCGAACGTGA
>DATHVJ010000047.1:0-3600 GCA_035461345.1 Solirubrobacterales bacterium | reverse complement strand
GCCGAGCCGCGGGTCGACTTCCGCGACTGGGAGCTTGGCCGCGGCAAGGCGGCGACGTTCGACTGGGACCACAGCTACGGACCGCTCGATTGGCCGCGCGAGGGCACCGCGCTGGCGGCGATGGAGTCCGACCGGCCCCATTACTGGCGGGCGGCGGTGCTCGACGAGTTCGACGGCGTGGCGTGGCAGCGCCCCGAGCAGAGCTTCGGCGAGCGCCTCGAGCTGCCGACCGCGGCCGAGGGCGGCGCGGCCGACGGCAGCCTCGCCCGCGACCGGCGCAGGTGGATGGAGCAGATCGGGGTGACGGTCGGCCCGATCGAGAGCGAGTTCGTCCTGTCCGCGGGGGCGGTCGTATCGATCGACGGGCTCGACAGCGCGCTGTCGCTTCCCAACGGCACGACGGTCACCGGCGACGAGCCGCTCGAGGAGGGCAACGATTACCGGGTGCTGTCGTACGCGCCCGACCCGAGCCCGGGCCAGCTCCGCCGCGCGCCCGACGAGTACCCGACGGCGCTCGCCCGCTACACGCAGCTCACGATCCCGGCCCGCGCGCCGGCGGATGAGCCGCTGCTCGCCGCGACGGTGTCGGAAACGGACGTGCAGGTCCCGCTGCGCGGCGCGGAGCCGGCGTCCGGCGATCGCGCGGCGCGCCGCGCGATCGCCTCCTCACCGTATGCCGACACGTACGAGCTCGCCCGCCGGCTCATCGCCGGCGAGCCGACCGCGTACGACGCGGCGAAGGCGATCGAGGCCCACTTCCAGTCCGGCTTCTCGTACACGGAGGACCCGGGCCAGCACCGGCTGCCGCTGGCCGGGTTCCTGTTCGAGGAACGCGCGGGCTACTGCCAGCAGTTCTCGGGCGCGATGGCGCTGATGCTGCGGATGACCGGGATTCCCAGCCGCGTCGTCTCGGGCTTCAGCCCCGGCACCCCCGACCCCGACCAGAACGACCGCTACCTCGTCTCCGACACCGACGCGCACTCGTGGGTCGAGGCCTACTTCCCCGGCATCGGCTGGGTGACCTTCGACCCCACCCCGCCCGGCGCCCCCTCCAGCGGCCGCCTCGAGGAGTCGAGGCTGGGCAGCCTCGCCGCCTCGCCCGACGACTCCAACCCGGGCAACCTGCGCCGCAAGGGCTTCACGCCCCCCGAGACTCCCGCCACCGACCCCGTTGAGACGGGTGGCGGCGGCAGCGCCTTCCCCGCGTGGACGATCCCGGCCGGGATCGGCGTCGTCGGCCTGATCGCCGCGGTCGCCCTCGCCGCGCTCACCGCCGTGCGACGCTACCGCTACGAGCGGCTGTCGCCGGAGGACCGCGCCGACGCCCACCTCAGCGAGCTACCCGGGGCCCTCGCCCGCCTCGGCTGGCGAGTCTCGTCGGCAGAGACCCTCCTCGCCCTCGAGCGCCGCCTCCATCGCCACCGCAAGGATTCCGCCGCGGCCTACGTCAACAAGCTCCGCACGGCCCGCTTCTCCCCCACCCCCGGCGGCCGCGCCACGCTCGCCGACCGCCGCGTCCTCCGCCACACCCTCGCCGGGGGCAACGGCCTCGGTTCCCGGATCCGCGGCCTGCTCGCGCTGCCGCCTGGCGGGCCTTCGGGCTGACAGGAAGCCTTGCCAGTCGCACCGTGGGATGGCGCGCCAGCTGTCGCGGTTGGGGTGATCGGGTCGCGCCACCGTGTCAGACTGGATCCATGGCCGAGATCGAGAGCACGCATCTGCCCGGGGTCGGCGACCGGCGCGACTTCGTCACCGAGGGGGGCGATCGAATCGGGATCGTTACCTATCTCGACGGACGGCGGAAGCTGATCGTCTTCGACCGCGAGGACCCCGACCGCTGCCAGGCGGTCGTCGAGCTGCGGGAGGACGAGCTGCGGCGACTGGCCGAGCTGTCTGGAATCGCGTGATCGCGTAGCGCGGTCGGCGCGGTGATCCTCCCACTCGGCGCCGTCGAGGCGACCGGCATCTTCCTCGAGCTGGGCGCCCTGATGCTCGCGCTTGCCTTCCTCGCGTGGCTCGGCGGGGTGCTCGACCTGTCCTCGATCCCGCTGTACCTCCTGGGAGGCGTGGTCGCGGGCGTGCTCGACCCGTTCGCGCTCAGCGAGGGCTTCATCGAGCTCGGGGCGCAGATCGGGGTCGTGCTGTTGCTGTTCATGCTCGGCCTCGAGTACTCGGCCGGGGAGCTGACCGCGAACCTGCGCGCCAACCTCCCCGCCGGGCTGCTCGACGCCGGCGTCAACTTCGGCATCGGCCTGCTCGCCGGGCTGGCCCTGGGGTGGGGGTTCACCGCGGCGTTCCTGCTCGGCGGGGCGACCTACATCTCCTCGTCCGGCGTGATCGCGAAGGTGCTCGACGAGCTCGGCCGGCTCGGCAACCGCGAGACCCCGAGCGTGCTTTCGCTGCTGGTGATGGAGGACCTGGCGATGGCGGCGTACCTGCCGATCGCGACGGTGCTGATCGCGGGCGGCGCGATGGTCGAGGCGATCCGGACGATCGCGATCGCGGTCGCCGCCACGGCGGGGGTCCTCGTGCTCACGCTTCGCTACGGGCGGCGGCTCAGCCACCTCGTCAGGGACCCCTCGAACGAGGTCCTGCTGCTGACGCTGTTCGGGCTGATGCTCGTCGTCGGCGGCGCGGCCGAACAGGTCGACATATCGGCCGCGGTCGGCGCGTTCCTGATCGGGATCGCCGTCTCGGGACCGATCGTCGAGCGCGCCCGAGCGCTGATCGCCCCGCTGCGCGACCTGTTCGCCGCCACGTTCTTCGTCTTCTTCGGACTCACCCTCGACACCGGCGAGCTCTCGGGCGTCGTGGTGCCGGCGGCGGCGCTCGCGATCGTCAGCGGGGCGAGCAAGTTCTCGATCGGCCAGTGGGCGGCGAGGCGGTCCGGCGCCGGACGCCGCGGCGGGCGGCGGGCGGGCACCGTGTTCATCGCCCGGGGCGAGTTCTCGATCGTGATCGCCGGGCTCGGGATCAGCGCCGGGGTCGAGCCGGCGCTGGGGCCGATGGTCGCGACCTACGTCCTGATCACGGCGATCGGCGGCGCCGTGCTGACCCGGTTCGCCGATCGGGTCGAGCGCGAGGCGATCGCGGTCCCGGCCGAGGCGGGACCGTAGCCCTCTGACCCAGCGAGGCGACGACGGTGCCCGCATCGACGGGTACCCATCGGAACCCAGGCGGGTACCCATCGGTACCCGCTCGATCGGCGGCTCCCGCCCTCCGCGCACTCCGCCGGTTAGATTGGGCTCGGTGGACCTGGAGACGAGCCAAGCCGGTTGGGCGAGCTGTCGTGTTGTCTGAGCTGAGGAGGATGGCCACGCAGGGCTACCTCGATGTCGTCGAGCGCAGCTGGCCCCTGCTCAACCGGGCGATGGGCGCGCACACCCTCGCGTACCGCATGACGCGGGGCGTGGTCGGCCACCGGATCCCCGGGTTGCGTGCGCCGATCCTGCTGCTCGAGCACACGGGCGCGAAGAGCGGCAAGCGTCGCACCTCGCCCCTCCTCTACGTCCCCGACGGCGACAACGTTGCGATCATCGCCTCGAAGGGCGGCCACCGGAGGAACCCGGCGTGGTTCCACAACCTGCGTGCGAACCCGGG
>DATHVJ010000046.1:0-2479 GCA_035461345.1 Solirubrobacterales bacterium | reverse complement strand
CACGAGCCGATGGGAATCGTCGAGGAAGTCGGTTCCGAGGTGAAGCACATCGAGCCCGGCGACCGCGTGGTGATCCCGTTCAACATCTCGTGCGGCCACTGCTGGATGTGCGACCAGGGCCTGTTCGCACAGTGCGAGACGACCCAGGTCCGCGACCAGGACAAGGGTGCGGCGCTGTTCGGGTACACGAAGCTCTACGGCCAGGTTCCCGGCGGCCAGGCCGAGTACCTGCGCGTTCCGCAGGCCCACTTCGGGCCGATCAAGGTGCCCGAGAACAGCGCCCGCGACGAGCGCTTCCTGTTCCTGTCGGACGTTCTGCCGACCGCGTGGCAGGCGGTCGAGTACGCGGCGATCCCGCAGGGCGGGAGCGTCGCGGTGTACGGGCTCGGCCCGATCGGCCAGATGGCGACGAGGATCGCCCGCCACAACGGGGCAGAGATCGTGATCGGGGTCGACCGGGTCCCCGAGCGGCTCGAGATGGGGCGTCGGCACGGGGTCGAGACGATCGACGCGGACCGGCACGACGACGTGCCGGCCGTGATCGGGGAGATGACCGACGGCCGCGGCCCGGACGGGGTGATCGACGCGGTCGGGATGGAGGCGCACGGCGCCCCGATCGCCGAGCTCGCGCAGAAGGCGGCGGGCCTGCTCCCGAAGCCGGTGGCGGCGAAGGTGACCGAGAGGTTCGCCGTCGATCGGATGGAGGTGCTGAACAACGCGATCGACACCGTGCGCCGCGGCGGAACGCTGTCGATCAGCGGCGTGTACGGAGGGCAGCTCGATCCGCTCCCGCTGATGCAGCTGTTCGACAAGGGGATTCAGATCCGCATGGGCCAGGCCCACGTGAAGCGCTGGGTCGACGACATCCTGCCGCTGCTGACCGACGATGCGGATCCGCTCGACACCGAGGGGCTGACCACTCACAGGCTCCCGCTCGAGCAGGCGCCGGAGGCATACGAGATGTTCCAGCGCAAGGAGGACGGCGCGATCAAGGTCGTGCTGGCGCCATAGCCCGATCCGCGGGAGCCCGGCCGTGCTGAAGAAGCGGGACATCGATGGCGTCGTAGTGATGACCGGCGCGTCGGGTGGGATCGGCCGCGCGACCGCCTGCCCGCTCGCCGCCGGGCGCGCGGTGATGCGGTTGATTTCCGACTAGCCAGCCCGGTCGCGATCGATCTCGTGCCGGCCGACGATTCGGGTGGGGTTACCAGGAGCGCCCCCGCGTCGGCATCGAGGTCCCGATCCCCGCTCAGTTCCCCCTCGAACTCGAGGATGACGCAGCCGTCGAGGTCGGCGTCGCGCTCGTCGAGGTAGCGATGGACCCACTTGCCTGCAGTTCGCTCGCTCACCTCGGCGGCCTCGGCCGCCTCGGCGAGCGAGCGCCCCTCCTCGACAACGCGGTGGACTAGGAGCGTGCGCTTCTTCAGACTGAGGGCGGCGCTAGCGTGGAGCTTCATCCGGTGTCCTCCTTGGGTCTGGTGGCTCTGACACCCCCAGCCTCCAAGGAGGCCCGGATGAACAACGTGCTTAGGAACTAGATCTAGGCGTCGAGGTCCTCGGGGCGAGCGTCCCCCCCTAGGGCCTCCGCGGCGGCGCGCTGCCTGAATCGCTCGATCTCGGACCGCTGGCGCTCCGCGCGCGAGATCAGCTCATCGAGGTCCACGTGCCGGACCGCGACGGGGGTGTCGCGGAGCGCGCGCCACAGCGCGAGCTTGCCGGTGACGCCGAGGTAGAGGAACTCGAGCTCCACCAGGCGGCTCAGGGGCGAGTAGCCGGTCAGGCGGCCGTTCGGCTTGGCTCGGCCGAGCTTCTCGGACACCCATGCCGCCGCCTGCTTGACGCGGTTGACGCGGATCCCCTGCTCCTCGATCACGGCGCGCAGCGCCCGCCGATCGGACTCCACCTCCTCGACGAGCACCTCGAGGAAGCTCCCGAACTCGTTCTCCCGGTTGCTGTTCCGCGACCTGCGGGCAACCTCGACGCCCACCATCGCGCCCGCATAGTGATCGTTGAGGTAGATCGCGAGCAGCCTGCGTTGCATCCACGTCTACCTACCCAGCTTGCACCGCTCTTGCACAAGACGGTCGGCCCACTGGTACCGTCGCATGCGGGCCCGCTTCGAATGCCTTTCGCGCGCTCCATTCGTCCGAGTCCGAAGATCGCCCAGCCTCCTCGCGTCGGATCCTCCTGCGGCGGCCGCAGAGGCCGCATCGGAGGGTCGTGTTCGCGGCTCGGCCGATTCGAGACCGGCTACGCCGGATCGACGGGATCCGCCCAGCGCAGCGTGCGCGGGCGCTCCCGCATCCGGATCACTCGCGCTGGGACGCCGCCGACGACGGCGTTGGCGGGCACGTCGCGCGTCACGACGGCGTTGGCGCCGATCACCGAGTTGTCGCCGACCCGCACCCCGCGAAGGATGCAGGCGTTGTATCCGATCCACACGTTCGACCCGACGTCCACGTCCCGCATGTAGATCCCC
>DATHVJ010000045.1:0-11660 GCA_035461345.1 Solirubrobacterales bacterium | reverse complement strand
TGGCGCGGCGCTAGCCGCAGACCGGCCAGTGGTGCGCGCCGTCGCGCTGCTTGAGCGCGACCGCGACCACGGCCTGGGTCTTGTACCGATACTCGATCGGATCGCCGCCCGGCGACTTCGGGGAGCGACGCCACGTCGACTTCAGGAACTGGAACGCGCCGCGGTACTTGCCGCCGCCGCCGATCGCCTTCGGGTCCTTGCCCGACTCGCACTCGGCGGTCTTGCGCGCCCAGCGCTTGTTGCGCTTCGACACCTCGTCCCACAGGCGGTCGTACTTGGCCTCGCGCTTCGAGGAGCGCTCGGCGGAGTCGTCACCGGTCGACACGCCGCCGGACCCGGACGCGGCGCCGGCCTGAGCGACCGAAAACGAGAGCGCCGCGAGCATTGCGGCGGCAGCCAGCAACAGGATTCCGATCCTGAGCCTGTGCCTCGCAACGTCGTGGGAAAGTTTCACTTCACCGCTCTTTCGTCGCTTACGGGGTTAGCTGACGGGCTCGCGCCAAAGAGCCGGCGCTACGCGACCATCAGGTCGCGATTCGCCCCAACGTGTGGGTCCCCCGACGGCCCGGGATATGTGGCCGGGCCGTTCAGCAGGTCGCGGCAGACTAGCAAATCGTTAGCGATGTGTGAGTCGCAAAGCGATAGTGTGCCCCGCTCGTGAAGCGCCTCGCCTCGTTCATCACCGGTAGACGCACGAAGTGGGTGGTGGTCGCGGTATGGCTCGTGGCCGCGTTCGCGCTCCAGCCGCTGGGGTCGAAGCTCCAGGACGAGACCCGCGACGACACGACCTCGTTCCTGCCCGCGAGCGCCGAGTCGACCGACGTCGTCGAGGTCCTGGACGAGCGGTTCCCGGGCGGCGAGACGACCCAGGGCCTGATCGTGTACGAGCGCGAGGGCGGCCTCATCGCCGCCGACCGGCGCAAGATCGCCGCCGACGCGCGGGAGCTGCGGGCGCTCCCGGAGGACGAGCTGCCGCTCACCGAGCCGCCCACGGTCCCCTTCGCACCGGGGTCGCCGCCGGAGCTCGTCTCGGCGGATCGGTCCCTCGCCTACACGGTGCTCACAGTGCCGACGAACTACGACGAGCAGGCCGACTGGGGCAAGAACGTCCGCGAGCTCACCGGCTCCGGCGCCGACGGGGTGCGGATCCTGCTCACCGGCGACCTCGGGTTCGCGGTCGACTCGGAGGAGGTGTTCAACGACCTCGACCTGAAGCTCCTGCTTGCGACGGCGGCGCTGGTGCTGTTCCTGCTCGGCGCGATCTACCGCTCGGTGCTGGTCGCGCTCACCCCTCTCCTCGTCCTCTTCTTCGCCTACTCGGTTGCCACCGCGGTGATCTACGGCTACGCCAAGTCGGGCGCGACCGTGTCCTCGAACGGGACGACGATCCTGATCGTGCTGATGTTCGGGATCACCACCGACTACTGCCTGCTGCTGGTGTCGCGCTATCGCGAGGAGCTACACCGGATCGAGGACAAGCACGACGCGATGGCGCGGGCGCTCACCCGCACCGGCCCGACGATCCTCGCCAGTGGCCTCACGGTCTCGCTCGCGATGCTGACCCTGGCGCTGGCAGACGCCCGGCTGACATCGACCCTGGGCCCGGTCGCGGCGATCGGCGTCGCGTTCGGAATGCTCGCCGCGATCACCCTGCTGCCGGCGCTGCTGACGATGTTCGGGCGCCGCGGCTTCTGGCCGCGCAGCCGGATGGTCGCCTACGACCCGGACCGCCCGTCGGCCGCCCGCCGAGGGATCTGGCGACGAGTCGGCGACCGCGTGCTCGAGCGCCCCGGGGCGGCGCTCGCGGTCACGGTGATCGCCTTCGTCGCCGGCGGACTCGGCCTGATCGCCTACAAGGTCGACTACTCGACGACGACCTTCTTCAAGAAGTCGGTCGAGGCGGTCGAGGGGTTCGAGCTGATGGAGCAGGCGTTCCCCGCCGGAGTGCTGTACCCGAGCACGGTCCTGGTCGAGAGCGAGTCGGGCCCGGTGACCGAGAGCCAGGTGGCGACGGCGGCACGCGCGGTCGCGGAGATAGACGGCGTCGCCGCGGCGACGCCGACCGGCAACGTCTCCAACGATCGACGGGCCGCGACCATCGACGTCGTCCTCGAGGGCGATCCGTTCACCAAGGACGCGCTCTCGATCGTCCCCGAGATCCGCGACAGCGTCAGCGACCTCGGGCCCGGCGTCACCGCGCTGGTCGGCGGGGGCTCGGCGATTCAGTACGACTTCGATCAGGCGATCGAGAGCGACCTGGAGCTGATCGCCCCGGTCGCGCTGCTCGTGATCGCGATCATCCTCGCGATCCTGCTGCGGGCGCTGGTCGCGCCGCTGGTGCTGATCGCGAGCGTGATGCTGTCGTTCCTGTGCACGCTCGGGCTGTCGGTCCTGTTCATTCGCTTCGTCGTCGGCGATGCCGGGTTCGACGCCTCGATCCCCACCTTCGCGTTCATCTTCCTCGTCGCGCTCGGGATCGACTACACGATCTTCCTGATGGCGCGGGTGCGAGAAGAGGCCCGCCGTCACGGCACGCGGGAGGGTGTGCTGCGGGCGTTGTCGGTGACCGGCCCGGTGATCACCTCGGCTGGGATCATCCTCGCGGGAACGTTCTCGGTGCTGATGACACTCCCCGTCACCTACACCTTCGACCTCGGGTTCATGGTCGCGCTCGGGATCCTGCTCGACACGTTCATAGTCCGCACGATCATGGTCCCGGCGGCGGTCGAGCTGATCGGCGATCGGATCTGGTGGCCGTCGACAGCCCGCACCGGCGGCATCGTCCACGAGGACACCGGCGAGCACCCCGCGGTGCAGCCCGCGCCGGCGCGGGACTGATCGCCCCGCCCGCCGCTACCCGACCGACCACGAGAAGCGCGTCCACGTTCTCGTGACGTCGGCCTTCGGGACCGGCACCGATGTGTCGACCCCTTCGACCGTCACCCGCAGGCCCTTTCCCTCGAGCGTGTCGCCGACTCGACCCAGCTCCTCGGTCGTGCCGCAACCCACGGCGGGGACGATCGCGACGCTCAACGCAACGAGCAGTGACGGCGCGTCCGTGCGCATGGCGCGGGTAGCTATCGCACCCCTTCCGGCAAGGGTCGTCCTCGCGGGGGCGGCCCTTGACAGCGACGCGCGGCATGCATACCGTCGCCGCGATGCCGGCGGCAGGCGACGACTCGGGGGGCCCGGTCAGCCGCATCAGCCAGGCGTACCCGGATCGGGTCGAGGTGCGGGGTCGAGACCTCAGCGACGACCTGATGGGCCGGCTGAGCTTCACCGAGTACTTCCACCTGCTGCTGACGGGGGAGAAGCCGACCCCGGACCAGCACTACTTCCTCGACGTGCTGCTGGTCGCGATCGCCGAGCACGGGATGATGCCCACCAACGTCGCCGCGCGGATGACGCTGGCCGCCGACCCGGGGTCGCTCCAGGGCGCGGTCGCGGCGGGAATCCTCGGCTGCGGCCCGGTGATCCTGGGAACCTCGGAGGAGTGCGCCCGGATGCTGGTCGCGGCGCAGGACCGGGTCGCCTCGGGGGATGCTCCGGAGGCGGTTGCGCGCGAGATGGCGAGCGGGATCCGTTCCTCCGGCGAGCGGATGCCGGGGTTCGGCCACCCCGTCCACCGGCCGCTCGACCCGCGCGCCGAGCGGATCCTGGAACTGGCCGACAAGCGCGGCGTGAGCGCTGCCCACGTGGCACTGGCGCGCCGCTTCCGCGATGCGGTCGCCGAGGCGTGGGGCCGGCCGCTGACGATGAACGTTTCGATGCCGATCGCGGCCGTGATGCTCGACCTCGGGTTCTCGGCCGACGCCGTCAAGTCCGTCCCAATCCTCGCCCGCACCGCGGGGCTGCTGGCGCACCTGGCCGAGGAGCGGCGCCACCCGCTCGGCCTGCTGATGGCGGCGCGGGCCGAGGAGGCGGTCGGCTACGAGCCGCCGCCGTAGGCGGACCGAGGTGGCGGAGGCGCCCGAGATCGAGACCCGGCCGTGGGCGGAGCAGCTCGCCGACGACGACGCCGCCTACCGCGACCAGCTCGTCTACCTGCTCGAGCGCTCACCGTTCTACCGCGACAAGCTCGCCGCCGCGGGCATCGAGTCGGCGACCGACGCCGGCGGGCTGGCCCAGATCGACGCGCTGCCGATGACCGACAAGCGGGAGCTCCGCGAGACGACCACCGCCGACAATCCCTTCGGCGCCCACCTGTGCGTCGGGCGGTCCGAGATCGTGCGCGTCTACTCGACAAGCGGCACCACCGGCACCCCGAGCTACATCCCGCTGACGGCGGGGGACCTCGACAACTGGATCACCGGCTCGGCGCGCAGCTACGGCGCCTCGGGGGCCGCGCCCGGCGAGACCGTGGTCACCACCTACAACGCGGGGCCGTTCGCGGCCGGGGCGGCGCTCGCGTCGTTCGATCGCCTCGGCCTCTGCCACATCCCCGTCGGGACCGGGAACACAGAGCGCCTCGTCCGCGCGATCGAGCTGCTGCGGCCGCGGAACGCGGTCCTGACCCCCTCCTATGCGGCCTACCTCGTCGAGTGGGCTGCGGAGCGCCGGTTCGACCTCCGTGGCTCGAGTGTCGCGCGGGTGCTCGTCGCGGGTGAGCCCGGCGGAGGCGAGGCGGCGTTCCGCGCCACGCTCGAGCAGGGCTGGGGCGCGAGGGTGACCGAGGCGATGGGGGTCGGCGACATCGGCGTCTCGCTGTGGGGGGAGTGCGAGCATCGGCAGGGGATGCACCTGGGGGCGCGCGGGTTCGTCCACCCGGAGCTGATCGACCCGGCGAGCGGCGCGGTGATCGAGCTCGCCGACGGCGCCGCCGGGGAGCTGGTGCTGACCCACCTCCGCCACCGCGCGGCCCCACTGCTTCGGTTCCGGACTCGCGACCACGTCGAGGTGCGCATGGGCCGATGCCCGTGCGGCCGCACCGGCCCGCGCGTGCGGTGCGTCGGCCGCACCGACGACATGCTGATCGTCCGCGGCGTCAACGTGTTCCCGTCGGCCGTTCGCGAGGTGGTCGCCGAGTTCGCCCCGCGGGTGAGTGGCAACGTCCTCGTCCGCCCGCGCGCGCCCGGGCCCAAGCAGGACCCGCCGCTGCCGGTCAGCGTCGAGCTGGCGCGCGAGGCGACCGCGGACCCGGGGCTGGCCGAGGAGATCGCGGCGAGGCTCCGCGACGCGCTCGTCGTCAGGGCGGAGGTGGAGCTGGTTCCGTGGGGGACGCTGGAGCGCAGCGAGTACAAGTCGCGGCTGGTCGAGCGTTAGATGAGCGATCCCCAATCCCCACGCACCCGTATGGCGCGCCCCCGGGCCCGCGCGGATCAGAAATCAATCATCTAGATTCCAGGCAGGGAGAGCAGGTGCGCAAGCTTCAGAGCCAGGGCGTCCACCACATTACGATCGTCGGCGCCGATCGCCAGACATCGATCGACTTCTGGGAGGGCGTGCTCGGGATGCCGTTCGTGTTCGAGCAGCCCAACCTCGACAACGCCGCCGAGAGCCACCTCTACTTCGACCCCGGCGACGGCCGCCTGATCACGATCTTCACCGACGACGAGCGCGCCGCCGATCCCGAGCGCACGCCGACCGATCCCGGGTGCGTCCACCACATCGCGCTGTCGGTCTCGCAGGCGAGCTTCAACCAGGCGGTCGAGCGCCTCGACGAGCGCGGGATCCGGCACAGCGGCGTCAAGGACCGCGGGTTCATGGACTCGATCTACTTCGAGGACCCGCTCGGCCTGCTGATCGAGCTCTCGTCGTACCGATTCGAGCCGCCGCGCGGCCACACGCACGCCGACGTGCTGGCCGAAGCGCATCGGATCAGGGTGGAGCGGGGTGACGACAACATCGACCAGGCACATGTAGCGGACGCGATCGAGCAGCTCGTCAAGTCATAGAAACCGGAGGAGGAGAACATGGCCGAGAACACGCTCAGCATCCTGACGCCAAGCGTCAACAACCTGTCCGCGCGGGTCTTCGTCCGCGCCGCCGGCCTCGAGTTCGAGGAGGTCGACGTGTGGGGCCGCAAGGACGAGCCCGAGTTCCGAAGAAAGGACCCGGCCGCCCTGACCCCGCTGCTCGAATGCGAGGGGCTCCCCCAGGGCTCGCTGTGGGAAAGCTGCGCGATCATGCAGTACCTCTCCAACAAGCACGGCCTCGACGAGCTCTACCCCACCGACCCCGGCGAGCGGGCGATGACCGACAGCGCGATGTTCTACATCGTCGGGACGCTGTACCCGCTCGTCGCGCGCGCCACCTACCCGACGCTCGGCTTCCCCCAGTACGCAGGCGAGGTCGCCACCTCGGAGGCCGACGACGAGATGAAGGCGAAGGCGCAGAAGGACGCCGAGGCCGCGATCGCCGAGCCGCTGGACGCGATCCGGGCGCACTTCCTCGACGGGCGCGAGTTCATCGGCGGCGAGCGTCCGTCGATCGCCGACATCCGGCTCGCGGTGACGCTCGAGTTCCTGCGCTCCGTCGACTACGAGTTCCCGGCCTGGGCCGGGGAATACATGACCGCGGTCGAGGAGGCGCTCGGCGACGCCTACTCCGAGCCGGTGCAGGACGTGCGCGGCTTCGTCGCGTCGGCGAAGTCGTAGGGCCGCCATGGGCGAGCTGACGCTCGCGATCACACGGGTCGTTCCCGCCGCCCCCGAGGTGGTGTTCAGAGCGTTCAGCGATCCCGCCGAGATCCGGACCTGGTGGGGGCCGGAGGGCTTCAGCATCCCGAGCCTGGAGCTCGAGCCACGCGTCGGCCAGACGTATCGGATCGAGATGCAGCCGCCGCAGGGCGACTCCTTCTATCTGACCGGGGAGTTTCGCGAGGTCGATCCTCCCCTCCGCCTCGCCTACACGTTCGTGTGGGAGGACCCGGATCCCGACGACATCGAGAACCTGGTGCGGCTCTCGTTCCGCGATCTGGGCGGGTCGACCGAGGTCGGGCTCACCCAGCGTCCGTTCAAGAGCGAGGCCCGCCGCGCTCTTCACCGGGATGGCTGGTCGGACAGCTTCGACAAGCTGGAGCGCCTGATGTCCGATCGGGAGTCCGGGCGGTAGAGCGCGGGCAGGTTCACCGCGGTGATCAGCTCTTGACCACCAGCCGCTCGTCGTCGCAGGACACGATCTCCATCACCCGCGGCACGCCGGCCGCGGCGCCCGCGCTGAGGACGATCGTGTCGTCCTTTTCCAGCCCCCACGTGCCGGCCGCCTGCTCGGGCACGTCTGCCGGACCGAGCCCGGATTCGGCAAACGTGCCGTCCGGCCGCAGCTCGAACGCCATCCGCCCGCGAGACGGCGGCAGCTCGTGCTCCGCCGGCCTGAAGACCATCGACGAGCCGGTGTCCTCCTCGTGGGCGTGGACCCAGCGCCGCAGAAGGCACTCGCGGCGGACGCTCGCCATGCCGGGCGGACCGCTCCCTACCGGCGTCCGAGCTTCTTCCGCGGCCCCGCCAGGGTGGCGTTCATCCGGGTCACCTGGCCGGCGGTGAACATGAACATCGCCGCGTCGTCGACATAGTCCATGTAGTTCATGAACATGTCGCCATTCGGCCCGTTGGCGCAGGTGACACGCGGAAACGTCGGCTTGCCGTAGTTCGGCCCCTTGGCGTTGGGTGTGTCCGCGCAGCGATCGCCGCCGCTGCAGTCCATCGTGTCTCCCCAGATGTGCCGGAGGTTGAGCCAGTGTCCGACCTCGTGCGTCGTCGTCCGCCCGCGATCGAACGGCGCCTGCGCGGTGCCTCGGGTGCCGAAGGCCGAGTGGAGGATGACCACGCCGTCGGTGCGGGCGGGCCCGCCGGGAAACTGGGCGTAGCCGAGCAGGCCGCCGCCCAGGCTGCAGACCCAGATGTTGAGGTACCGGTTCGAGGGCCACGCCGGTGCACCGCCTTTGGACTTGGTCTTCACCGCGTCGCCGGTGCCGAAGAAGTCGCGGTCGGTCTTCGTCCGAGTGACGCCGTTCGTCGGCCTTCCCCTCGGGTCGCGCCGGGCGAGCGCGAACTCAACCTTCGCGTCCGCCACCAGGCCCTTCCAGGCGTCCGGGACCTCGCTGCGGTCGGGGTTCGTGGCCCGGAAGTCCTTGTTCAAGACGGCGATCTGACTGTTGATCTGCGCCTTGGAGATGTTCTCCCGGTCGCGCTTGTAGACGACGTGGACGACCGTGGGAACCTTGATCAGTCGACGGGCGAGTCGCTGCGCCTCACCGGTCTCGACGCTGCGCGCCGTGAACTCCTCGGCACGCTGCTGGTTCTCTCGAAACGAGGGCTCCTCCTCGAGCAGCCGCTCGTACTCCTGCATCGCGCCGCACTGCCGCCGCCGGACGGGCATCGCCCACCTCCACTCTTCCGGGTTGGTCTCCAGCTCGAGTTAACCCGACCGGGTCGAGGCGGTCAAGGGGAATGGACGAACGGTCCTAAGTCGCGATATGCGGCTCACGCGTCGGGGGCGGCCGGCGGCTCCATGCCCCAGTTGCGCATGCCGCGCTCGATCCGCTCGATCACCGTGTCCACGACCGCGACGCGCGCGTAGCGCTTCGAGTCGGCTTCGATCAGATGCCACGGAGCATGCGGCTGATCGGTGCGGGCCAGCATGTCCTCGATCGCCTCGGCGTACTCGGAGCGCCTGTCGCGGTTGCGCCAGTCCTCGTCGCTCAGCTTCCACGCCTTGAGCGGGTCCTTTTCCCGGCGCTCGAACCGCCGCAGCTGCTCGTCGGCCGAGATGTGCAGCCACAGCTTGACCAGGATCATCCCCTCGTCGGCGAGGGTGCGCTCGAAGCTGTTGATCTCCTCGTACGCGCGAAGCCACTGCTCCCGGCGAGCGAGACCCTCGACGCGCTCGACGAGGACGCGCCCGTACCACGAGCGGTCGAACACCGCCATCCCTCCCCACCCCGGCAGCACTGGCCAGAATCGCCACAGGAAATGGTGGCGCTTCTCGTCCGCGGTGGGGGCGGCGAACTGGACAACGCGGACGTGGCGCGGATCGATGTGGGACACGAGCCGCTTGATCGCGCCGCCCTTGCCGGACGCGTCCCATCCCTCGAAGACGACGCACACCGGCGGGCCGAGCGGCCCGTCGCCGATCAGCCCGCCTAGCATCAGGCGGAGCTGCGTCAGCCGCTCCCACCCGCGGTCGAGCAGGCGGGCCTCCTCCTTGCGGGTCAGCGACTTGGTCAGGTCGAGCTCGTCGAGCCGTCCCACGGTCCCATCCTCTCAGCGAGCCGCGTGCCGAATCAAGGCGACGCCCGCCGGCCGCTACACGCGGTGTCCCGGAAGGTGCCACCGGCGCGGAGCGATCAGGTCGTGCGCCTCGGGACCCCACGACCCCGGTTCGTAACTTTGAGCGGGAGGCGCTGCCTCGAGCACCGGAGCCGAGACCTCCCACAGGCGCTCGATCCCGTTCGAGGTCGTGAACAGCGTGCGATCGCCGACGATCACGTCGTGGATCAGCCGCTCGTAGGCGTCGAGCGCCTGTTCGGGGCCCGAGAAGGCGTCCGCGTAGCTGAAGCTCATCTCCGCCTCCCCGAGCTCCAGGGCCGGGCCGGGGACCTTGGCCAGGAAGCTCGCGGAGATGCTGCCCGGATCGCCGAGATCGAACGTCAGGTGGTCGAAGCCGAACGACTCCGCCACATAGCGACAGTCGAACGGGAACATGCGCCGCGGGGGCTTGGTGAACGCCAGCGTCAGCAGGCGCCGACTCTCCGCCAGGCGCTTTCCGGTTCGAAGGTAGAACGGCACGCCCGCCCAGCGCCAGTTGTCGACGAACGCCTGCAGCGCGACGAACGTCTCCGTGCCGGAGTCCGGCGCCACCCCTTCGATCTCGCGATAGCCGTCAAACTGGCCGCGGACGACAGCCTCGGGCTCCAGCGGCGGCATCGCGTCGAAGACCTTCGCCCGCTCGGCCATCAGGGTCCTCGGGTCGAGCGACGTCGGCGGCTCCATGGCGACGAAGCCGAGCACCTGGAACAGGTGCGTGACGACCATGTCGCGGAACGCCCCGGTCCGCTCGTAGAACTCGCCGCGCATCTCGATCGACAGCGCCTCCGGTACGTCGATCTGGACGTGGTCGATGTGGTCGCGGTTCCACACCGGCTCGAACATCCCGTTCGCGAACCGCAGCGCGAGCAGGTTCTGCACTGCCTCGCGACCGAGGTAGTGATCGATGCGGAAGACCCGCGTCTCGTCGAAGTACGACAGCACGGTCGCGTTCAGCTCCCGTGAGGAGGCCAGATCGGTGCCGAACGGCTTCTCCATTACTATCGCCGCGCCATCCGCGAAGCCGCCGCTCCCGATCTGCTCGACGGTTGATGCCGCCGCGCCTGGGGGCAGCGAGAGGTAGTGGAGCACCCGCGGGTCGCCACCCAGCCCGTCCCGGGCGCGCGCCACCGCGTCGTGCAGGCCCTCGAATCCATCGCCGATGCCGACGAGCGAAAGCGAGTCGGCGAAGCCGTCCCATCCATCGCCGGTCGCCGGCTCGCGGCCGAACTCGTCCACTGCCTCCCTCGCCAGGGCACGGAAGCCTTCGTCGCCGAGCTCCCCGCGCGAGGTTCCGATGATCCGGAATTGGTCCGGCATCAGCCCGGCCTGGGAGAGGTGGAACAACCCGGGGAGGAGCTTGCGCCGGGCGAGGTCGCCCGTCGCCCCGAAAAGGACGATCACGATGCCAGTGCTGTCAGCGGCCGCCGTCATTGAGGGCGAGTGTCTCGGCGGACTCCACCGTTGACACAAGCCAATTGTCGTGGCACGAATCGAAAGGTGCTACCCGCAGCTCGACGCCAAGCAGCGTGAGCCGGCCGTCGAGGAGGGTGGGAGCATGCCGCGGCACGCTGTCGGGCCCGCCGTCAGCCGTGCCGCCCGCACCCTGGGCCGTTCGCGGGGTCCGACTCGTCGCCGACCGCGACGTTGACGGTCGAGCAGCGCCCGCAGCGGACGCGGACCTTCTTCGTCATGTAGGCGGGGTCCATCGCCTCGGCGAGGACGTTGCCGCACCGCACGCACACGTAATCGTTGGGCCCGTGGCCGCTGAAGGCGGGCCGGTCCGCGTCCTCCTGGATCGCGGTCCCCCCGTCGAACGGCACCTCGCCCTCGCGGATCTCCCGCATCGCGACCGTCGCCATCTAGATGATCGACTCCCAATCCGCGTGTGCCCGGGGGCGTGCCTGGCCGAGCAGATCGAGGACGCAGGCCGCGTGGCGTGGCAGCGCCACGCGAGCGGCCGAGGACGAAGATATGCGACGCGCCAGGCGCGTCATCCGGGTGCGTGGGGGTTGGGAATCGGTCATCTAGGCGCTGCCGACCTTTCCGGCGAAGTCGGTGATCAGCGCGTCGAGCACCCCGACGACCACCCCCTCGCCCATCGACGCCGCCTTGCCCACGATCTGCGCGGATGTGTGGATCGTCCCGCCACCGTCGTCGAGCTCGAAGGTGACGTCGGCGTTCGCGTGCCCGTCGCCGCCGACCTCCTTCGACTTCACCTTCATCAGCGCGGTGTGAGCGCCCTCGTCCTTCTCGGCGACCTCGACCGTGCCGGCGAACTTCATCGACATCGCGCCCATCTTGACGTCGATCTCCGCCCTGACCGAGTCCGGCCCGGTGGCCTCGATGACGCGCCCACCCTCGACGCAGGGAATGACCCGCTCGAGGTCGGTGATCGTCGCGAAGCTGTCGTCG
>DATHVJ010000044.1:0-2488 GCA_035461345.1 Solirubrobacterales bacterium | reverse complement strand
CACGATTGCGATCCCGAGCGCGATTACGATCGCCGCGGTGATCACACGCTCCCGGCGCGACCCCCCGATCAGCCTCCCAATTCGCGCTCGAAGGGAGGAGCGCCCGCTCGCCTCGGCCGCCTCCGATCCGAGCTCGGGCAGCCGCTCTCCGCAGGAGCTGCAATGGCGAGCCCCCTCCTCGTTCCGCTTCCCGCAGTGGGGACAAAACATCGCTGCACGGTAGCGGGCCTGGTGGCAGACGCACCGCTCGCGGTGCAGCCCTCCCGGACGCGAGCGGAATCAACTCCGCGTGGATTCACCCACAGCCAGGTGGGCGAATCGACGTTGGTCCTCAGGGGGAACGTCACGAAAGGCGCACGAAGGCGTGCGAGGAACTCCCGGTCGATGCCCGTCTCGAGGCTTGAACACGCCGAGGGGGCGCCTGCAACGTCAGGCGCCCCCTTACCGAGCCAATCGACCGATCGCCCGTGTCTACCGCTGGGCGGGTTCGGTCACGCGGCGCTTCGCGCTGCGAGCCGTCGTCGCCCGAGCGGTCGCGGGAGGGGGAGCGACGCGGAACCGCCCACCGGGCGGGCAGTCGGGCATCGCCCGCGCGCCGGCCGGGTGAGGGCCGCGTCGCGGTCCGCGGGGCCGGCGCGGCTGCGGGCGCCAGCGCTTGAAGCCCTGCTCCCCCTCGTCGGGGAGCTCCTCGGCCTCGGGCTCGGCACGCACTGCGTACCAGATCAGGAACAATGCTGCCCCGATCGGGATCTTCAGCACCACGCCGAGGAAGAAGATCGGCAGGAACCCCTCCACTGTAAGGGAGTGTAACCGTCGCGCGCCCACGCGATCAGGGCCTCGGTCTGCGCCTCATCGAGGCCACGGCTGGGCTCGACCGGGACGAGCAGGGTCGGCCCGACGCGCATCTGCGCCCAGAAGCGGCAGCTGTCGTCGAGGCAGTCGTCGACCCACGCCAGCGGTCGGTCGCCGGCGTAGTCGGCGATCGCGTCGAGCTTCCAGTGCGCGGACCCGAACCTGGCGCGCCCGTCGAAGGTCAGGTAGGGGAGCTCGCCCGGCAGCCCGAGCAGGGTTGGCAGGTGGTCGTTGGCGCGCTGCTCCCAGCCGGTCGCCCACACGAGCTCGTACAAGTCCGACAGCCGCCGCAGCCGCTCTCCCGCGGCGCGCGAGATGCAGTGGGCGACGCCGTCGATCAGCTGGAACTCGCCCGGCGCCTGCGCGGGGTCGTCGAACCCGAACAGGCTGATGACTCCGTCGACGTCGACGGCGAGGACGGGCCGTTCCTTGTCCGCGTCGACCCGGTCTGGAGGCATCGGAGCCAGATTAGCCACTCGCACGACGCGCCCCCGCTACCATTCGCCGCCGTGCCGACGACCAACCAGCTAGTCCGCAAGGGGCGCACGCGTCCCAAGAAGAAGACCACGACGCCCGGGCTCAAGTCCGGCCACGGCCGCAAGCGCCGGCTCGCCGCCCCGCAGCGGCGCGGCGTGTGCACGCGTGTCTACACCGCGACGCCGAAGAAGCCGAACTCGGCCCTCCGCAAGGTCGCTCGCGTGCGCCTCAACAACGGGATGGAGGTCACGTGCTACATCCCGGGCGAGGGTCACAACCTTCAGGAGCACTCGGTCGTCCTGGTTCGCGGCGGGCGGGTCAAGGACCTTCCGGGCGTCCGCTACAAGGTCGTCCGCGGCACGCTCGACGCCGCCGGCGTCTCGAACCGCAAGCAGAGCCGCTCGCAGTACGGGGTCAAGCGCTAGTGCCGAGGCGCGCTCGAGCTTCGATCCGCCCCGTCGAGCCGGACTCCCGCCACCGCAGCCGGCTTGTCCAGCAGGTCATCAACAAGGTGATGCGGGGCGGCAAGAAGTCGCTCGCCGAGCGGGTGACCTACGACGCCCTTGCGATCGTCGGCGAGCGGACCGGCAGGCCGCCGGTCGAGGTCCTCGAAGAGGCGATCAAGGAGTTGACCCCCGTGCTCGAGGTGCGCTCGCGCCGGGTGGGCGGCGCCACCTACCAGGTCCCGGTCGAGGTCTCCGCCCGCCGCGCCCGCACGCTCGCGGTCCGGTGGCTGGTCCAGTTCGCCGCTCAGCGTCGCGAGAAGTCGATGCAGGAGCGGCTCGCGAACGAGATCCTCGACGCCGGTCGCCAGCAGGGCGGCGCGTGGAAGCGAAAGGACGACATCTACCGGATGGCGCAGGCCAACAAGGCCTTCGCCCACTACCGCTGGTAGCCGGCACCCCCCCGGCACGCAGCTAGCGGCTTCTCGTCCGCCGCCGGGTGCGGCCCTCGTGCGCGGAACGCCGCTTCACCGCGGGTCGCGCCGCATCGTCCTCGGTGGTCTCCGCCTGCGCCCGCTCGGAGCGCTTGCCCAGCATCCGCAGCTGCTCCGGTCGCAGGGTGGCGAGCGCCGCACCCGAGACGGCGAGCCCCAGCGTTCCGACGAGCTCGAGCCAGAAGCCATCGCTCGGATCGGCCTCGCTGGAGAAGAACACCC
>DATHVJ010000043.1:0-10732 GCA_035461345.1 Solirubrobacterales bacterium | reverse complement strand
GTACGCGTCGTACTCCGATCCAAACTGCTTCCTCAACACCGGCTCCTCGTAGATGTACACGAACGCGCTCACCGCCGCGAAGTAGACGGCCGCGTAGAGCAGCAGCTCGAGCTGCCCGAACAGCAGCGCCTGGCCGACGATCGCGGCTCCGACGGCGAGGTACATCGGGTTGCGCACGTGGCGGTACGGGCCGCCGACCACGAGATGCTCGGTGGGCGCGACCGGGGCGGGGGTGCCGAGGCCCTCTACCGCGAAGCGGACGAATGCGGGTACGAGCACGACCAGCCCTACGCCGATCAGCGCGGCCCCCAGCACGCGAGCTGCAAGCCAGCAGGCGACCGGCTCCTCGAACCGGTACCCGGTCACCAGCCACGGCCCGATCCCCGCGACGATGCCCGGAGCGACGACGAAGAAGACCGCGGTGCCGATCGCCGCGCGGCGCCGATCGGATACGACCCGTCGCCTAGCTGAAGTCGAGCTTGGCCTCCTCGCCCTCGATCGCGCGGTGAGCCTAGCGCGGTGGCGGGCTCACCGGTCGGCATTGGGCCCCAGGATCCGTGGAAAACCCCCTTGCCATTGTCGGACGAGGCCATATTGTGCGCGCGGGTGCTCGCAACGGCGGAGAGACGACGGGGACTCGCATGACCCAAGGCCGGGCGCTGCTCCGGGCGCGGCAGTTCTTCGGGCCGCGCGATCGCTCCGCCGACGGGTGGAGCGAGCACTCGACGTACTCGCGCGACTGGGAGGGGGCCTACCGGCGGCGGTGGCAGCACGACCGCGTCGTCCGCTCCACGCACGGCGTCAACTGCACGGGCTCGTGCTCGTGGAAGATCCACGTCAAGGACGGGCTCGTCACCTGGGAGACGCAGCAGACCGACTATCCATCGAACGGGCCCGACGTCCCCGACTACGAGCCGCGCGGCTGCCCCCGCGGCGCCTCCTTCTCGTGGTACGTGTACTCGCCGGTGCGGCCCAAGCACCCCTACGTGCGCGGGGTTCTGCTGGAGATGTTCCGCGAGGCCCGCGAGCGCACCGGCGACCCGGTCGAGGCGTGGGCGAGCATCGTCGAGGATCCGGAGCGGGCGCGCGTGTACAAGTCGCAACGCGGCAAGGGCGGCTTCCTGCGCGCGAGCTGGCCCGAGGTCGTGGAGCTGATCGCGGCCGCCCACGTGCACACGATCCGCCGCTACGGCCCCGACCGGATCGCGGGGTTCACGCCGATCCCCGCGATGTCGATGGTCTCCTACACCGCCGGGACGCGGTTCCTGTCCCTGATCGGCGGCGTCTGCCTCAGCTTCTACGACTGGTACGCCGACCTGCCTCCCGCGTCGCCGCAGATCTGGGGCGACCAGACCGACGTCCCCGAGTCCGCCGACTGGTGGAACGCCTCCTACCTGATGCTGTGGGGGTCGAACATCCCCCAGACGCGGACCCCCGACGCGCACTTCATGACCGAGGCGCGCTACCGGGGCCAGAAGGTCGTCGTCGTCTCGCCCGACTACGCGGGCCACACGAAGTTCGCCGACCACTGGCTGCCCGCCAAGGCGGGCACCGACGGCGCCCTGGCGATGGCGATGGGCCACGTCGTCCTGAGGGAGTTCCTGGTCGAGCGTGAGACGCCGTACTTCGCCGACTACGCGCGCCGGTTCACCGACCTGCCGTTCCTGGTCGAGCTGCGCCGCCGCGACGACGGCACCTACGCGGGCGGCGCCTTTGTGCGCGCCTCCGATCTCGGCGACGAGAGCGAGAACCCCGAGTGGAAGACGGTGGTCGTCGACGAGCGCGACGGCGAGGCCCGCGTCCCGAACGGCTCGCTGGGCTACCGGTGGGGGAGGAGGGGGAGGGCCGCTGGAACCTCGACCTCGGAGACGTGCGTCCCGCGCTGACCCTGCTTGGCCGCCACGACGAGCTCGTCGAGGTGTCGCTCCCGCGCTTCGACGGCGGCGAGACGGTCGGCGGCGCGGTCATGCGGCGGGGCGTGCCGGCGAAGCGGGTCGGCGATCGCCTCGTCACCACCGTGTTCGACCTCACTCTGGCGCAGTACGGCGTCGGCCGCGAGGGCCTCCCCGGCGAGTGGCCGGCCGGCTACGACGACCCCGAGCACCCGTACACCCCCGCGTGGCAGCAGCCGATCACCGGCGTCGACGCCGGGCGGGCGGCGCGGATCGCGCGCGAGTTCGCCCGCAACGCGGAGCGGACCGAGGGCCGCTCGATGATCGTGATGGGGGCCGGCACCAACCACTGGTTCCACTCCGATCAGACCTACCGGGCGATGCTCTCGCTCGTCCTGTTCTGCGGCTGCCAGGGCGTCAACGGAGGGGGGTGGGCCCACTACGTCGGCCAGGAGAAGGTGCGCCCGATCACCGGCTGGATGACGACGGCGTTCGCACTCGACTGGAGCCGACCGCCGCGCCAGCAGCCCTCGACGCCGTTCTGGTACCTGTTCAGCGACCAGTGGCGCTACGAGACGTTCGGCGCCGACGAGCTGCGCTCGCCGCTCGGCGACGGCGCGCTCGAGGGCAAGCACTTCGCCGACTGCGTCGCGCTCGCCGCCCGGCTCGGGTGGGCGCCGTCCCATCCCACCTTCGACCGCAACCCGCTCGACCTCGCCGACGAGGCGCGCGACGCGGGGGTCGACGTCGTCGAGCACGTCGCCCAGCGCCTGGCCGATGGCGAGCTCGGGTTCGCCTGCGAGGACCCGGACGACCCCGCGAACTCCCCCCGCATCCTCGCCCTGTGGAGGGCCAACCTGCTCGGGTCCTCGAGCAAGGGCCACGAGTACTTCCTGCGCCACATCCTCGGCGTGCCCGACGCCGCCGTCCGCTCCCCGGAGTCCGCGCCCGACCAGCGGCCGGAGGATGTCGCCTGGCATGAGCGGGCGCCGGAGGGAAAGCTGGACCTGTTCATGACGATCGACTTCCGGATGAACGGCTCGGCCGTGTACTCCGACGTCGTGCTTCCTGCCGCCACGTGGTACGAGAAGCACGACATCTCGAGCACGGACCTGCACCCGTTCGTGCACCCGTTCAACGCCGCAATCGCGCCGCCGTGGGAGGCGAAGTCGGACTGGGACGCGTTCCGGCTGATCGCCGAGGAGTTCAGCCGGCTCGCCGCCGACCATCTGGGAACGCGCACCGACGTCGTCGCCGCGCCGCTGATGCACGACACGCCCGACGAGCTGGCGCAGCCCCGAGGCGAGGTCCGCGACTGGCGCAAGGGGGAGTGCGAGCCCGTCCCGGGCCGCACGATGCCGAAGCTCGTGGCGGTGGAGCGCGACTACCCCGCGGTGGCGGAGAAGATGCAGGCGCTGGGCCCGCTCGTCGAGCGCGCGGGCGTCGGCGCCAAGGGCGTCGCGTGGAAGCCCGAGCTCGAGGTCGAGGAGCTGCGGCGCCGCAACGGCGCGGGGCGAAGCGGCGCCGCGCGCGGCCGCCCCGCGATGATGCGGGACGTGCACGTCGCGGAGGCGATCCTCGCGCTGTCGGGGACGACGAACGGGCGCCTCGCGACCGAGGGGTTCCGCGAGCTCGGGGCCCGGGTGGGGCACGAGCTGACCGAGATCGTCGCCGACCGCGCCGAGGAGCGGATCGACTTCGGCGAGCTGTCGGCGCAGCCGCGGAAGGTGCTCGCGTCCCCCGAGTGGTCGGGAATGGAGTCGCGCGAGCGCCGCTACTCGCCGTTCACGTCCAACGTCGAGCACGGGATCCCGTGGCGGACACTGACTGGCCGCCAGCAGCTCTACCTCGACCACGCCTGGATCCTCGACATCGGCGAGGGGCTGCCCGCGTACCGGCCGCCGGTCGACACCGGTCAGCTCCACGGCCTCGGGGGCAAGCCCGAGATGGGGGAGGGGCGCGAGGTGACCGTGCGCTACCTGACACCGCACTCGAAGTGGTCGATCCACTCCGAGTTCCAGGACAACCTCCACATGCTGACCCTGTTCCGGGGCGGCCCGGCGATGTGGCTGTCGGTCGACGACGCGGAGCGGATCAGCGTCCGGGACAACGACTGGCTCGAGGTCTACAACCGCCACGGCGCGGTGGCGTGCCGCGCCGCCGTCTCGCACCGCGTGCCGCCGGGCGTCGCGCTCTTCTACCACTCGCAGGACCGCCACGTGAACGTTCCGATCTCCGAGGTCAGCGGCACCCGCGGCGGGACCGACAACTCCCTGACCCGGATCGCGATCAAGCCCACCCACCTGATCGGCGGCTACGCCCAGCTCTCCTGGGGCTTCAACTACTACGGGCCGACGGGTCCGCAGCGCGACCAGATGATCATTGTCCGCAAGCGCAAGGGGGAGGTTGACTACGGATGAGGGTCCGGGCGCAGATGGGGATGGTGATGAACCTCGACAAGTGCATCGGGTGTCACACCTGCTCGGTGACGTGCAAGAACGTGTGGACGAACCGGCGCGGGACCGAGTACGTGTGGTTCAACAACGTGGAGACGAAGCCCGGCCGCGGCTACCCGCGCGACTACGAGGACCAGGACAAGTGGAACGGCGGCTGGAAGCTCGACCGCCGCGGGAAGCTGAAGCTGAAGGCCGGCGGCAAGCTGCACAAGCTGCTGCACATCTTCCACAACCCGGACCTGCCCGAGCTCGACGACTACTACGAGCCGTGGACGTACGACTACCAGCACCTGATCGGCGCCCCGCCCTCCGAGCACCAGCCGGTGGCGCGGCCAGAGTCCCAGGTCACCGGCCGGCCGCTCGACCTCCAGTGGGGGCCGAACTGGGACGACGACCTGGCCGGGTCGCGCGAGCACGCCGCCAACGACCCCAACCGCCGCGACCTCGAGCAGGAGGTGCGGCTGGAGTTCGAGCAGGCGTTCATGATGTACCTGCCGCGGATCTGCGAGCACTGCATCAACCCCTCGTGCGTCGCCTCGTGCCCGAGCGGCGCGATGTACAAGCGCGAGGAGGACGGGATCGTGCTCGTCGACCAGGAGGCGTGCCGCTCGTGGCGCTTCTGCGTGTCGGGCTGCCCCTACAAGAAGGTGTACTTCAACTGGGAGACCGGCAAGGCCGAGAAGTGCAACTTCTGCTACCCGCGGATCGAAGCTGGGATGACCACGGTGTGCTCGGAGACGTGCGTGGGGCGCCTGCGCCACGTCGGCATCGTGCTGTTCGACTCCGACCGGGTCGAGGAGGCCGCGTCGGTGCGCGACGAGCACGAGCTGCTCGAATCCCACCTCGGGCTCTTCCTCGACCCCGAGGACCCCGAGGTACAGGCTCGGGCGGCCCGCGACGGGATCCCCGACGACTGGATCGAGGCGGCGCGGCGCTCGCCCGTGTACGCAATGTGCAAGCGGTGGCGGATCGCGCTCCCGCTCCACCCCGAGTACCGCACGCTGCCGATGGTCTGGTACGTGCCGCCGCTGTCCCCGGTCGAGAGCCTAGGCGAGGCGCTGGTCCGCGACGGCGGCGCCGCCGACGACGTCTTCGAAGCGATCGAGGAGCTGCGGATCCCGGTCGAGTACCTGGCCAGCTTCCTGGCGGCCGGTGACCCCGAGCCCGTTCGCCGCTCGCTTCGCCGCCTGGTTGCGATGCGCCGCTACATGCGCGGCGTCAACGTCGAGGGCAGGGGGGATCCCGCGTTCGCCGACGAGGTGGGGATGGAGCTCTCCGAGCTCGAGGCGATGTTCCGCATGGTCGCGATCGGCGACTACGACGAGCGCTACGTGATCCCGCGCCGGCACGGGGAGATCTCTCCCGACGCGCTCGCCGAGCAGGGCTCGTGCGGGATCGACTTCTCGAAGCTCCCCGGGCACGAGGCGCCGTCCGAGGCGGACGGTCCCGACCCGGACTTCGACGTCAGGGACCTCCTCGTCCAGGTGAAGGGGAACGGACGGCGTGACTGAGGTGACGCATCCGCTCAAGCTCGTCTCGCTGCTGCTCCAGTACCCGTCCGAGGAGCTGTGGGCGGCCCGCGACGAGCTGCGGGCCGAGGTCGAGATGCTCCAGGGCGGGCGGCGGCGCGAAGCCCTCGCGCGCTTCCTCGACGCGGTCGAAGGGCTTGCGCTCGCCGATGCGCAGCGGCGGTACGTCGAGACGTTCGACTTCTCACGCCGCAACAGCCTCTATCTCACCTACCACCGCTGGGGGGACCTGCGCCAGCGGGGGATCGCGCTGCTCGCCCTCAAGCAGCGCTACGCGGACGCGGGCCTCGAGCTGGCGGACGGCGAGCTGCCCGACTACCTCCCGGTCGTGCTCGAGTTCGCGGCCCTGAGCCCGGAGCAGGGGCTCGAGGCGCTCGGCGAGCACCGCGAGGCGCTCGAGCTGGTGCGCTCCAGCCTCCACGACGAGGGCAGCCCGTACGCTGAGCTGATCGAGTCCGTCGTCGCGGACCTTCCGCGGCTCAGCCGTCGCCAGGCCGCGCGCGCGGCGCGCCTCGCCGCGGACGGCCCGCCGAGCGAAGAGGTGGGGCTGGAGCCGTTCGCGCCGCCCGAGGTGATGCCCTCCCCCGCGAGCCCGGGGACGACGGCATGAGTCAGCTCGACGTGCTCGTCTACAGCGTTCTGCCCTACGTGGCGGTCGCCGTGTTCGTGGTCGGGCACGTGTGGCGGTACCGACGCGACCAGTACGGCTGGGGCGCGCGCTCGACCCAGCTCCTGGAGAGCCGCACGCTCTCCTACGGGAGCACGATCTTCCACTTCGGCGTCCTGGCCGCGATCGGCGGCCACGTGCTCGGGATCCTGGTGCCGATCTCGTGGACCCGCGCCGTCGGCGTCGACGACGACATGTACCACGTGATCTCGGCCGTCGGCGGGATCGCGGCGGGGGCGGCGGTGATCGTCGGATTCGTGGTGCTTGCCTACCGCCGGGCCCGCTTTCCCCGTGTCCGGGTCACCACAACACGCATGGACTTGCTGGTCTTCGCGCTGCTCGCGGTCGGGATCGCGACCGGGATGTGGGTGACGCTGATGTCGAACCTCGGCGACGAGGTCCACTACCGCGAGACCGTCGCGCCCTACTTCCGCAGCCTGTTCATCGGCGATCCCCGGCCGGAGCTGATGACCGGGGAGGGGGTTCCATTCGTGCTTCAGTTCCACGTCGCCTTCGTGTGGCTGCTGTACGCGGCGTGGCCGTTCAGCCGCCTCGTGCACGCGTGGAGCATCCCGGTCGACTGGTTCCGCCGCAGCCCGATCCCGTACCGGGGGCGGGTCGCACGTGCTCGCCGCGCCGCGGCGTGAGCGGCCAGGGCCGACAGCTAGCCCTCGCCACGATCGCGTTCGCGCTCTGCTTCTCAGCCTGGGGGATGGTCGCCCCGATGGCGCCCAAGCTCGAGGACGAGCTGGGGCTGTCGAACACCGAGACCTCGATCATGATCTCGGTGCCGGTGGTGCTCGGCTCGCTGCTGCGGCTGCCGCTCGGGGTTGTCACCGACAGGGTCGGCGGGCGGCTGGTCTTCACCGCGATGCTCGCGTACTCGGCGGGGGCGGCGCTGCTGATTGGCTTCGCTGGCGAGAGCTACGGGACGATGCTGGGCGCGGGGTTGATCCTGGGGACCGCAGGCGCCTCGTTCGCGGTCGGGATCCCGTTCGTCGCCGACTGGTACGAAGAGCGTCGCCAGGGGTTCGCGCTCGGCGTGTACGGCATTGGGAACATCGGCACCGCGGTGGCCGCGTTCTCGATCCCGGCGATCCGCGGCGAGTGGGGGCAGGAGGTCGCCGGGGTGGTCTTCGCCGCCGTGCTCGGGGGCTTCGCGCTGATGTGGCTCAGCCTCGCCCGCGATGCGCCGGGCCCCCGCCACGAGCCGCCGCGCTACCTGGAGGTGCTGCGGTCCGGATGGGATCTGTGGAAGCTCAGCCTGTTCTACTTCGTCACCTTCGGCGGCTTCGTGGCGATGGCGGTGTTCCTGCCGAAGCTGCTCACGGACTGGTTCGATTACTCGCTGACCGACGCCGGCCTGCGCGCGGCTGGGTTCACGATCGTGGCGACCGCGGCGCGGCCGGTCGGCGGATGGCTCTCGGACCGGATCGGGGCGCGGACGGTGCTCGCGGTCGCCTTTTTCGGCGTCGGCCTCGACGCCGTCGGGCTCTCGTGGCAGGCGTCCGACCCGAGCATCGTCCCGGTGACGATTTTCTGCCTCACGATGGCCGGCTTCCTGGGGCTCGGCAACGGCGCCGTGTTCAAGCTCGTGCCGCTGTTCTTCCCCCGCTCCAAAGGGGCCGTGACCGGGATCGTGGGCGCCGCGGGCGGCCTCGGCGGCTTCTTCCCGCCGCTCGTGCTGGGCGTCGTCAAGGACGCGACCGGCGAGTTCGTGCTCGCGTTCGTCTTCCTCGTCGCGTTCGCGTGGTTCTGCGCGGGGCTGGCGCTGGGGATGGAGCGGCAGCCGGCTACCACCTCACCGGCAGCGCCTTGAGCTGGTTCAGGAACGGCGACTCGACGCCCTGCGGCGGGTCGGTCATCCGCATCTCGGGGAACCGCTTCAGCGTCTCCTCGAACAGGATCCGCAGCTCGAGCCGCGCCAGCGACGCGCCGAGGCAGAAGTGGCGGCCGCCGGCCCCGAACGCCTGGTGCTCAGGGTTGCGACGCACGTCGAAGCTCTGCGGGTCCTCGTAGCGGCTCTCGTCGCGGTTGCTCGACACGTACCACATCACGACCTTGTCGCCCTCGGCGATCGGCTGGCCGGCGATCTCGGTGTCGCGGGTCGCGGTGCGGCGGAAGTGGGCGAACGCGGGGTGCATGCGAAGGCACTCCTCGACCGCGCCCTCGATCAGCGACGGATCGTCGACCAGCATCCGCATCTGGTCGGGATGCTCCATCAGCGCCCGCATGCCGCTCGTGTATGTCGCCTTGGTGCTGTCGTTGCCCGCCGCGACGAGGAGGAAGAAGCCCATCACGATCTCGTGCTCCTCGAGCCGCTCGCCGTCGATCTCGGCGTGGACGAGGACGCTGGTCAGGTCGTCGGTCGGGCGCTCGCGGCGCTCGGCGATCATCCGCCGGCAGCGCTCGAAGATCTCGGGGATGTCGCGCTCGAGGATCTCCTCGAGCCCGCCGGGGTTGAGGTCGGGGTCGCCGAGGCCGAGGGTCGCGTTCATCAGGTTCGCCCACACCGCGTCGTCCTCCGGGGGGATGCCCATGAACCGCCCGATCACGCGCGAGACGACCGGCTGCGCGACGTCGGTGACCAGGTCGCACCCGCCGCGATCGGCGACGCCGTCGAGCACGCCCTCCGCGATCTGCCTGATCGCGTCCTCGTGCTCGGCGATTCGCCTCGGTGTGAACCCGCGCTGGAACAGCATCTTGAGCCGGTCGTGCTTCGGCGGGTCCATGGCGATGAACATCGCCCGCATCAGCTCGAGCGGGATCGCGTGCGTCAGCCCGGTGATCCCGCCGCGCTCCGAGGAGTAGGTCTCCCAGTCGAGGCTCACCTCGCGCACATCGTCGGCGCGGGTGACCGACCAGAACCCGTCCTCGTTCTCGTACTCGTTGATCTCGCTCCAGTGGACGGGGCACTCGCCGCGCAGGGCGGTGAACAGGGCGTGGGGCGGGCCGTGCTCCCAGTGCTCGCGGTCGGTGACGTCGATCTGGTCCAGGTCGTGCTGTGGCTTCGTCTTCATCCTGGGCTTCCTCTCGGGCCTCGCCGAGGCGCGGCCACACCACACTACTGGCTGGACAGCCAGTTTTCCACGGGAGCCGCCGGCTCAGCTCACCGCGAGGCACACGACGGTCGCGTCGTCCTCGAGGTTCCCGTCGCTCGCGTCGAGCACGGCCGAATTCACCTTCCGGACGGTGTCCGCCGCGCTCGCCCGGTCGGATCGCAGCGCCGCGTCGATCAGGCCGTCCGTGCCGAGCCCGGCCTGGTCCGGGTCGCTTCCGACGACGCCGTCGGAGATCATGATCAGGCGATCGCCCGGATCGAGCGATAGCGATTGCTCGGCTGGCCTGGGACTGGAGCGGCCGCCCAGCCCGCGCCCCCGCGATTCCAGCAGCGGTTGCGCGTGGCGGTCGGCGCGAATCACGATCGGGGTGACCTGCCCGCAGTTCGCCACCTCGAGGTTGCGCGATGCCGGATCCCAGCGGGCGGCGACGGCGGTCATCTCGGCGCGAGGGCCCGGCATCTCGCTGAGGGTCCGGTGCATCAGCATCAGCGCCTCCCGGATCGTGCCGCCGCTGCGCCGGCTCGCTCGCAGTGCGCCCAGGGCCACCGCGCTGCTGGCGGCTGAACGCGTTCCACCGCCGAGGCCGTCGGCGAGCGCCACCCATACGCCGTCCGCGTTCTCGACCGTGTCGAACCAGTCGCCCGCGACCTCGTAGCTCGGCAGCACGTTCCCGGCCACCTCCCCACCCGTGATCCTGGAGATGCGTGGGGGGAGGAGGCTCTGCTGGATCTCGGCTGCCGCAGTCGGCTGCTTCCGGCGCGCCGCGCGCGCGAAGACGTCGGTGTAGCGGTCGGCCAGGGTGGTGGCCGCCGCGGCCTGTCGCGCGATCTCCGCGAGGCTGCCTCGCGGCGGGCCGAGCGTCAGCATGACCCCCGTCGCCCTCCCGCGCAGCCACAGCGGGACGACCTCCACGCCGGGGTAGCCGGCGAGACGAGCGCGAAGCTCCAAGAGGCCGTCCGCGTCGAGCTCGGGGCCGACAGCGAGCGGCGCCTCCAGGCGCTCCGGCAACCGCTTGGATCCCGCGACTCGGAGCAGATGGGAGCCGTCTATGTCCACCACGTACAGGGCGAGCGCCACCTTGGCGACGCGCTGAGCCTCGGCGACGAGCTGCTCGGGAAGGACGGGA
>DATHVJ010000042.1:0-21629 GCA_035461345.1 Solirubrobacterales bacterium | reverse complement strand
CGCCGCCGCATCAGCCGGCCGCCCCTGTCGGCGTGTGGCGGTGGCGCAGCACACGCCACGCGCCGATGCCGGTGATCAGCGCGAGCGCCGCCAGTATCGGCAGCATCGCGTCGTCGAGGAGCGTGTCAGCGACCACCTCGGGGGCGCTGCGATGATCCGGCCTGGCGTCTGAGCTCGCGCTGGTCGTCCCGGAGCGACCGTCGTCGAGATCACCCGACCCTCCCGTGTCGGAGTTGCGCGCAGCATTTGGCCCCGTCCCCTTGTCCGCTGACCTCCCGCCAGCGGTCCGGGCAGAGCCGCTCGCGGGGCCGGAAGCCGCAGTGCTCGAGGGGGGAGAGCCCTGGCCCGAGCCCGAACCGCCTCCGCCGGGGATGTCGAGCGTGTACTCGTCGACCGCCGACTGGGCGCCGACGGTCGCCGGGGCTGCTCCTGCGAGGGCGAGACACGCGCAGGCAGCTAGCCTCGCGATCCGCCTCGAGGTCCTGCCGCGGATCATGCCGGCGACCTTAGCGAATGTTTGCGATAGCTTGCAACGTCAAGACGTAGCCCTGACCGGCTCAAGACCCGCCGGTGAACTTGACGTACTGCTTCCAGGCCGGCTTGGCCTTGGAGCCGGTGGTGTTGAACAGCCCCGCCGAGGTGCACCAGTCGCACGGGGACTCGCTTTTCGGCACGTCCCGCCACGTGTAATAGAGCACGCCGCCGATCTTCCACTTGCCGCGCTTCTTGAGCAGCAGCTTGAACGACTTCTTGAGCAGCTTCGCCTGCTTCTTCTTGCCGACGCCGAGCCGGCTCGTGGTGCCGCCCTTCTTCGATCCCCACCCGATCTCGGTCAGCCACAGCTTCTTTTTTCCGTCCTTCTTCTTCTTCAGCGCCTTGCGCATCTTCCCGATCTGCTTCTTGATCCCCTTGAGGTCGGGGGAGTAGGGATGCAGGGCGATGCCGTCGAAGGCGCCCTTCACCCCGGCGGTGCCGTAGAGGCGCTTGATGAATTTCCACGCCTTGATCCCCCCCTCGCCAGTGGGGGTGCCGAACATGCCCCCCAGCAGCACCTGCATGCTTGGGTCCTCGCTGGCGATCGCCTCGTGCGAGACCTTCACCAGCTCCGCGTAGAGACCAGGGTTGGGGAAGTGGGCGTGCTTGGGGCCGTTCTGCTCGTTCCAGATCTGAACCGTCTTCACCGGTAGCGGCGCGGCGCCGGGATGCTGGGTGGGGTAGACGCTTGCCCAGTAGGTGCCGCCCTGGCCGTAGCGGTTCACGACCGCGCGCAGGAACTCCTGCCACTGAGCCCTCTGTGAGGGCGATGCGACCGGCAGCGCGAGTGCGTCGGAGCCCGCGTAGCCGGGCACACCCGAGACGGTCGGAAACGGCCGGATCCCATGCGCGGCGAGATCGCCGATCAGGCGGTCGAAGGCGACGAAGTCGAACTGGTCGTCGATCGGCTCGACTGCCTCCCACTTGAGCGGGAATCGGACCACTCCCACCTTGCCGCGCGCCATGCGATCGAGGTCGGCGGTGGACAGCGAGTTCTGGGGGACGAGGCCGACGAACTCCTTCGGGGCCTTGCGCGCGGCGGCCGATCCCGCAAACGCAAGCATCCCCACCGACACCGCCGCAACCAGGATCGCAAGAACCCGCGCTCGCCGCCGCATCAGCCGGCCGCCCCTGTCGGCGTGTGGCGGTGGCGCAGCACACGCCACGCGCCGATGCCGGTGATCAGCGCGAGCGCCGCCAGTATCGGCAGCATCGCGTCGTCGAGGAGCGTGTCAGCGACCACGTCGGGGGCGGTTCGACCGCTGGTGTCGGCAGCGCGACCAACGCCCTCATGCAACGGCGCGAATCCCGGAATGCTCGCCCCCGCACGTCCGACTGCTCCCGTCGGCCCGGGGCCCTCGTCGCCACCTCCGCTGGCAGCATGCCCTCGTTGCTCGCTTTCGGACTCTGTCCCCCCACCCGGTTTGGCAGATCCACTCGCGGGGCCGGAAGCCGCAGCGCTCGAGGGGGGAGAGCCCTGGCCCGAGCCCGAACCGCCTCCGCCGGGGATGTCGAGCGTGTACTCGTCGACCGCCGACTGGGCGCCAGCCGGAGCCGGCAGCGCGAGCGACCCGGTGCACGCGAGCGACCCGGTGTACACGCAGACGACCAGCGCGATCCTCCTATTGCGGTGTCCGCCTCGGGTCACGAAGTGCTGCACCCTAGCGAATCGACAGGTCTCGCTCGAGCGGTCGCCGCAAGCCCCGGGCCCGTCACGCCGCCCCCGTGAACTTGCGGTACTGGCCGAGCGCGGGTTTGGGCGCGAGGTCGACGTCATGGAGGCCGGCGGATCCGCACCAGTGACACACGCCTCCGACGACGTCCTCATCGGTGTCGGGGTCGCGCCACGCGAACCACAGCACCCGCCTGACTTTCCACTTTCCCTTTCGGTCAAGTATCAGGTTGAACGACTTTCGCAGCATCTTCCTCTGCCCCGTCTCCGATTTGGCCAGCGGCTGGCCCTTGGTCCCTGCCGAGCCCCAGCCGATCTCGCTGATCCAGATCGGGGTGTTGCGATCATTTGCCTTCTTCATCTGCTTGCGCACGAGCCTGATCTGGGCCTTGATCCCCTCGAGGTTTGGCGAGTAGGGATGCAAGGCGACGGCGTCGAAGAGCTTCTTGGCGCGCTTCACCTTGTACAGCCGTTTGAGGAATTTCCACGAGTAGATCCCCTTGTTGCGGCGCGGGGTTCCAAACATGCCCCCGAGCACGATGTCGACGTCGGTGCCGGCGAGCGCCCGGTTCGAGATCTTCAGCAGCTTCGCGTACTCCTTCGGAGATGGTTTCGGCACGTAGAAGGTGGGCGAGTTCTGCTCGTTCCAGACCTGCAACCAGGTGAGCGGCCGCGGCTTCACGCCCGGGTGCTCAGGCTCGAAGTCGGACCAGAAATCTCCGCCGCGGCCATACCGCTCCACGACTGCCTCGAGGAAGTCCTTCCAGGCCTGCTTCGCCTGCCTCGATCCGAGCGGCGGTTCGCGGCGGTCTCCCGCGGCGAAGCCCGGCGAGCCATAGGCGATGGGGAGGATCTCGATCCCGTTCAGCGCCGCGTTCTCGACCTGGGCGTCGATCGCGGACCAGTCAGGTGGCGTCCCCTGCGTCGGCTGGATCTGCGACCAGTCGAGCGGGAACCGGTACGTCCCCACCCTCGCGTCGCCCATCGATCCGAACTCCGCCGCTGAGGGGGTCTCGGCCGGGACCGTGCCGAAGAACGCGCGTTTCACGGCACCGGCCTGGGAGGCCGGCAGCACGAGGACGAGCGCCACGGTCGTGGCGACGAACAGAGCGCACCTAGACTTCGCGTGATCTTGGTTCATCTGCTGGATCGACAGGCCGCCCAACGCTACTCGGGAGAGGATGGGCGCCAAACCGAGGCTCCGCGCCCAGCCGGAGCCGATCGGGTGAGCGCACGGTCGCCGATGAAACACGCCTTCGCCGTCGGAGTTGCGGTCATCTACGTGATCGTGGCGCTGCCTGATGGCAGCAACTCGCCGGAGGCGATCGCGGCCGGGACCCTCGTTATCTGGTGGGCGGTAATCGTGGGGCTCGCAGTGGGGGCGTGGCCGCGCGCCGGGGTGCCGCGGCCCGCGATCGCCGCCGGCGTCTGCATCGCGGCGCTCGCCGTGCTCACCGCGCTATCGCTGGCGTGGGCAAACGACGATGGACGGGCCTTCGTCGAGGTGGTCCGGGTCGCGGGGTACGTGGGCATGTTCGCCCTCGTCGTCCTGGCATCCGCACAGGGGAGCGCCCGGAGCTGGCTCCTCGGGCTCGCGATGGGGCTCGTCGCCGTCGCGGCGCTGGCGCTCGGGAGCCGGTTGCAGCCCGGTCTACCGGGTGGGGACAACGAGATCGGTACGTCGATCCCCTCCGCCCGGGGGCGGCTGAGCTTCCCGATTGGGTACTGGAACGGGCTCGGCGCCTGCATGGCCCTCGGAGCCGTGCTGCTGGTGTGGCTCGCGGCCCGTGGCGAGACACGCGTCGGCCGTTCGCTCGCGCTCGCGGCGCTTCCGGCGATACTTCTCACGATCTATCTCACCTCCTCCCGCGGGGCGATGAGTGCCGGCATCGTGGGAGTCGGCGTGCTGATCGCTCTCGGCCCCGCGCGGACCCGCCTGCTGGGCGGGCTCGCGATCGCAGCCGTGGGAGGCGGCGTCCTGATCGCGCTCACCGAGCAGCGGCCGCTGCTGGTCGACGACCCGGGTACTTCGGCGGCGCGATTCGCCGGCGACGAGATCCTGTTGGCGACGCTGATCGTCGGCGCATCGGTGGGCCTGGTCCGCTACCTGATCGACGATCGGCTCGCCCGGCTGAAACTCTCATGGCGAGCTCCGCGCGTGGCGTTGGCCGCGGCTGGGGTTTTGGCGGTCGGAGCGTTGATCGCGGCCGATCCAGTTGCCCGCTTCGACGAGTTCAAGCAGCCGCCCGAGGGGGAGCAGCTACAGGAGTTCTCTGTCTCAGGCGACCTGACGCGAGGCGCCAGCAGCGGGCGATACCAGTTTTGGTCGACGGCGGCGGACGCGTTCGCCGAGAAGCCGATTACGGGGATCGGGGCTGGGGGCTACGAGGCGTGGTGGAGTCAGCACGGCTCGCTCTCGGTCGTGGTTCGCAACGCGCACTCTCTGTTTTGGGAGACGCTCGGCGAGCTTGGAGCCGGGGGTGTGATTCTCGTCATTTCGTTCCTTGTGCTTGGTGCCGTGCACGGCTGGAGGCGGCGCAAATCCGGCGGCTCGCGCGCGGGCGTGGTGGAGGCAACATTGGCGGTGCTCGCGGCTGGGATCTTTTCGGCTGCGATCGACTGGACGTGGGAGATCCCGGCCGTCTTCGGGCCAGTGGTCGTCGCGGTTGGTCTCCTGACCGGTCCAGCGACCTTTCGCCGCATGCAGCCGGCACCGGATCGCCGCGCGTTCGGGTGGGGGGTAGCCACGCTCTTGGCTGGGTGGGCCGCCGTGTGGGTTGCCGGCGTGCTGTTCCTCGGCGAGCTGAAGCTCGCCGACAGCGAGGCGGCCGCCGAGCGCGGGGACTTGGAGACGGCGGCCCAGAATGCCAGTGATGCGTCCACGTTGCAGCCGTGGGCGGCGGAGCCGCATCTGCAGCTCGCGCTCGTCCACGAGCAAGCCGGCAACTTCACCGGTGCCCGCCGCGAGATTGGGAAGGCGATAGACCGGGCCCCCGACGACTGGTCGCTGTGGTTCGTGGCGAGCCGTATCGACGAGGCGGCCGGCGACATCAGCGCCGCATTCGTCAACTACGGACGGGCGCGAGAGCTGAATCCGCGCGCGCCCGCGTTCAGGCGTCGCTAGGGCGTGGATCGCTTGGTGGGATTGCGCTGGCGGGCGGAAGTCCAATATCCTCACCTCCGAGCAGGGGAGGAATTCCGAACGGTGGCCATGAGATCCTCGGAGGCGGCGAGCGACAAGCGCGCGGCTGTGGCGCTCGGAGGCCACGCCGAGCGCAGAGCACCGGTACCTGAGGTCGGCGGGGCCGTGGCGGGCGCCGCGTCGCGGGCTGCGCCCCCCACGGACGCGCCCCGGTGGTGGCGGGACGCGCTCCGTCGCCGTGTGCTGGCGCTTGCCGACGCTCTTGCCGCTGCCATCGGAACGGCCGCGGCCGGGCTCTCGGTTGCGGAGGCCCCATGGGCGCTCGTCTTCCTGCCCCTGTGGCTGGTGCTTGCCAAGCTCGTCGGGCTGTACGACCGCGACCACCAAGCGATTCGCCACCTCACGATCGACGAGGTCCCGTTGATCCTCGCGTGGGCGGCGGCGGGCACCGCATCGCTCGCGTTGCTGCTGCCGCTGACGCCGGCGGGGTCGCTCGACGCGACCGGGGCGGCCGGGATGTTCGTGGGCGCCGCGTTGACAGCGTTCGCGGCCCGAGGCGCGGCGCGTTCTCTGTGGAGGCGGGTGACTCCGCCGGAGCGGACGGCCGTAATCGGCGACGGCGAGCTGGCGGAGGCGATCGCCCGCAAGGCGGAGCTGTTCAAGGACATGCACCTCAGGGTCGTCCGAGGGCGCGAGGGCCTGGCCGATCGCGAGCTGAGTGCCGAGGACCTGGACCGGGCAACGAGCGGAGTCGATCGGATCGTGGTCGCGTCGGCGAGCGTCGACCCCGACCTGATCGCCCGCCTCGTGGTCCTGTGCCGCGTGCACCAGATCAAGCTGAGCGTCGTGTCGCCGCTGCGCGGCCGGGCGCTCCCTTTGCTTCGGATCACCCAGGTCGCCGACCTGCCGGTGTTCGACTACGACACCTGGGACGTATCGCGCTCGACGCGGATGTTGAAGCGCGGCTTCGACGTGATGGTGTCCGGGGCGGCGCTGATAGCGCTCGCTCCCCTGTTCCCCCTAGTCGCGCTGGCCATCCGGCTCGACAGCCGGGGCCCTGTGATCTTCTCTCAGCTTCGCGCCGGCGCGGGCGGCCGCCCGTTCCGCATGCACAAGCTCCGCACGATGACGGCGAACGCGGAGGAGTCGCTATCCGAGATCGTGCGGCTCGACGAGCTCCGCGAGCCGATGTTCAAGCTGCGCAATGACCCACGCGTGACCCGGGTGGGGCGCCTGCTGCGGCGGTTCAGCCTCGACGAGCTGCCGCAGCTCGTCAACGTGCTGCGCGGTGAGATGAGCGTCGTCGGTCCCCGGCCGGAGCAGGTCGAGCTCGTGGAGCGCTACGAGCCGGAGCATCGCTTCCGGCTCGCGGTCAAGCCGGGGATGACCGGTCCGATGCAGGTCTTCGGCCGGGGGGAGCTGACGTTCGCGGAGCGGCTGGCGGTGGAGCTGGACTACGTCGAGAACATGTCGATCGGGCGGGATCTCCGGCTCCTGTTCCAGACGGTGCCGGCGATCGTCCGCGGGACCGGCGCGTTCTAGCAGCGTCCGGCGAGGAGCGGCGTGCGGTCGGTGTCGGTGATCGTTCCGACCCTCGAGGGCGGCGAGCGCTTGCGCGGGAGCCTCGATTCGCTTGCCTCTCAGACCGCCGACCACGAGGTGATCGTCGTCGACAACGGGTCGGTGGGCGACGCCGTGGCGCGGGTGTGCGACGGCCGCCCCGGCGTTGATGTCGTACGGCTCGAGCGCAACGCCGGGTTCTCGCACGCGGTCAACGTCGCGTCGCGGCGAGCAACCGGAGAGGTTCTGGTGGTGGTCAACGACGACTGCCGCTGCGACCCCGGGTTCGTGGAGTCGATCGCCGGGGCGGTCGATCCCGACCGCGGGATCGTGATGGCCGCGGGTGTGATGCGAGACGGCGCCTATCCGGCGCTGATCGACACGGCAGGCATCGAGCTCGACCACACGCTGCTCGGGTTCGACTACCTGAATGGGCACCCGGTAGCGAGACTCGACGCGGGCGCGGGCGATCCGGTCGCTCCGTCCGGCGCCGCGGCGGCGTACGACCACGCCGCGTTCACGGCCGTCGACGGGTTCGACGAGGGGCTGTTCGCCTACTGGGAGGACGTTGACCTCGGTCTGCGGCTGCGATGCGCCGGGGGCCGCTGCGTGCTCGCGTCGAGCGCCCGCGGCACGCACCACCACTCCGCGACCCTCGGCTCGGGATCGGCGCGCAAGAACTACCTGATGGGTTTCGGACGGGGCTACGTGCTGCGTAAGTGGGGGGTGATGCGAAGCCCGCGCCGCGCCGCCGCGGTGGTGGCCAGGGACACGGTGCTGTGCCTGGGGCAACTCGTCCACGACCGCAATCTCGGGGGCCTGCGGGGGCGGCTTCGCGGATACCGTGCCGCGATGCACACAGAGCGCTACCCAGACGAGCTTGGGCTCGACGCCCTGTCGCGCGGCGGGCTCATCGCAACGCTGCGCCGCCATGGGGCGCGCCGCGCGAGGCTGCGGCGCGCCTCACGCGCGCGGGAATAGTGAGTCAGCCGCCGCGCACGCTCGCGGTGCTCCACCTGGCGGAGCCAAGCGGCCCATCGACGGACTTCGCCGCCCACCTCTACCCGCTCGCGGAACGCGACTCGCTCGAGGTCGTGGTGCCCGGCCCGGGGCGGGTCGCAAGCTCGTTCCGTCGCATGGCGCCGGTCGCCGAGCTCCAGTACTCGGCGCTGACGACCCCCCGCGGGCCGGTGGCGTTCCTCCGCCTCGTCCGCCGGCTGGTGGGCGAGGTCCGGGTGTTTCGGGCGCACATCAGGGTCTCGCGGCCGGACGTCGTCGTGATAGCGACCACCGCGCTGCCGGCAGTGGCGATCGCAGCCCGGTTGGAGCGTGTTCCTACGCTTGTCTACGCGGCCGAGGTCGTGACCGGGCGTGCCTCCCGCCGATCGCTTCCCGGGGCCGTCGCGGGTCGCGCGCTGCTGTCCGCGAACCGCCGGGCGGCGACGACCGTTGTGGCATGCTCGCACACGGTGGCCCAGCAGTTCCGTGGGGGCGCCGACGACTTGGTCACGGTCTACCCGCCGATCGACGACTCCTACTCCGGAGGGGACCGCGCCTCCTTCCGCGCCGAACACGGCATTGGCCCCGAGGAGCCGTGCGTCGCGGTGGTGGGGAACATCACACGGGGCCGCGGCCAGGACATCGCGATTCGCGCCCTGCCGCTGATTCGCGAGGCGATCCCCTCCGTGCGCTGCGCGATTGTCGGAAGCCCGTTTCCGCGCCGCCAGGATCTGGCGTTCGAGGGCGAGCTCCGACGCCTCGCGGCGAATGCCGGGGTGGCAGAGGCGGTGGTCTTTACCGGGTTCTGCGACCGGATCGCCAACGCGTACGCGGCCGCCGACGTCGTCGTCAACCCAGCCCGGTTCCCGGAGCCGTTCGGGCGCGCCGCGTGCGAGGCCTTGGTCGCGGGCCGACCGGTCGTGGCGTCACGGGTGGGCGCGATCCCCGAAGTCCTTCGCGACGGCGAAACAGCCGTGGTCGTGCCGCCGGAAGATCCCGACGCCCTGGCGGCGAACGTCGTACAGCTGCTCGCGGACCGGGACTACGGGGACCGGATCGCGTCGGCGGGCAGGCGAGACGTGCTAGAGCGCTTCGCCGCCGAGCAAAGCGGCCGCCTGTTCCGGCGCGCCGTCGAGAGCACCGCAGGATGACCTCGCCCGGTCACGGTGGGTCGAGAGCCCGCGCGGTCCTCGCCCTGCGGGCGGCCCGCAGCGTCGCCGCCTCGCGCTCCGCGTCGCGCCCCATGGCGCGCTTCGCCAGCAGCCGCAGTGTCAGGTTCGCCCGATGGGCGAGCCACGCCGCGGTCTCGCGCCGCGTCCCGAAGGCGCGCGCGAGTACCCCCCGGCGGTTCGCGACCACCTGATACTCGCGATCCTCGGCGACGAGGGCCGCCGCCGACGCCCCACCGCGGTGGGCGATCCTGCACACGTCGGGGCAGAACCACGACTCGATCCCCGCCCGCGCTGCCCGTATCCCCAGGTCGATGTCCTCGCCGTAAAGGTGTATCGCCGGGTCGAACGGCCCCAGCTGGAGTAGAACCTCGCGCGGCGCGGCCACGCACGCCCCCGTCAGCCACGCCACCCTCGTCGTGGTCTCCAGCCGCCACGGCTCCGTCCTCGCCCGGACCGCCCGCGGTTGAATCGTCCCAGGGATGAGCGCCCCGACCCACGGCCACACCCCGACGGGTGGGCCGCTCGCCGAGGGCTGTGGAGACCCGTCATCGTTGAGCAGGCGCGGGCCAGCGAGAGCCTGCTTGGAGAGTGCGACCCCGACCAGTCGGCCGAGACTCGAGTCGACGAGCTCGGAGTCTGGGTTCAGCAGGACCACGGCTGCGTGTCGAGACGCTTCGGTGCCGGCGTTGGCCGCCGTCCCGAAGCCCGCGTTGTGGTCGAGCCCGATGAATCGCCCCTCACCCTTCCAGGCCCGGGCGGAGCCCGCCGGGTCGTCGCTCGACGCGTTGTCGACGACGACGAGCTCCTGAGTCCCGTCGAGGTGCCGGTTCATCGACTCCACGAGCCGCAGGAGGTCGCCCGCGCTCTCCCATGTAACGACGACTACCGAGAATGCGGCCATTCGCGCGGCAGACTGGCGTCTTTGTTCAGCTTGGCCAGCGGCCGTCGCCGGCGCCACGTCAGCAGCGCGATGATCCGATGCCACGCGAGGCCGTGCAGGAACAGGCGCTCTTCACCGCCGGTCTCGTTAAGTCCGACCAGCCGTCGTAGGCGGCGCAACGAGATCCACACGTAGCCGAGCGGAGTCCGGTCGATTGCCGCGAACCAGCGCAGCGCACGACGCTTGCGACCCCGCAGCTCGCGACCGCAGCGCAGATCTAGGACCCGTGCCACCAGCAACATCCGGCACACGCCGTAAAAGTACTTCCAGCACCAGCCGCCGAATGCGGCGCGCCAGTCCTCGCGCAGCATCTGCGCTCGTTCGATGGTGCTGCGCCGCTGCCGTCTAGGGTTGGCTGCTACATGTCCCAGCACGGCGTCTGCGTGCTGCACATAGTCGTACAGGGGCCGGTCCACGTACCGGATCCGCCCGCTGGCGAGTGCCACGAGCGCGACCCAGTGGTCGTGCCATTGGGTGCCCAGCTCCGTTGGAAACGGCAGCACCCGATCGAGCAGCGAGCGGCGAAACAGCGACGCGGCGCCGGTGACAGTGTTGCTGATCAGCAGCGAGGCGAGGTTCGAGTGGTTGGGTCGCCGCCGGCTCCAATAAGTCTCCGACAGCGGAGCACCGTCCGCGGCGATGACGCGCGCGTCGCTGAACGCGAGTTGAGCGTCGCCGATCTCGCCGATCAGCGTCTCGAGTTTCTCGGGGCGCCAGCGATCGTCCTGGTCCGCGAGCGCGACGAACGCGGCGTCGGTCGGCGCCATCGACAGCGCACGCTCGAAGTTGCGGTAGAAGCCGAGGTGGTGCGGCGCCCGCGAGAGCTGGAACCGAGGGTCGGCCGACACCACTGCTTCGATCTCGGCGAAGGCCTCCGGATCGGAGTGGTCGTCGCTGATCATGCACACCCAGTTCGGATGCGTCTGCTCACGGATCGACTCCACCTGGCGCTGGAACAGTTCGGGCGTGGGGTTGTGGGTCGCCATGCAGATCGCGACCCGCGACGCGCCGGGATCGCCGTCGCGGTCCGAGCCCTCGGCGCCATCCGCTGGGGCCGGGCCCAGCTCCAGCTTCGCCAGGTCCGCGACCACCTCGTCCCCGTCGTCGAGCGACGCGACCACGCTCAGCTCGATCGCCCCCCGCCCGAGATCGGGTGCCAGCGGGACAATCGCCCAAAACGCACTCCTGTACGCGCGGGGGTGGCGTCGGTAGAGGTCGAGGCGCGGCATCGCCTGGGCCATCGGCTCGATCGATCGTCCCCCGACCAGGATCCGCAGATCGGTCACCCGGCGCCGGCGGTGGAAGCACGAGCCGTACACGAATATGGCGTTGCCGAGCCCGACTGCCAGCTGCGCCGGCAGCTCGAGTTCGAGCCGAGCCTCAAGCTCGTCGTCCCTTCTCGGCGGCACCGCCGCCCTCTCTGTGGTCGCCAGCGCCTCCACTCAAAGCCTGGGCTCGCCGCACGATGCGGTGCGGGAACGCGACAATGCTAACTCGCTATGGCTACCGCGATCGTCACCGGCTCCGGCGGACTGATCGGCTCCGAGGCCGTGCGACGGCTGGTGGAGGCCGGATACGACGTGCTTGGGCTCGAGAACGACATGCGGGCGTCGCTGTTCGGCCCAGACGCATCGACCGCCCACGTAACAGCGGCGCTCGTCGATCGCTACCCAGAGTTCCGCTCGCTGGAGCTTGACATCAGGAACGCCGAGGGCATCGACACCGTGTGGGCAAAGCACGGCAGCGATCTGGAGCTGATCGTCCACGCGGCGGCGCAGCCGTCCCACGACTGGGCGGCCCGCGACCCCCAGACCGACTTTGGGATCAACGCGAACGGAACCCTGAATCTGCTCGAGGCCACCCGCGACCACGCCGCCGACGCGACGTTCGTGTTTCTGTCGACGAACAAGGTGTACGGCGACAGGCCTAACCAGCTTCCGCTCGAGGAGCACGAGACGCGTCTCGAGCTTCCCCGTGACCACCGCTACTACGGCGGCATCGACACCTCGATGTCGATCGACGCCACCACTCATTCCCTGTTCGGTGCCTCGAAGGCCGCGGCCGACCTCCTGGTCCAGGAGTACGGCCGCTACTTCGGGATGCCGACCGTGTGCCTTCGGGGCGGTTGCCTAACGGGGCCGAACCACGCCGGGACGATGCTCCACGGCTTCCTCTCGTACCTGATGCGCTGCACGGTCACGGGCGAGCCCTACACAGTGTTCGGGTACGGCGCCAAGCAGGTCCGGGACAACATCCACAGCGCCGACCTCGTCGAGGCGTGCATGGCGTTCCACGCCTCGCCGCGCCCGGCGGCCGTTTACAACATCGGCGGCGGCCGGGAGAGCAACTGCTCGATGCTCGAGGCAATCTCGATCTGCGAGCAGATCGCGGGCAGGGAGCTGTCGTGGAAGCTGAGCGAGAAGCCACGGCGCGGCGACCACCGGTGGTGGATCAGCGACCTCGGGGAGTTCCGCGCCGACTACCCGGAGTGGGGGATACGGTACGGGATCGAGGCGATCCTGCGCGAGATCCATGATCTCAACGCCGAGCGTTGGGCCGCGCTCGTCCCGTAGGGCGACGGATGGACCGGGAGACACAGGCCGAGCTCGATGCGGTGCGCGAGTCCTTTCAGGGCGAGCTGGAGCGCAAGGCGGCGCGGATCGCGCAGCTCGAGAAGCTGATCCACGAGGTGGACCACGGCTACCGGGCGACGCTGAGCTGGCGAATCACGGCGCCGCTGCGCGCAATCGGGCGCCTGTCCCGGACGTTGCGGCGCTAGAACTGACCTCGATCGCGCACCGATGAGCGACCGGATCGAGACGCCGGGCCGAACGCCGTTGATCTCGGTGGTAATGCCGACGTACCGCCCGCGCAGACGCTACCTGCGCGCGGCGATCGCCTCGGTGAGCGGCCAGCGCTTCGCGAGCTGGGAGCTGTGCGTCGTCGACGACGGCTCCGGCGACGCCCGGGTGCTCCGAATGCTGCGCGGGGCGGCCTCCGCGGACCCGCGGATCAGGATCGAGGCGCTCGACCGCAACGCGGGGATCTCGGCCGCGTCGAATCGTGGTGTAGCGATGTCGCGAGGCAGGTTCGTCGCCTTCCTCGACCACGACGACGCGCTCGCCCCCGACGCCTTGGATGCGATCGCCGGCGCGGTTGAGTCGGAACCAGCCCCTGACGTCGTCTACTCGGACCAGGACAAGCTCACCACGCGGGGTGCCCGCGTAGCGCCCTTCCTGAAGCCCGACTGGTCGCCGGTCTACGCCCTCGGGGCGATGTACGTGGGCCATCTGCTGGCGGTGCGGCGCTCGCTCATCGAGGAGGTGGGCGGGTTCGATTCCGGGTTCGACGGCATCCAGGACTTCGAGCTCCTTCTCCGCCTCTCGGAGCGCACCGATCGCATCCGCCACCTGCCGCGGGTTCTGTACCACTGGCGGGCGATCCCGGGCAGCATCGCGGCGGGGGTCGACGAGAAGCCCGGGGTCCCCGAGCTTCAGGCTCGGGCCGTGTCCGAGCACCTGCGGCGCGGCGCCGTGGCGGTGCGGGCGATCCCGCATCCGCGGATCCCTCATCGCGCGCGCCTCGTACCCGAGCCAGGGGCCGAGCGCCCCGCCGTCAGCGTGATCGTCACGCGAGCGGACGGGCGGCACGACGTCGACCGGTGCCTGGAGTCGGTGCAGCGCACGAAGTACCCCCGGCTGGAGCTGATCGTCGAGGAGCCCCGGCATACTGCGAGCGTCGGCGCCGCGCTCAACCGCGCTGCGGCGCGGGCTTCGGGGGACCTGCTCGTCTTCGTCGCCCCGCACGCCGAGATCGTCGAGGAGGGATGGATCGAGGAGCTGCTCGTCCACGCCAGCCTGCCCGGGGTGGGGATCGTGGGGGCGCTGCTGGTGTATCCAGACGGCCGGGTGCGCGAGGCGGGACTCGCGCTGCGACGCTGGGAGCCGCCACCCGCGGACGGCGCCCGGCGTCCACGGCGGCGACCTGGGGCGACGCAGGCGTCGGCGTGGTGGCACGGCGCGGCACCGGCCGTGCCGGTGATGCGAGGGGTGGCCGGGGACACGGATGGCTACTACGGATCGCTCTCGTGCGCGCGCGAGGTCGGGGCCGTGTCCGGGGCGTGCATGGCAGTCTCGCGGGCGGCGTTCGAGGCCGCGGGAGGGTTCGGTGAGGAGTACCGTGCCGGATACCACGACGTCGATCTGTCCCTGCGGGTGAGGCGGGAGGGGTTCGGGGTGGTCTGCACCCCTCGTCCGCGCGTCGTCGTCCACGATCCGCCTCCGGCATCCGCGCCCGAGGACATCGTGGACCGGGCGCTGCTCGTGGACACGTGGTACGACGAGCTCGACCGTGGGGATCCGTACCTCAACCGGGGGCTTACGCCCGGGATGACCCCCGCGGCGGAGCCCCGTCCCGGCCTGCTGCGACGGCTGGCCGATCGCGTATGAGGATCCTCGTCGTCCACTACGGTACGTTCGAATCGAACAGCGCGATCCAGACGTTCCATTTCGCCAACAGGCTCGTCGACCGTGGGTTCGAGGTCGCGGTGTGCGGAAGGGCGCCAGAGTTGGTCCATGGCGTCGGCGAGCCGAGGTTCGAGTGCCTCGACTACCGCGCGCTGGCCGGGAGGGTCTCGGACTACCGCCGCCGGGGTGGCGAGACAGTGATCCACGCGTGGACGCCGCGCGAGCGCGTCCGGCGCGCGACGGTCGCGGCGGCCGAGCGCCTCGGGGCGGCGTACGTGGTCCACCTCGAGGACAACGAGGAGCACCTGGCCGGGGCGGTCGAGGGCCGCGAGTTCGCGGAGCTGCGCTCGGCGCCTATCGAGGAGCAGGACAGCATCGCGGGGCTGGAGTACGCCCACCCGACCCATTACCCGAAGTTCATGCGGGGGGCGGCAGGGGTCACAGTCATCACCGAGGAGCTGAACGAGTTCAACTTCGGGCGAGTCCCCCACCACCTGATGCGCCCGGGGGTGGACGCGGAGCGGTTCGGCCCTCACGTCGAGCCGGCCGCCGAGCGGGAGCAGTTCGGGGTGGCGCGGGACGAGTTCCTGCTCGTCTACCAGGGGGCCATGCACTACGCGAACCAACGCGAGATGTTCAGCCTCTACCTCGCGGTCTCGCTGCTCCAGCGCCGCGGCCGCCCGGTGAAGCTCCTGCGGCTGGGAGAGAACTGGACCCACGGGGTCGATCCCAGCTTCGGAGCGCTGCGGGATCGCGGCGTGATCGAGCTCGGAGCGGTTCCGTGGCGCGAGGTTCCCGGCTACCTGGCGCTGGCCGACGCCTTCGTCCAACCAGGGGCGCCGGACGAGTTCAACCGATACCGCCTGCCGTCGAAGCTGCCGGAGTTCCTGGCCATGGGCCGTCCCGTCGTGCTCCCGCGCTGCAACATCGGTGCGGACCTCGTCGACGGAGAGGACGCGCTGCTGCTCGATCGCGGCGACGGGGTCGAGATCGCGGATCGCGTCGACTCGCTGATCGCCGACCCCGACCTCGCACGGCGCCTCGGAAGGGGGGCGCGGGAGTTCGCGCTCCATAGCCTGGACTGGGACGAGAACACGGATAGACTCGCCGCCTTCTACCGCCGGATAGCCGCCCACGGCGCGCCCCGGGGAGACACGATGATGGAGCAGGGTCGGAGCCCCGGAGGCAGAATGTGACCAACTCACGCAGTCCACTGCGCCGAGCGCGCGCCCGGGTCGCCGACGTCGTGCGCGTGGTCAGGGACCGCAACGTCGGCGCCGGCGCGGCGCCGATCGCGCCGGGCCTGGGAGACAACCGCAGCCGAGCCCTCGTCCCCGACGAAGTGCTGTGGCGGGTTGCGGAGCGCTACCGCGGGAGGTTCGAGCCCCCGCCGCTCTCGTACGGGACGGTCCGCGACTACGCGGACAGTTGCGAGGCCCTACCCGGGCTGGCCGCGGCGAACGAGGACATGAAGGACCTACAGCGATGCTGGGCCCTCAAGGCGGTGGTGGGAAATGTCGAACCCGGCCGCCGGGTGGCGGAGATCGGCGCAGGGGAGCCGCTCGTGGCGGGCGTGCTGGCCCGGCTTGGGTACGAGGTGGTCGTAGTCGATCCCTACGACGGCACCGGGAACGGGCCACTCGAGTACCGCGCCTTCCGGCGCGCCTACCCCGAGCTGACCTTCGTCAGGGAGACGTTCCCGCCGCGCCACGGCATCGCCGGCGGCTGCTCCGTCGTGTACTCGATCTCGGTGCTCGAGCACGTTGCGGTCGAGTCGGTCGAAGCGGTGGTGTCCGCCGCCCGCGAGATGGTCGCCCCGGAGGGATGCTGCATCCATGCTATCGACCACGTCGTGCGCGGTTGGGGAGAACGCGCGCACCGGGAACGGCTGGAGCGAGTGATCAGGGCGTCGGCGATCGATCCCGAACTGCTCGACCGGACCCTGGCCAGCTTGGACGAGGACCCGGAGACGTACTTCGTCTCCGCGGAGGCCCACGAGCGGTGGCGGGGCTCGCTCGCCTACGACGAGTACCCGATGCGCAAGATCGCCTCCGTCAACCTCTTCACGCGCAGCTGAGGGCCCCGCCGGTTCGCTATCGGGTCCGGCAGTGCGCGATAAGCCACGGGAACGCCACCCGGACCTGGACCACGTCGTAGTACGAGCTGAGCACGGCCGGGAAGCTTCGCCGGTTCCAGTGATTGACGTGCTCAGGATGGTTGCCGAGCTGGCTCACGTACTTGCCGCGCAGCAGGCTACCGAGCCGGAAGTAGGGCTCGTACGGAACCGACAGCACGAGGTCGCGCCTGGCCACGCGGCCCAGCTCGCGCAGCGCGACGGCCGGGCTGGCGAGATGCTCGAGAACCTCGAGCGAGAGCACGAGGTCGAACGCGTCATCCTCGAACGGGAGCTCGTACACGCTGGCCTGCCGCGCATCGACGTGGGGAAGCCGCTCGCTCGTGAACGTCACGCACTGCTCGAGGATGTCGACGGCCGCGATGCTCTCTCCGAGCGCCCCGCGAAGGCGAGCGATGGTCTCGCCCTCTCCGCAGCCGGCGTCGAGGACACTGTCGGGGTGAAGCGGCTCGACGATCTCGCGCAGCTCCCGGAAGAAGCCCTCGATCATCCTGCGGACGACCGGGTTGCGGGTCTGGAACTTCGCGAAGTTGGTTGTTTCTACGGCGTCCGCGGGGGCCCTCCGCTGAGCACACGCTCGACCCGGCCCTCTCCCGAGCCAGCCGTGACCCGCTCATGGCGCATGACGACGAACATCTGACCCAGCAGGCCAAAGGTGAGCAGCTGGATCCCCACCACGATCAGCAGTACCCCGAGCAACAGCAATGGCCTGTCGCCAATCGCCTCGCCCTGAAGCCGAAGCACCGCCAGGTACGTGGAAATTGCCGCCCCGACAAGCATCAGTGCCACACCGAGCCCACCGAAGAAGTGCAGGGGCCGGTGCTGGTAGCGGCCGATGAACAGCACCGTCAAGAGGTCGAAGGGGCCGCGCGCGTAGCGCTCGATCCCGAACTTGGACCGGCCGTGGCGGCGAGCGCGATGGTGCACAGGCACCTCGGTCACCCGCCATCCACTCTGCACGGCCAGCACCGGTATGTAGCGGTGAAGCTCGCCGTAGATCCGCAGGGAACGCGCGCACTCGCCTCGGTACGCCTTCAGCCCGCAGTTGAAGTCGTGCAGCCCCACCCCTGACAGCCGCGCGGTGACACCGTTGAACAGTCGCGACGCCCAACGTCGCAGGGCGGGGTCCTGGCGGTCACGCTTCCACCCGGAGACGAGTTGGTAGCCCTCGTCGAGCTTCGCCACCAGCGCCGTGATCTCCCCGGGATCGTCCTGGCCGTCGCCGTCGATCGTGACCACCACCTCGCCCGAGCTTTGCTCGAAACCGGCGGACAGCGCGGCGGACTTGCCGAAGTTCCGCCGCAGTCGCACGCTCCGGATCCCTCGCCGGTCGGCTACGAGCTCGGACAGGAGCTCGGCCGTGCCGTCGGTGGAGCCGTCATCGACGAAGATCACCTCCCACGAGCGTGCGATCGAGTCACAGGCTCGCTCGATCTCTGCGAGGAGCTCCGGCAGAGCGTCCCGCTCGTTGAACACCGGCACCACCACCGACAGCTCGATCTCGGCTGCGCCGGCCCGCTCGGGAGCGGGCTCTCGGCCGGTCAACTCCGCTACGCCCATGGCGCTGGCAGGATAGCCAGCCGGGCTCAGCTATTGGTGGGACCGCTAGCGCCACCCTCGCCGGCCAGCGGGCACACCGTGACCGCGACGGCCCCCGTGATCACCCCGTGCCACGGGGTCGATGCGACGTCGGTGGGGATGGTCAGTGCCGCGGTCCGGCCGGGGGAGATCCTCCCGATCTTCGCCGCCGGAAAGCCGGCGAACCGGGACAGGGAGAGCGACGCAGGCGCCGCGGCGTCGACGCGGAGGGTGGCGCCGCGGGGCGGAAGCTCGAACCCGAGGTTGTCGACGGAGGACTCGACCCGCTCGCATCGGCGCTGCGTGCGTGGCGGCTGGGCCGGCACCAGACGAAGGGCGAGTGCCTGCGCTAGCACCCGGTCGGCGCCCTGTCTGACCGCTTCGCTCTGTCGCGACAGCTCGTCGAGCGAGAAGGCCAACGATCCGTAACGGTCGACGAGCTCGTAGTAGGTGGCCGTCTGGGCCCCGACCGGCGCCACGGCCTGCGGGAGTCGAGCGGCGGGATCGAAGCTGTCGGCCGCCACGCCGCGCGCCAGCTCGAGCATCGCGAACTGCGCTCGGGCGGGGATCGAGTAGTCGTCCTTGAAGTACACGCTGCCGTTTCGCAGCACGCCCAGGTTTGTAGCCAGGCTGAAGGCGGTGACGGCGAACAGCGCGACCAGACCGACCCGCGTGATCTTCAGCGGGCGGACGGCCTCGGCCGCGACGAGCAGCACGCCGACGGCGCCGAAGTACACGTAGCGCGGAGCCCAGGGCGCGCGCTCCCCGCTCGCTGCGAGCGCGCCGAGGACCCAGTAGCTGAGCAGGACCGCCACCATCACCCACAGGGCTCGGGGGATCGACCCGCGCGCCAGACGCACCCCCAGTGCGATCAGCGTGAGCACCGCCAGCGCGCGGCCCCAGCCGAGCTCGGATCCCGGCGGCGAGAGCTGAGCGAAGTCGTAACCGACCCCGACGATAGCGGCGACCGCGGTGGCCAGCGACTCGATCAGGTAGTCCGGGATCAACAGGAGATTCGAGGCGTGCGCCTCGCCCTTCGCCGAGGAGGAGAAGTCGAGCGCCCACACCCACCAGGCCGCGTAAAGGATCAGCGGCAGGCCGAAGATCCAGGCCCGCCGCCAGCGATCAGGACGGGTGAGGACGTGGACGGCGACGCCGGCGACAAACCCAAGCCCGGTCGTGTAGGTGGCCAGCGACAGCACGAGCAGCGCGCATGCCGCGACGTCACCTCTGCGGTCGTCGCGCTCCAGCGCCAGCAGCGCGCCGAGCCCCGCTGCGACGCTGGAGATCACGGTGAATCCGATCGGGATCACCACGTGCTGCCAGGCCGAGCCGAGGAACAGTACAACCAGCGCCGGGGCCAGCGCTGGGAGCGCGCCGAGCCGCCGCTTGGCCAGCGCGTAAAACAGGGCAGCCGAGAGCAGCACCGCCGCGACGCCGAGGAGGCGGAAGGCCACGTACTCGGCTCCGATTGTCTCGAGGATCGCCTTGTAGACGAGGCGGCTGGTCGCGATCAGGTGTCCGTTGTGGGGCTCGAGGACGTCGTCAATACCGCCCAGGACAAGGCTCTCGTAGACCCAGGCAAGCTCGTCGAGGAAGAACGTCGTCCCCCGGTTGAGGTACAGGATCAGCCCCGCGGCGAGCGCCATCGCGACCCCGAGGATCAGCCAGCAAAGCCGGTCGGTCAGCTCCACGCCCCGGGCGGTGACCGGGAGCACGATCCGCGGGACCGCTGGCCGCTCGTCGTCGAGGCTGTGCGGCACCCCGCTCATCACCGCAGCTCGCAGACCTCGACCGAGCCCGCCTCCGCGACCGCGGCGCGCCACGGCCTCGGCGAGGCGTCGGGCGGGATCCTCAGCGCCGCAAGCTGGCCGGGCGCCAGGCTCCCCACCTCGACGGAGGGAAGGTCGCCGAAGCGACCGAGCGTCAGCGCTGCGGGGCCGGGAGCCCGCACGCGCAGGCTCGCGCCGCGGCGTGGGAGCTCGAAGCTGAGCACCCCTCTCCGCTGCTGTACCCCGACTCGGACGCAGGCGTTGCCCTGTCGTGATGACGATGCCTCCAAACGCAGCCCCAGTGCACTCACGAGGATCCCGTCGGCACGCTGGCGGACGGCCTCACTCTGCTGCTGGAGCTCGGGAAGGGGGAACGCCAGCGAGCCGTATCGATCGGCGGCTTCGAAGTACGCTGCGGCCGGCGACTCGATGGGCGTGGTCTGGGGCGGTCCGAACATGAAGTCGGGAACAACCCTTCCTCGTGCAAGCTCGAGAGCCGTGAAGTACGCACGAGCCTCGGGGGAGCGGACGTTTCTGGTCTGCGCCGCTCCGTCGGCCAGCAGCGCGATGTTGGTTGCGAGGCTGAAGGCGGCGGCGATGAACAGGACGGACACACCCAGCCTCGAGAGGCGGAGCCCCTGCGCGGCCGCGGTCGCCACGAGGAGCAAGCCGACGGCCCCCGGATAGATGAAGCGGCTCGCTTCGGGAACCCGCGAGAACGAGCCCGCGACGAGCGCTCCGAGTGACCAGTACGTCAGCACGACTCCGAACGACACCCAGAGTGCAGGGGGAAGGTGGCCGCGCCTGATCCGCAGCACGAGTGCGACCACCGCAAGGACAGCCAGTACTCGACCCCACCCGACAGAGACCCCGGTCACCGCTTGCTCGGCGAACTCGTAGCCCAGCCCTGTGATCGCTGACAGGACAGCAGCCAACGACTCGGCCACCCAATTTGGGATCAGGACGACGTTGAAGGGACTCGCCTCCCCCGAGGCGGAGCTCTCCGATGACAGCGCCTGCAGCCACCACGCCGCATAGAGGAGGAGCGGGACGAGGAAGATCCAGGCTCGTCGCGCCCGGTCGGGGCGCAGCAGCACCGAGATTGAGACCCCGCCCAGGAACGCCAGCCCCGTCGTGTACGTGGCAATCGAGATGATGATGAGTCCGCATCCTGCGAGGTCCCCGCGCCAGTCCGACCGCTCCAGAGCGAGCAGTGCGGCGAGCCCGGCGGCGATGCTGAAGACGGGTGTGAACCCCACCGGCGAGGTCACATGTACCGGCGCTGAACCGAGGAAGAGGAGGACGAAGGCCGGTGCCAGCGCAGGCAGCGCGCCGATCCTCCGCTTGGCCAGCGCGTAGAACAGGGCGGCCGAGAGCAGCACCGCCGCGACGCCGAGCAGACGAAACGCCAGGTACTCGGCGCCGACCGTCTCCAGGATCGCCTTGTAGACGAGGCGGGTGGTTGCGACAAGGTGTCCGTTGTGAGGCTCGAAGACGTCGCCTGCACTAAGGCTCGGGCTCGCGTAGACCCAGTCGATCTCGTCGGGAAAGAACGTCGTCCCCCGGTTCAGGTACAGGATCAGAGCCGCGGCAACCGCCATCGCGACACCGAGGATCACCCAGCAGACCCGGTCGGTCAGCTCGAGGCCGCGCCTGGTGA
>DATHVJ010000041.1:0-11574 GCA_035461345.1 Solirubrobacterales bacterium | reverse complement strand
GGAGCGGCTCGGGCTCCCGCGTCGGGCCAAGGAGCCGTTCCAGCGCACCGAGACCCTCGACGAGGCGCGGGCGCTCGTGGACGAGCTGGTCGCGGCCCCCGCCTAGCCCTCCGTGCGTGCGTGCAGGTGTTTCCGGCCCATTTCGGGCATCGCTATAATGCCGCCTCTTGCCCGGGACGGCGAGCTCACAGCGAGCAGCCGCGTTCGGGCTTGTCTGCTGATTAGACGGGTTCGCCGGCGTTCGCCGGCGCCCAAGGGATGCAAGCGAGGGAAAGGTTCAGGGAGAGCCGTGGCACGCGAGTCGCTGATCACACATGAGGGCCTGGAGAGGCTGAAGGAGGAGCTCGAGTACCTCCAGACGGCCAAGCGCCGCGAGGTCGCCGAGCGGATCAAGGAGGCGCGCGAGTTCGGCGACATCGCCGAGAACGCCGAGTACGACGACGCCAAGAACGAGCAGGCGATGCTCGAGCAGCGAATCTCGCAGCTCGAGGAGCGGCTGCGGCGCGCGACCGTGGTCGAGGAGAAGGACGTCGACACCGGCACCGTGTCCGTGGGGGTCAAGGTGCACGTCAAGGACCAGAAGTCGGGCGACTCGCGCAAGTTCCAGCTCGTCGGCTCGGCCGAGGCCGATCCGACCGAGGACAAGCTCTCCAACGAGTCGCCGATCGGCAGCGCTTTGATGGGGCACAAGAAGGGCGACGTGGTGACGATCGACGTCCCCCGCGGCCCGAAGAAGAAGTTCAAGATCACGAAGATCGAGTCGGCATAACTCGCGCAAACCTGCTCGGCTTCGCGTCCGCCGTCGCGCGGTCACCGGTAGCCCGAAGGTAGGCTCGCGCCATGAGCGACGAGCACGAGCGGTCCGAGTCGGACCTGCTCGCGGACCGGCGGGAGAAGCTCGACCGGCTCCGCGAGGGCGGCGTCGACCCGTTCCCGCACTCGTTCGACGGGCGCACGGACATCGCCGAGGTGCGCGCCGCCCACGAGGGCCTCGAGGCGGGGGAGGAAACCGATGCCCGCTACCGCGTCGCGGGCCGGATCACCGCCCGCCGGGGACACGGCAAGGCGGCGTTCCTCGACCTGCGCGACCGCTCCGGCCAGATCCAGCTCCACTCCCGCGCCGACGTCCTCGGCGAGGACGAGCACGAGGGGCTGCTCGGGCTCGATATCGGCGATATCGCCGGCGTCACCGGCGTTGCGTTCAAGACCAAGAAGGGGGAGCTGTCGCTGCGGGTCGAGGGATGGATGTTGCTCGCCAAGACGCTGCGCCCGCCGCCCGACAAGTACCACGGCCTCGAGGACGTCGAGACCCGCTACCGCCGCCGCGAGCTCGACCTGATGGCGAACCCCGACGTGCGAGAGCGGTTCGAGCTCCGAGGCCGAGTGATCGCGGCCGTGCGCTCGTGGCTCGACGAGCGCGGCTTCCTCGAGGTCGAGACGCCGGTGCTCCAGCCGCTGTACGGAGGCGCCCTGGCGCGTCCGTTCACCACCCACCACAACGCGCTCGACCGCGACCTGTACCTGCGGATCGCGACCGAGCTGTACTTGAAGCGGTGCGTCGTCGGTGGGATCGATCGGGTGTACGAGCTCGGCAAGGACTTCCGCAACGAGGGCATCTCGCCGAAGCACAATCCCGAGTTCACGATGGTCGAGTGGTACGAGGCCTACGCCGACTACCTGGTCGCGGCGGAGCGCACCGAGCAGCTCGTCTCATCCGTGGCCGAGACGGTCCTGGGGACGACGAGGATTGAGCGCGACGGGCGGGAGATCGACCTCGCGCCCCCGTGGCGGCGGGTGACGCTGCGCGACGCGCTACGCGAACGAACGGGACTCGATCTCGCCGAGCGGCCGAGCCGCGAGGAGCTCGCGGCGGCGATCGGACGCGGGCCCGAGCCGGACGAAGGCTGGGGCAAGCTGGTCGACGCCGTGCTATCGAAGCTAGTCGAGCCGGAGCTGGCGGCGCCCACGTTCGTCCTCGACTACCCGCTGGAGCTGTCGCCATTCGCCAAGGACCACCGCACCGAGGAGGGCTTCACCGAGCGCTGGGAGGCTTTCATCGGCGGGACCGAGGTGGCGAACGCGTTCACCGAGCTCAACGATCCCGACGAGCAGCGCCGCCGCTTCGAGCAGCAGCGCGCCGAGACGGCGCGCGGCGACGAGGAGGCGCAGCCGTTCGACGAGCCGTTCCTCGAGGCGCTCGAGTTCGGGATGCCGCCCACCGGCGGCGTCGGGATGGGGATCGACCGGCTGGTGATGCTGCTGACGGGCGCTCCCACCCTGCGCGAGGTCGTGCTGTTCCCGGCAATGCGGACGTGAGCGTCCGCGCCCCCGTCCCCGCCGAGTGGTCAGTTGGGTAGCCCATGGACTACCTGAGTGTCCACTCGAGTGCGAGCTGGCCATCGTCAAGCCCGCTACTTGCGACCTTCGAAGCCCTCGGGGGCCCAGATCGCCCCCGATATACTTTCGCTTCGGTGTAAACGAAACCGGAGGTCTCAATCCGTCGGCAGCATTCAGCCGAAAAGAAGGATGAGGCCGCCGGCGAGCTTGCGTCCCCACAAGCGTCCCCCGGAGGCGGGTCCCGACCACTCGGTTGGAAATACTGAAGAGAGCGGCACGTGTTCGAGAGATTCACAGAGAGAGCCCGGCAGGTCGTAGTCCTCGCTCAAGAGGAAGCCCGGACTCTGAAGCACAACTACATCGGGACCGAGCACATACTGCTCGGTCTGCTGCGTGAGGAGGAGGGCCTCGCCGCTCGGGTCCTCGAGTCGCTCGACATCACGGTCGAGCGCGTCCGCGCCCAGGTCGTCCGCATCGTGGGCTCGGGCGAGGAGGTCACCTCGGGCCAGATCCCGTTCACGCCGCGGGCGAAGAAGGTGCTCGAGCTGGCGCTGCGCGAGGCGCTGTCGCTGGGTCACAACTACATCGGCACCGAGCACATCCTGCTCGGACTGGTGCGCGAGAACGAGGGAGTCGCCGCCCGCATCCTGCTCGACTTCGACGCCGACTCTGACAAGATCCGCAACGAGGTGATCCGGATGCTGTCCGGCCCCGGCGGGCGCCGCCAGGGCGCCGGCGCCGGCGCCTCGGGCGAGGGCAAGAAGTCCTCGAAGCTGCTCGACCAGTTCGGCCGCAACCTGACCAAGCTCGCCTCCGAGGGCAAGCTCGACCCGACGATCGGCCGCGAGACCGAGATCGAGCGGATCATGCAGATCCTCTCGCGCCGCACGAAGAACAACCCGGTGCTCCTCGGCGAGCCCGGAGTCGGCAAGACCGCCGTCGTCGAGGGGCTGGCGGCCCGGATCACCAAGGGCGAGGTCCCCGAGCTGCTCAAGAACAAGCAGATCTACACCCTCGACCTCGCGGCGCTCGTCGCCGGGTCGAAGTACCGCGGCGAGTTCGAGGAGCGGCTGAAGAAGGTGATGAAGGAGATCACCCAGCGCGGCGACATCGTGCTGTTCATCGACGAGCTTCACAACCTCGTCGGCGCCGGCGCCGCCGAGGGCGCGATCGACGCCGCCTCGATCCTCAAGCCGGCACTGGCGCGCGGCGAGCTGCAGACGATCGGCGCGACGACGATGGACGAGTACCGCAAGTACCTGGAGCGCGACTCCGCGCTCGAGCGTCGCTTCCAGCAGATCAAGGTCGAGGAGCCGTCGATCCCCGAGACGGTCGCGATCCTCGAGGGCCTGCGCGAGCGCTACGAGCAGCACCACCGCGTCCAGATCACCGACGACGCGCTCGGCGCCGCGCCGGAGCTCGCCGACCGCTACATCTCCGATCGCTTCCTTCCCGACAAGGCGATCGACTTGATCGACGAGGCCGCGTCGCGGATGCGGATCAAGTCGATGAGCCAGCCGCCCGTGTACCGGGAGTTGGAGGAGGAGATCGAGGAGACCCGCCGCGCCAAGGAGGAGGCGATCGAGTCGCAGGAGTTCGAGAAGGCCGCGAACCTGCGCGACAAGGAGCGCCAGCTGACGAACAAGAAGCGCGAGCTCGAGGACCAGTGGGCCTCGGGCGAGGGCGGCGAGCGCCCCGTGGTCGGCGAGGAGGAGATCGCCGACATCGTCTCGATGTGGACCGGGATCCCCGTCTTCAAGCTGACCGAGGCCGAGACCCAGAAGCTCGTCCGGATGGAGGACGAGCTGCACAAGCGGGTGATCGGCCAGGACGTCGCGATCACCGCGGTGTCGAAGGCGATCCGCCGCTCGCGCGCCGGGATCAAGGACCCCAAGCGCCCGGCCGGCTCGTTCATCTTCCTCGGCCCCTCCGGGGTGGGGAAGACCGAGCTCGCGCGGACGCTGGCCGAGTTCCTGTTCGGCGACGAGGACGCGATGGTGCGGATCGACATGTCCGAGTACATGGAGAAGCACTCGGTGTCGCGGCTGGTGGGCTCGCCTCCGGGCTACGTCGGCTACGACGAGGGCGGCCAGCTGACCGAGGCAGTGCGGCGCAAGCCGTACTCGGTGCTGCTGCTCGACGAGATCGAGAAGGCGCACCCGGACGTCTTCAACATCCTGCTCCAGATCCTCGAGGACGGGCGGCTGACCGACGCCCAGGGGCGCACGGTCGACTTCCGCAATTCGATCGTGATCATGACCTCGAACATCGGGGCCAAGGACATCGCTCGCAACACCCCGCTCGGGTTCTCGGTCTCGGACGAGACCGGTGTCTCCTACGAGGAGATGAAGGACCGGATCATGGGTGAGCTGAAGAAGGTGTTCCGGCCCGAGTTCCTGAACCGGATCGACGAGGTGATCGTCTTCCACAAGCTCACCAAGGAGGAGATCAAGGAGATCGTCGAGCTGATGGTCAGCCGCGTCCGGGCCCAGGTCGCCGAGCACGAGCTTCAGCTCGATCTCTCGGAGGACGCACGCGAATTCCTCGCCGAGGTCGGATTCGACCCCGCGATGGGCGCCCGGCCGCTGCGGCGCGCGATCCAGCGCTTCGTCGAGGACCCGCTCGCCGACGAGGTGCTGCGCCAAGGCGAGATTACCGCCGGGACGACGGTGCTGATCGAGCGCGACAGCGGCGACGACGAGGAGCACCCGCTGAAGCTGAAGCTCGTCAAGCCCCGCAAGCGGCCGAAGAAGAAGCCGGAACCGGTCGGCGTTGGCGCCAAGCAGGGCGACGGCGCTGGCTCGGACGACGGGTCGCCGGCGCCCGAGCAGCCCGCCGCGTCCGAGGACGGCGGCGAGGCGAGCGAGAGCTGACCCCCAGTTTGCCGCGCCGCGCGGCGGGAAGGGAGTGATGCGGGCGCCGAGCATCGGACGTGAAGCGGCCGACTGCCAGGCAAGGGACAGGTGGGTGTACTGAATTCAGTGACGTTTCCCGGACCGGATGAGCTCAAGAGGTTGCTGGGGTGGGCCCCGGCTGGGGGCGTGCTCTCGGTGGCGGTCGCGATCGACCCCGCCGATCGCGGCGGGGGATGGCGCGTGGCGCTAGAGGACGCGATCCGCGACGTGCTCGCGTCGACCGACGGCGCCCCGCACGACACCCGCGTGGCGATGCGAGACGTCGCCCAGAAGGTGCTGGACCGGTTCGAGGAGAACCGCCCGCCGGAGGGCCGCGGGCATCTTGGCTTCGTCGAGGTGGCGCGGAAGAACGCTCGCGAGATCTGGCACTCCTCCCGGATGGCGCCCCGGCGTACCGAGGCCGTGTACGGCCACCGTGCCTACCTCCGCCCTGCGATCGAGATCGCCGACGAGAGCGCCAGGATCGGGGTCGTCGCCCTGTCGGGTGACCGGGTCCGCCTGTGGGAGTGGGAGGAGGGCACGCTGTCGGATGTCGACGACGTCGAGCTGACGATCGTCGGCGACTGGCGCGAGCGCAAGGCCCAGCGGTCCTCCGACACGGCGCGGGTGCACGGCGCCAAGGCCGCCGGTCGCGATCAGTACGACCAGCGCCTCGAGGCCAATCGCGAGCGCTTTCTGACGCAGTTCGCGGAGCAGATCGCGGACCGGGCCGGCCAGCGGGGGTGGAGGGATCTGCTCGCGTTCGGCGAGAACGAGCACATGCGGCGGTTCACCGCCGCCCTCGGTCCGCTGCAGGCGCGACACGTGTACCGCAAGAACATCGCCACCGAGCCCTCGTCCGCGATCGCGGAGCGCGTCGAGGAGCTGGTGCCGGAGCTCAACCGCGAGCGCGAGATGAAGCTCGTCGAGAAGGTGAAGGAGTCGGCGTTCTCGGGCAAGGAACGGGCCTCGCTCGGCCCCCAGGAGACGCTCGAGGCGCTGGGCCAGGGCCGCGTCGAGCATCTGTTGTTCGACGCCGACCGCGACTACAGCGGGCGGGGGATCGAGGAAGGGCTGGCGTACGAAGGCCCCCCACTGGGCCAGGACGGCCTGCCGGTCGCCGAGCTGATGATCGAGCGAGCGCTCGAAACCGGCGCGCGGGTCACCCCGCTTGAGGGAGAGCCGGCCGCCGCCCTCGACGAGCACGACGGGGTGGTCGCGCTGCTCCGCTACTGAGCGGATTCGCGAGATGCGCTACGGGATCGCGATCTTCCTCACCGACGAGGCCGCCGACCCGACGACGATCGCGCGCATAGTAGAGGAGCGCGGGTTCGAGTCGCTGTTCCTCCCCGAGCACACCCACATCCCCGTGAGCCGGCGCACCCCATATCCGGCGGGCGGCGAGCTGCCGCGGCCGTACAGCCGCACCTACGACCCGTTCGTCGCGCTGACCGCGGCCGCGGCCGCGACGTCGACGCTCCTGCTCGCGACCGGCATCTGCCTCGTCATCGAGCGCGACCCGATCATCACCGCGAAGGAGGTCGCGTCGCTCGACCGGATCTCGGACGGGAGGCTCCTGTTCGGGGTCGGCGCGGGCTGGAACGAGGAGGAGATGGAGGACCACGGCACAGAGCCCAGGCGGCGGTTCGCGCTGATGCGCGAGCGGATCGAGGCGATGAAGGCGATCTGGACCGAGGACGAGGCCTCCTACCACGGCGAACACGTCGACTTCGATCCGATCTGGTGCTGGCCGAAGCCGGTCCAGCAGCCGCATCCGCCGGTGCTGGTGGGCGGCAACGGTCGGCGCGTCCTCGAGCGGGTCGTCGCGTACGGCGACGAGTGGATGCCGAACCGCGTAACGGGACTCAGCGAGAGGCTCGAGGAGCTGGCGCGGCTCGCGGCCGAGGCGGGGCGGGAACCGATTCCCGTCACCCTGTCGGGCGCCAAACCCGACCCCGAGCTGATCGAGCGCGGCGAGCAGGCCGGCGTTCACCGCTGCACGTTCTACATCGAGCCGGCCGACGCAGCCGGCACCGAGCGCCAGCTCGACGAGCTCGCGTTGACGCTGGGGCTGGGCTGAGCGCTACTTCGGCGGCGAGTAGCGGCGTACGGGGCCGGTGCCCGGCCGGTCGCGCACCGGGAGCTCCAGCGCCAGCTTCCTCACCGTGACGGCGAACCCGGAGCCGTTCGAGGGCCGGGCGTAGTCGGCGTCCTGGCCCAGCAGCTCGAGCTTCGGCACGTGGCCGGGCTCAAAGCGCCACCCGTTGGGGTGAAGCTGGAACACGTGATCTCCGTCGCGATCGCCGGGGCGATAGACGACGCGGGCGACGAGCGTCTGGGTGCCGTCGGGCGCGACGTCCCACAGCCGCGCGGCGACCTGCGCGAACTGGCCCACCGTGCGCAGCTTCGCGATCACCGTCGGCGAGCCAATCAGGGTGTACCCGCCGCCGCTCGCCGCCGGGAGCCGGTAGGTCGCGGCGCCTGGGTCGTCGACGGCGTCCACGGTGCGACAGCTTCCACCGCCGCCGAAGATCGGGTCGACCGCCCGCGCGGTCGCGGGGTCGCCGCCCTCCGAGGTGAAGCGCTGCGACTCGCGGGTCGAGAACCTGACCTCGCCGGGATGCTGCTTACGCCAGTTGCGGGTCCGGAACGGCCCCGCGGGCTCGCCGGCGCAGTTCTGGGTGTAGGTCTGGACGCGCGGCAGCCTGCCCCCGGGCTCGCCCATCAGGTAGCGGGCGAACAGCGCGTCGCGCGCCTCCTCGATCCCGGGGGTGTCGTGGAAGGTCGCTCGGGGATGGCCGAAGCCGTCGGCGAAGAACAGCGACAGCTTCGATCCGGGGTGCCGCACCTGGGCGCGCTTCGCGAACCGGATCGCCTCGTCGGCGGGGAACAGGTCGTCGGTCCACGCGTTGTAGATCAGCAGCGGCGCGGGGCGCTCGCGCTTGCGGCGCGGGGCACCCTGCTCGACGTAGTAGGCGGAGTGGTATCGCTTCGTGTTGCGCACGAGCTCGCGCAGCGCCGGGTTGGAGTCGTAGGGCTCACCCCCCTGGAGCAGGTCGAACTGCTCCGGGATGTCGGCCTCGGGGTCCTCGCCGGGCGGCGCGTAGAAGCCACTCGTCCGGCCGGTGATGAACAGCCCCGTGAGGTAGGAGTCCTTGGGCACCCCGGCCGGCATCCGGTACGGGTTGTGGCTGCGGAAGTCGAGCGTGGAGCCGTTCGGTGTCAGCGCTGCGGCGAGGTCCGACCATCCGATGCGCGGTGCGGCGGCCGCGATCCGCATCCGCTCGCCGTCGGGGCTGCGCCACCGCCGCAGCTTGCCGTTCGGGCGCATGACGCGGTTGCGGAGCGCCGCGAGGATCAGCGACTGGCCGGCGCCGTACGAGTCGCCGGTGACCCCGATCCCGCGCTCGACGAGGCCGGCGTCGTGAAGCAGCCCAGCCACGTGCTGGGTGTCGCGCGCCTCGAACCGCGCGTCGGCGAGGTGGATCCAGCCGCGCGCGCAGCCGGGTGCGTCGCGGGACGCCTCCGAACCGCAGGAGTCGCCGAACCCGCGCGCCGAGTACGCCATCACGGCGTAGCCCTCGCGAGCGAGGCCGTCGGTGTCGATCGCCGCGGAGTTCTTGCTTCCGCCCCATCCGTGGAGGTAGACGATCAGCGGGTGGGGGCCGTCCTGGGTGGCCGGCGGGAAGGTGAGGTCGACGTCGAGCGGCACCCCGTCCCAGCTCGGCACCCGCGTGGCGATCGAGCCGGTGCACTTCTGGACCCCTCCGGGTCCGGGCGAGCAGGGAATGCCGAGTGCGCTCGGGATCTCGTCGGCCGCGGCGCGCGGCGCGGCGGCGCCTAGCGTCGCGGCGATCGCGGCGAGCAGGACCGTGATCGAGGCGAGCGTAGCCCGCCGCCGGCGCAGCGCTGTGGATGTCCCGCACATCTCCTCCGCCTCCTTGCCGGGGCGGAATCTACCGCACGACATCGAGGGGCGAAGTGGCGTCGGGCTCGCTTCCTACGATCGGACGCTCCATGCCACGCTCCGAGTCACGCTACGTATGCCGCGAGTGCGGCCAGCAGGCGCTGACGTGGACCGGGCAGTGCCCGGGGTGCGGTGAGTGGAACACGCTCACCGAGCAGGCGGCCGCCCCGCGGCGCGGCGGCCGCAGGCGTGCGTCGGGCGCCGACGCCCCGCGCTCGGTGCCGCTGCGCGACGTCGAGGCGCCCGAGGTCGCGCGGCTGCGGACCGGGATCGGCGAGCTCGACCGCGTTCTCGGCGGCGGGATCGTCCCTGCGTCGCTGATCCTGCTCGGGGGCTCGCCGGGGATCGGCAAGAGCACGGTCGCCGCGATGGCGCTCGGGAACCTGGCGGCAGCGGGCCGCCGAACGCTCTATGTCTCCGGGGAGGAGTCCGCGTCCCAGGTGCGGCTGCGCGCCGAGCGGCTCGGCGAGCACGCGCTCGCCGTCCCCGTGATCGCCGAGACCCGACTCGCGGCGGTGATCGCGGCGCTCGAGTCCGAGCGGCCCGACGTTTGCATCGTCGACTCGGTCCAGACCCTGCACGCCGACGAGGCGTCGGGCGCGCCGGGGTCGGTGTCCCAGGTGCGCGAGTCGGCCGCCGCGCTGATGGAGGCGGGCAAGCGGCTCGGCGTCGCGGTCGTCGTCGTCGGCCACGTGACAAAGGAGGGCTCGCTTGCGGGGCCGCGCGCGCTCGAGCACCTGGTCGATTGCGTGCTGATGTTCGAGGGCGAGCGCGAGCGCAGCTACCGGACCCTGCGGGCGCTCAAGAACCGCTTCGGGGCGACGAGCGAGGTGGCGGTGTTCGAAATGCGTTCGGGCGGGCTGACCGAGGTCGCGGACCCGTCGGCGCGGTTCGTCGGCGAGGCGACCTCCGCGCCGGGATCGTGTGTGCTGTGCGCGATGGAGGGAACCCGGCCGCTGCTCGTCGAGGTCCAGGCGCTCGTCGCGCCGACCGAGATCGTGCCGCCGCGCCGGATCGCGACCGGAATCGATCGCAACCGGCTCAGCCTCGTGCTCGCGGTGCTCGGCCGGCACGCGGGTGTCTCGCTGTCGAGCGCGGACGTGTTCGTCAACGTCGCCGGCGGGGTACGGGTCGACGAGCCCGGCGCCGATCTCGCCGTCGGGCTAGCGCTCGCCTCGGCCCATCGCGGGGCGCCGCTGGTCGACGGGTCCGGCCAGCCCCGGGCGTGCTTCGGCGAGATCGGCCTGACCGGCGAGCTGCGCCACGTGGCGCACCCCGAGCGGCGGGTGGCGGAGGCGCTGAAGTTCGGCCTGCGGTCCGTGATCGGCCCGCCGGCCTCGGAGTCGATCGAGGGCCTGGACGCGCAGCCCGGCCTCGACCGCGCGCTCAGGGCGGCGTTCTCGGGGCGGCTCACCGAAGCCGCTTGACAGGCGGTATTCCGAGCTTTCCACACGGAATTCGCCGGTCCGCAAGGTGCAGCGCCTTTTGCCATGATGGCTCACGACGATGCCGCCGCTGCCCGGGGACGAGTTGAACGAGCTGGAGGCACGTCAGGACCCCCGTCTGCTGCGCGCCCTAGACATGGTCGCGCCCGGGACGCCGCTCCGGGAGGGCATCGACAACATCGTCCACGCCCGCAGCGGCGGCCTGATCGTGCTCGGGGAGCCGGAGGACATCTCGTTCCTGTTCTCCGGCGGGATCAAGCTCGACATCGACTACACGCCGGCGCTGCTCTACCAGGTGGCGAAGATGGACGGGGCGATCGTCCTCGACCCCGACGCGAGCAAGATCTCGTGGGCGAACGTGCAGCTGATGCCCGATCCGACGATCGTGTCGATGGAGACCGGGACGCGCCACCGCACCGCGGACCGGGTCTCGAAGCAGACGCGGTCGCTCGTGATCTCGATCTCGGAGCGCCGCGACGTCGTCTCGCTCTACCTCGAGGGGATGAAGTACATCCTCCAGGACATCCCGACGGCCCTCAGCAAGGCGAACCAGGGCCTCGCGACGCTGGAGAAGTACCGCGCCCGCCTCGACCAGGTCTCGGCGAGGCTGACCGCGCTCGAATTCGAGGGCGGCGGGGTTCTGCACGACGTGCTCGCGGTCCTGCAGCGCGCCGAGCTGGTGACCAGGATGGCCACCGAGGTCGAGCGCTACATCATCGAGCTCGGCACGGAGGGGCGGCTGATCGAGATGCGGCTGGAGGAGACGGTGGTCGGCGTGATGGCCGATCGCGCGGCGACGGTGCGCGACTACAGCGTGGTCGACTCCGAACAGGCCCTAGACCGAACCCTCTCCGCCCTCGTCGGCCTCGACCATCAGGAGGTGCTCGACTTCGGTCGCCTCGCCGAGCTGCTCGGCTACGACCGCAAGGTC
>DATHVJ010000040.1:0-14826 GCA_035461345.1 Solirubrobacterales bacterium | reverse complement strand
CCCCGCGGCGAGCATGATCAGGGCGAGCAGCGCCTGGAACCCGAGCACGGCCCAGTACCGCGCCCGCCACATTCCCCACGCCATCAGCGTCAGGATCGCGGCGAACAGGATCAGCGGCGCGACCTCGGGCTCCGTGCCGCCGACCTCGGTGTCGGTGAACAGGGCGACCGCGGCGGACCCCCAGAACACGACCGCGATCAACGATGCGACGACCGCCCCCACGGTCACCGCCGCCGGGCGCTCGCCCTCGGCGAGCGGCTCGAGCGCCTCTCGCGCGGCGCGGTCCTTGAGCTCGGAGCGGCTCAGCTCGGGTCCGCCGGGGCCGTTCCCGTCCGCCCCGGCAACGGGATCCTGCTCGCGGTCGGGCCGTGCCGAGCGCTGCTTGCGCTTGCGCCGCTCTGCCCGCTTGCGCTCGCGGCTGCCGGTCACTCCCACACCTCCGTGCCCGCCTCGACCGCCTCGCGCAGCGCGCCTGCCGCGGCGCCCGGGTCGTCCGCGTCGCGAACGGCGCGGACGATGACGATCCGCTCGGCTCCGGCCGCGACGACGTCTCCCACGTTGGTCGTGTCAATGCCGCCGATCGCGAACCACGGCAGCGTGGCCTTCCGCGCCGCGTGCTCTATCAAGCCCAGCCCGGTCGCGGGGCGTCCCTCCTTGGTCGGCGTCTCCCACACCGGCCCGACACTGATGTAGTCGGGCCTCGCCTCCGGGGCTGCGGAGCATGCTTCGGCGATCTGCTGCATGGAGTGCGTCGAGAGCCCGATGATGTGCTCCGGCCCGAGGGCGCGCCTGGCCTCGACGACCGGGGCGTCGCCCTGGCCGACGTGGACCCCGTCGGCGCCGCAAGCTTCGACGAGGTCGGGGCGGTCGTTGAGGATCAGCGGCACGCGGTGGGACTCGGCCGCGTCGCGGAACGGGCGCGCGGCCTCGACGAGCGCGGCGTCGTCCCCGGCGGACTTCTCTCGCAGCTCGATCATCCCGACCCCGGCGTCGAGCGCAGCGTCGAGCAGCGCCTCGGGTCCGGCGCCCCGGGGCCGCGCCTCGCACACGAAGTACACGCGCGCGGCGGCCAGGCGCGGGTGACGCTCGGCAAGGGGTAGGGCCACGCCGGGAAGCCTAGGCCCAGTGGCGCTCACGGGTACGATTGGTAATGCGAACGGGAGCCCGGCGCAACGGGCTGAGAGGGCGGCTGGGGCGCCGCCGACCGTCTGAACCTGATCCGGGTAATGCCGGCGCAGGGATGGTGGTGCGGAGCCGGCCCGCCCGGGTAGGAGGCCGGTAGTGCGACGCACCGAGACCGAACCGAGCGACGTACTGATCGTCGGGGCGGGCGTGATCGGCCTGGCGAGCGCGTGGCGCGCCGCCCAGCGGGGGCTGTCGGTGCGCGTGATCGATCGCGAAACGCCGGGCTCGGGGGCCTCGCGCGTCGCCGCGGGCATGCTCGCGCCGGTGGGGGAGGCGTCGTGGGGGGAGGAGGCGCTGCTCGAGCTCAGCCTGGCCTCGGCCCGGGCCTATCCCTCGTTCGTCGCCGAGCTCGAGCGGGCTTCGGGGCGCGAGGTCGCCTACCGCCGCTGCGGCGCCCTGCACGTCGCGCTCGACCGCGACGAGGCCGAGGAGCTTCGCCGCCGCCACGAGCTGCAGCGCTCGCTGGGGCTCGACGCGACGTGGATGCGTCCCGCGCGCCTGCGAGAGCTGGAGCCGGGGCTGTCGCCGGCGTGCACGGCGGGCGTCCACGCGGCCGACGAGGCGGAGGTGGACCCGGCCTCGCTGATGCCGGCGCTCGCCGCGGCGTCCGAGCGCGCGGGGGTCGAGGTGCTGCCCGCGACCGAGGCGCGCGAGGGGTTGGTCGTCGGCGGCGTGATCGCTGGGGTCCGGACGGCGGACGGGCGCGAGCTGCGGGCGTCCCGGGTAGTGCTGGCGGCAGGGAGCTGGTCCGGCGCCGCCGGGTGGCTCCCGGCGGAGGCCCGCCCGCCTGTGCGCCCGGTCAAGGGCCAGGTCGTCGCCCTGCGCAGCCCCGCCGAGCAGCCGGTGTGCCAGCGGATCGTCGCGACCGAGAGGGTGTACGTGGTCCCTCGCGGCGACGGCCGGGTGGTGCTCGGGGCGACCGTCGAGGAGCGTGGGTTCGACGTGGCGGTGACTGCGGGGGGCGTGTACGAGCTGCTTCGCGAGGCGTACCGCGTGCTTCCGGAGATCGCCGAGCTCGAGCTGACGCAGGCGGTCGCCGGCCTGCGGCCTGGGACCCCGGACAACTCCCCGATCATCGGCGGCGGCGCCCTCGACGGGCTCGTTATCGCCACCGGGCACTACCGCAACGGGATCCTGCTCGCCCCGGTGACGGCGGATGCGGTCGCCGCGCTGCTGGTCGGCGAGCGGCCTCCGTCGGCCGCGCTTCCGATGGGGGTCGAGCGCTTCGAGGCGGCGGTGGCGCGATGATCGTCGAGCTGAACGGTGACCGGGTGGAGCTCGCCGACGGCGCGACCGTCGGCGACGCGGTCGCGATGGCCGGCGCCGATTCGGGCCGCAGGGGGGTCGCGGTGGCCGTCGACGGCGAGGTCGTGCCGCGCAGCGGCTGGGACGGGACGCCGCTCTCGGACGGTCAGCGGGTCGAGGTCGTGGAGGCGATTCAGGGTGGATGAAGAATCACTCCCGCGAGATGCTCCGCTTCGCGTCCGCTCCCGCGGGGTCGCGGGCGACACGACGTCCGCTGAGTCCTGGGAGCTTGGGGGACGCGAATGGGGGTCGCGGTTGATCGTCGGGACGGGCGGGTTCCGGTCGCTCGAGGATCTCGAGCGCGCCGTGGCCGCCTCCGGGGCGGAGATCGTGACCGTTGCCCTGAGGCGCGTCGACCCGCTGGCAAAGGGGTCGGTGCTCGACGTGATCGACGGGCTCCGGGCGTTCGCGTTGCCGAACACCGCCGGCTGCTACACGGCTCGGGACGCCGTTCGCACCGCGCGCCTCGCGCGCGAGGCCTTCGAGACGGACTGGGTGAAGCTCGAGGTGATCGGGGACGACCGCACCCTGTTCCCGGACGCGGTCGAGCTGATCGAAGCCGCGGAGACGCTCGTCGACGACGGGTTCACGGTCCTTCCGTACACGAACGACGACCCGATCCTCGCCCGCCGGCTCGAGGAGGCGGGGTGCGCTGCGGTGATGCCGCTCGGCTCGCCGATCGGCTCCGGGATGGGGATCCGCAACCCGTACAACATCCGCCTGATCGTCGAGGCGGCGCGGGTGCCGGTGATCCTCGACGCCGGGATCGGCACGGCCTCGGACGCCGCGCTGGCGATGGAGCTCGGGTGCGACGCGGTGCTGCTGTCGAGCTCCGTTGCGCGCGCCGAGGACCCCATCCGGATGGCCACGGCGATGCGCAGCGCCGTCGAGGCCGGGTACGCCGCCCGCCGCGCCGGTCGCATCACCCGCAAGCTCCACGCCGAGGCCTCGACCTCGGACGAGGGTCTCCCAGAGTTGAGCTGACCTCGTCCCGCCCGGGATCCCGCGACAAGGCCGGGCTAGGAGCCTCCAACCCGGCGGTCGACCCATTCGCCCACGGTGCCCACCGCCTGCGCCCCGAGGTGCGCGGCGCGGCCCACGGGAGAGAGGTCGAGCGGCTTGGTGGCGGCGTTCGGGTCGGCGCCGAGCTCAACGACCGCGCGCCGCACGGCGTTCGCGTGCGCGACCAGCCGCCGCTCCCACGAGCGGGCGAACTGGGCCAGATCGGCGTGGCCACGGGCGTCGCTGACCGCCGCGAGGTAGGCGAGCAGGGTCATGACGTGCTCGAGGTCGTCGACGGCGAGCCGCAGCGCCTGGTTTCGCTCTAGGAAGCGGTCGCCGACGGCCGCCCGCACGGCGCCGATCCGCCCTCCGGTTCCCTGCGCGGCGACGCGGCCGTACAGCCCGTAGCGCGCGCTCGCGGGCTCCAGCTCGAGGAGCATCTCCCGCACGGCGTTCGAGGTGCTGCGCAGGGGCTCCTCGGCGGCGTCGCCCGCCAGAGCGTCGGCCACCCGGCTCCAGCGCTCGACGAGCTGGCGACCCGTCAGGTACAGCTCGCGGTAGCCGCGGTTCTCGGCCGGGTGCAGGGACACGGTCGCACTGTATCTGGCGCCTCGCCGCGCGCCGACCGACCGGCGACGCCTAGAAGCGCGCCACGCCGGGTAGCGCAAGCGCATGAGCGAGCTCGTACTAGGCCCGGTGCTCCGCTACGTCGGCTCCGACGAGGCGACGGTGTGGGTCGAGACATCGGCGCCGTGCGAGGTCGAGGTGCTCGGGTCCTCCGCGCGGACCTTCCCGGTCGACGGCCACCACTACGCGCTGGTGCGGGTCGGTGATCTGGATCCGGGCACTCGGACCGAGTACGAGGTGTCGCTCGACGGGACCCGCCGGTGGCCCGAGCCGGGCTCTCGCTTCCCGCCCAGCGTGATCAGGACGCGCGCCGGAAGCGGCCCGATCGAGGTCGTGTTCGGCTCGTGCAGAGTGGCGCTCCCGCACCACCCGCCGTACACGCTGAGCAAGGACGAGCATCCGGAGGGAAGGGAGCACGACGCGCTGCGCACGCTGGCGCTCGAGATGCTCGAAGGGAGGCGGGCGAGGTGGCCGGACCAGCTCCTGCTACTCGGAGACCAGGTCTACGTCGACGAGGGCTCCCCCGAAACCCGGAGCTGGATCCGCTCTCACCGGGACGTCTCGAAACCGCCCGGCGAGGACGTCGCCGACTACGAGGAGTACACACGCCTGTATCTCGAGAGCTGGGGGGAACCGGTGATCCGGTGGCTTCTGTCGACGGTCCCCGTCGCGATGGTCATCGACGATCACGACATGCACGACGACTGGATGATCTCCGAGCAATGGATCGAGGAGATGCGGTCGCGGCCGTGGTGGCGCGACCGTGCCGTCGGCGGGCTGATGTCGTACTGGGTCTACCAGCACCTCGGCAACCTGTCGCCCCGTGACCTCGAGCAGAACCCGGAGTACCGTGAGGTTCGAGAGGCCGCGGACCCGGAGCCGGTCCTGCGCCGCTTTGCGGAGCACGAGGAGCGGGTGGCCGAGGGGAAGCGCTGGAGCTTCTGCACCGACATCGACCGCGTCAGGGTCCTGGTCGCCGACGACCGAACCGGACGCGTCCTGCGAGGACGGCGCTCGATCTTCGACGAGGAGGAGTGGGCGTGGATCGTGAAGCACGCGGCTGGAGAGTTCGACCATCTGCTGATCGCGACGACGGACCCGTTCCTGCTCGGGCCGGGACTTCACTTCCTCGAGGCGTGGAACGAGGCCGTGTGCGCGGGGGCGTGGGGCCCGCGGGCGGCGCGCATCGGCGAGCGGATCAGGCGTGCGCTCGACCTCGACCACTGGGCGGCGTTCCAGTCCTCGTTCCAACGCATGGCCGAGCTCCTGGAGGAGGTCGGGGCCGGGCGCCGCGGCGACCCCCCTGTGACGATCGGGGTCCTGTCCGGAGACGTGCATCACGCCTACCTCGCCGATGTCGCGTTCCGGTCCTCAGCGGGGGTGCGGAGCCACGTGTATCAGGCCGTGTGCTCTCCGTTTCGCAACGCACTGGACTCGCACGAGCGCAAGGGGGTCAAGGTGGGGGTGTCTCGGGCGGCCGCCGTCATCGGGCGCGCCCTCGCTCGGGCGGCGAACGTCGAGGAGCCGACGATCCGCTGGCGGATCACGGACGGGCCGTTCTTCGACAACCAGATCGCCACGATTGTGATCGACCGGCGCGCCTCCCGTATGCGGCTCGAGCGTGCGGTGCCTAGCCCCGAGCCCGGGCGTCCATGCCTGGAGACGGTGTTCGAGCGCGCGCTCTCATGAGAGCCGAGCGCGGGGCCCTCAGCGACCGGGCGGGCTGCCGCCCTTGCCCGGCCGGAAGGGTGGCGCGAGCAGCGCCAGGTCGGTGCTGCGGGTGTTGAGCGCCCGCTCGAACCCACGGCAATCCCTCGCAGCGGCAGACTGCCCGGTCTGTCAGGCCACTGTCTTCGCGTGTCGTCGGATGGGATGCCCCCGCCCGGACTTGAACCGGGATCGCACGGCTTAAAAGGCCGGCGCGTTAACCAATTACGCCACGGGGGCAGCTACATGATGGCGGGGAGCCCGTGAGATCCGTCACGCCGGGTACTCGCGTGCCGCGTCCAGCTCCACTCGGCCCCCGATCTCGACCATGCCGTCGTCGAGCGGCCGGGCGCTGATGCGCGAGCCGTAGACGCCCTGGTGGATCTCGAGCGGGCGCTGGAGGACGACGCCGAGCCTCACCGCCGCCGAGCCGGTCGCCTCGTCCTCGACGATTCCGATCTCGGGGGCGAACACGCGCTCGCGGATCACGCCGCGCTCCTCGTCGATCCACGCCCACACCCCGACCAGCGACTTCCCGCCCGGCGGGCCGTCGCGGCGATCCACCTCGCGCGGCGAGTCGACCTCCACGAACTCCCATGCCGGCCCCCACTCCGGTCGCCCGGCGACGAACGTCAGCTCGCCCTCGTGTCGCGCCGGGACCTCCCCAGCCGGGGGCCGCAGCCGGCTCACCGGTTCGCGCTCGCGGGCGAGCAGCCACGCCGTCCCGACCATCGGGTGGCCGGCGAAGTCGAGCTCCTCGACCGGGGTGAAGATCCGCACCCGGCCCTCGGCCGGATCGTCGACGAACACCGTCTCCGCGAAGCCGAGATCAGCCGCGACCCGCTGCCGCTCGGCGTTCGGCACCTCGGCCCCGTCGAGGAAGACGCCCAGCGGGTTGCCGCCGCTCCCATCGGGAGCGCAGAAGACCCGCAGCACATGCAGCTCGGCCACGACGCTCCCGCTAGTGGCGGAAGTGACGGCGGCCGGTGACGACCATCGCCGCGCCGGCGGCGTCGCAGGCGGCGATCACCTCCTTGTCGCGCACCGACCCACCGGGCTGGATGAAGGCGATGGCGCCCGCCTCGATCGCCGCCTCGGGGCCGTCGGCGAACGGGAAGAACGCGTCCGAGGCGACCACCGATCCCGCGAGCACCGAGTCCGCGTCGTCACCCCTGGCCGCCCGCGCCTTGTCGATCGCGATCCGGACCGAATCCACGCGGCTCATCTGCCCGGCGCCGATCCCGATCGTCGCCCTGTCCTTCGCGATCACGATCGCGTTCGAGCGCACGTGGCGCGCGACCCGCCACGCGAACAGCAGGTCCTCCCACTGGGCGTCGTCGGGCTCGGCCTGCGTCACCACGTGCATCGTCTCGCGCGCGTCCGCGCTCCGGTCCGGTTCCTGGATCAGCAGCCCGCCGCGCACCCGCTTCACGTCGCGATCCGGGGTCTCGTACGCGCGCTGCTCGGCGTCTTCCATGATCCGGACCGCCTCCTTCTGGCGCAGGACGTCGAGCGCTCCGTCCTCGTACCCGGGCGCGATCAGTACCTCGATGAACGTCTCGTGCAGGCGCTCGGCGAGCGCCGCCCCGACCTCGCGGTTGAGCGCCACCACCCCGCCGAACGCCGACAGCGGGTCGCACGCGAGCGCCCTGGCGTGCGCCGCGTCGATCGTTTCCGCCTCGGCCACCCCGCACGGGTTGTTGTGCTTGACGATCACGCACGCGGGGCCGTCGAACTCGGCCAGCAGCCGCCGCGCCGAGTCGAGATCGAGGACGTTGTTGAACGACAGCGCCCGCCCGTGCAGCTTTGCGACCCGCGACAGGACGTGGGTGCGCGCGCCGACCTCCGTGTACAGGGCGGCGCGCTGGTGCGGGTTCTCGCCGTAGGAGAGGTCGAGGAACTTCTCCAGCGCCACCGCCAGGTATCCCGGGAAGGCCTCGTAGCGCGCCCCGAACCAGCGGCTGATCGCAGCGTCGTAGTGTGCCGTGAGCGCGAACGCCTCGTTCGCGAGCCAGTGACGCGTCTCCCCGGAGATCGTGCCTCCCGCCTCCTGCAGCTCCGCCAACACCGCGTCGTAGCTCTCCGGCTTCACGACCACCGCCACGTAGCGGTGGTTCTTGGCCGCGGCACGGATCATCGTCGGGCCGCCGATGTCGATGTTCTCGACCGCCTCGGCCTCGCTCACGTCGGCACGCGAAACAGCCTGTTCGAAGGGATACAGGTTCACGCACACGAGATCGATCGGCTCGATTCCCTCCGCCTCGAGCGTCTCCGCGTGCTCGGGCTCGTCCCGGACCGCGAGCAACCCGGCGTACAGGCGCGGATGCAGCGTCTTCACCCGACCGTCGAGGATCTCGGGCGAGCCCGTCAGCTCCTCAACCGACCGAACCTCGATGCCCGCCTCTCGCAGCGCCTCCGCGGTGCCGCCCGTCGACACGATCTCGGCCCCCAGGTCGGCCAGCCCGCGCGCGAACTCGGCGATCCCGGTCTTGTCCGAGACCGAGATCAGCGCCCGGCGCACGCTGACCGGGGCACCCAGGGGGCCGCCGGCGTCGGTGGCGGAGGTCTGTGTGCTCAGTTCGACAGCTCCCGGGAGGTGGCTTGGGCGAGGACGCCGAGTGTATGCGGGGGCGCCGCCGCGCCGCAAGCCGTGCCTACGGGACCGCCCGCTCTATCCGCACCACGCGCGAGTTGCGTTCGTCCAGCTGCACGGCGCCCGCGGCGATCAGGCGGATCGCCCGCGGAAGCAACTCGTGCTCCACGGCGTGGATCCGCTCCTCGAGCTCATCCCAATCGCGGGAGTCCGGGACCTCGATCGCCCGCTGGAGGATGATCGGCCCCGAGTCCAGTCCCTCGTCGACGAAGTGCACGCTCACCCCGGTCACCTTGACCCCGTGGTCGAGCGCCTGCTGGACCGCTTCCAGTCCCGGAAACGACGGCAGCAGCGCCGGGTGCACGTTGATGATCCGGTTGCGAAACCGCTCCACGAATGCCGTCGACATCAGCTCCATGTATCCGGCCAGCACGACCAGCGCGACCTCGCGCTCGGCGAGCCAGTCGCCGATCGCCTCGTCGCGCGCCGCGCGATCCGGGTATCGATCGCGCTCGAAGACCTCGGTCTCCACTCCCGCCTCGCGCGCGCGCTCGAGCGCCCTCGCGGCAGGCCGGTTCGACGCCACGCCGACAACCTCGATCCCGTCCCGGCCGTGCAGCTTGTCGAGGATCGCCTGCAGGTTGGTCCCGCCGCCCGAGGCGAGAACAGCGATGCGGAAACTCACCGGACCTGTACCTCACCCGGTCGAACCGGACGCGAGAGCGAGCGCCTGTCCGTCAATGGTGTTTCAGGCGCGAGCGGGAGCGGAGGATTCGACCGGAATTTGTTCCAAGGCGAACTTCCCGTTCGCCGACTCGGGGTCGCCCAGCGGGTAGTCGCCGGTGAAGCACGCGTCGCAGTGATGCTCCGCCGGGGTCCCGACCGCCTCGTAAACGCCCTCGATCGACAGGTACGCGAGCGAGTCGGCGCCGAGCTCCCGCGCGATCTCCTCGACGCTGCGCCCGTGGGCGATCATCTCCTCCCGGGTCGACATGTCGATCCCGTAGTGGCAGGGATGGCGGATCGGCGGCGCCGAGATCCGGAGGTGCACCTCGCGCGTGCCGGCGTCCTTGAGCATCCCGACGATCTGCCGTGTGGTGTTGCCGCGCACGATCGAGTCGTCGACCACGACGACGCGGTTGCCGGCGACGATCTCCGGCAGCGGGTTGAACTTCATCCGCAGCCCGTGCTTGCGCAGCTCCTGGCCCGGCTGAATGAAGGTGCGGGCGACGTAGCGGTTCTTGATCAGGCCGTCATCCTGCGGGATGCCCGACGCGCGGGCGAACCCGTTCGCGGCCGGATTGCCGGAGTCCGGGACCGAGATCACCAAGTCCGCCTCGACCGGCGCCTCCCGCCACAGGATCTCGCCCATCCTCCCGCGCACCTGCTGCAGCACCTTGCCCTCGAGCCGCGTGTCGGGGCGCGAGAAGTAGATGTGCTCGAACACGCAGCATGCGGGCTCCGACGACGGGACCGCCTCGCGCACCTCGAGCCCGCGCTCGGTCAGCGACACGAGCTCGCCCGGGTTGACCTCGCGCAGCAGCTTCGCGCCGATGATGTCGAACGCGCAGCTCTCCGAGGCGACGACGTAGCGGTCGTCGATCTGCCCGAGCGACAGCGGCCGCACCCCGTGCGGGTCGCGGAAGGCGACGACCGCGTGCTTGGTCATCACGACGGTCGAGTACGCGCCCTCCAGTCGCGGCATCACCTCTGCGACGGCGTCCTCGATCTTGTCCGCTTCGCTGACCGACAGCAGCGCGGCGATGATCTCCGAGTCCGAGGTGCCGCGGAACGACAGCCCTCGCTCGCGCAGCTCGTTGTACAGCTCGACCGCGTTCGTCAGGTTGCCGTTGTGAGCGAGCGCCACCTCGCGCCGATCCGCCCGCCACACCGGCTGCGCGTTCTCCCACGCCCCGCCGCCGGTCGTCGAGTAGCGCACGTGGCCGATTGCCATGTCGCCGGACAGCGCCTGCAGCTTCTGCTCGTCGAACACCTGCGAGACGAGGCCGAGGTCGCGCAGCGTCGTGATGTGCCCTCCCTCGCAGGTCGCGATCCCGGCCGACTCCTGGCCCCGATGCTGGAGCGCGTAGAGGCCGAAGTAGGCGAGCCGGGCGACGTCGTGTCCGGGCGCGTGTACGCCGAACACGCCGCATTCATCGCGCGGGCCGTCACGGTCCGGAATACGCCGCTCGCTCACGGTGTCGAGGCGTCGATGGTTTTGTCGATGCCTTGCCGAGAAAGGGATTCGCCGCAGGCAACCACCTGCGCTGGCTAGCGTAGCAGCGGCACCGGCGAGCGGACTGTAGATTGACTGTTGAACTCGGTCCGTCGAAGGAGGCGTTCATGCGCTCGTTGCGCGTTCTTCCACTCGCCCTCGTAGTCGTCGTCGCGGCGATCGCCGCGGGCTGCGGCGGCGACGATGACGACGACGGTGGGACGACCGCGGCGGCGACGCAGGAGACGACCGCTGCCGGCGGCGGGGGCGGAGCGCAAACCGTGGAGATGACCGAGTTCGAGTTCATTCCGAACGACCCCAGCGTCAAGGCGGGGGACACCCTGACCACCGACAACACCGGCTCGACCGTTCACAACCTGACGATCGAGGAGGGCTCCGACCCCGAGCAGGCGTCGAAGGAGCTCGCGGCGACGCCCGATGTCGCCGCGGGGGACAGCGCCGAGCTGAAGGTGAACGTCGACCGCGGTGAGTACTCGATCGTGTGCACGATCGGCAACCACCGCGAGCTGGGGATGGTCGGGACGATCCAGGTCGAGTAGGGGAAGCTACTCGCAGTACGGGCGGCCGTCGACGCGGTCGTCACGGCCGCCGATGCCGGCGCAGTCGCGCAGCCCGTCGAGGCGGCGCTTCATCGACGCCTCCAGCCCGGCCGCCGCCCTGCGGCGCGCGAGGTTCTCGAGCTGGAACGGGTCTTCCTCGAGGTCGTACAGCTCGCGCTCCGGCGTCGGCAGGCAGCCCTCGGAGTCCCTGGCGATCGTGTGCTCCACGAAGACCGCGCTCGGGACCCGCACCCCCGCGTACCGGCACAGGCCGTCCTCCTGGCTTGTGTTGTTGCCGACGTCGAACTCGGTCACGATCGCGCGGTCGTCGGGAAAGCCGCTCGTGCCGCCGAGCAGGTCGATCAGCGAGCGGCCGTCCAGCGTTCGGCACTCGCCACCGCCGCCGCACGGCCTCCCGCGCGCCAGCTCGAGGAAGGTGGGCGCGAGGTCGATGTTCGCGACCGGCGCCGAGATCTCCGGGATCCGTTCGCCGCCGCCCTTGTACTTGTCGGGCATGCGGATCACGAGCGGGACTCGGATCCCCTCCTCGTAGGGATAGATCTTGCCGGCGCCGATCCGGTGCTCGCCGTCGAAGTACCCATTGTCCGAGGTGAACGCGATCACCGTCTTGTCGAGCTCGCCGGTCTTCTCGAGGCTCTTGACGATCCCTCGTACCCCCTCGTCGACGGCTCGCAGGGCGGCGAGGCCGCAGCTGTGGCGCTTCGTCAGCTTCCTGATCTTGGGCTCGGTGAGCGGAAGGCGGCCCTGGATGAACGACGGCTTGTCCGAGACGTCGAGCTCGTTGAACGAAGGCGGGCGCGGGAGCAGCTCGTCGCGGAACAGCTCCTTGTGCGCGCGGTCGGGGACCGCGCGCCCGCCGCAGCGCCCGCCGCTGTCGACCTTGGTTTCGGTGTGCGGCGCGCGCTGGTCGACCTGGAGGTAGAGCGGGGCCTTGAGCGGCGTCTTGGTTCGGATCAGCGTCCTCGCCTTGCGGTTGATGACCGTGGTCACGTAGTCGCGCTTGCTGCGGCCGAAGTGCTTCTCGCGGCCGTTTGCGGAGACGTCATAGCTGTAGTACCGGGTGCTGCCCTGGGTCGTGAACCACAGGTTCCATCCCGGGGCGACTTCGGTCGAGCTCCCCACCGCCGCCTCGTAGCCGTTCAGGTACTTGCCGACATGGGCCGTCTTGTATCCGGCGCGGTCGAGCCACACCGGCAGGGTGTTGTCCTTCTCCTCGAGGCCCGCGTATCCGAGCCGGTTCGAGGTCACCCCGTGGTTGTGGGCGTACTGGCCCGTGATCATGCTGGCGCGAGAGGGGCAACACAGCGGCGTCGTCACGATCGCGTCGGTGAACGTGGTCCCCTTGTCGGCCAGCAGCTTGAACGTCTTCGGCATCGTCCGCGGCTCGAACGACGCCAGCGTCTGGTCGTCGGTCGTGATCAGGACAATGTTCGGCTTCTTGACCGCGGCAGCCGGCGAAGGAAGGGCGGCGAGCAGGGCCGCGACCGAGATCAGCATCAGCAGGACGTAATGCCGTCTCATTCGCAGTAGGCCCCCTCGGGCCGCGGATCCCGTCCGGCGATGCCGGCGCACTCGCCCAGTTCGTCGAGGGTCGCCACGACGTTCGGCTGCGCGGCCCCCGCCACGGCGGGAGCGGCGGGCACCACGACTCCCGCGGTCGCGGCGAGTGCGACCGGCGTCAAAACGAACGCGGCGCCATACGGCTGCCGGGATGTGCGAGTCCCTCGCATCAACGGTTCAACAAGCGCGGCGCCGCCAAGTCTCGCCGGAAACGAAAAGATCCACCTGCCCCGCCCGCGCGCGACGATGTTAGTGGATCGTCATGCGGCGGCCGGCCGAGCCTCGACGCGGGCGCCGAGAGACCGCCACGCCCGCTCCGCGACCTCCAGCCCGAGCGTCAGCTCCGCCTCGGCGGCCGAGATCTCGATCACCGCGCCGCCTGCCTCGCCGACCAGCAGGGCGCCCTGCTCGCCGACCGACGCGACGAGCTCCTCGATCGCGGAGCGATCGCCCGCGACGACGAACCCGCCGGGTCCCTCGCCGAACAGGCAGCTCTCACCCGACAGCCCGCGGAGCTCGACCATCGGATCGAGGTCGGCGCGCACGCCGACCCCACCCGCGATCGCGCACTCGGCGAGCGCGCACGCAAGCCCCCCGTCGGAGACGTCGTGGGCGCACGCCAGCCTCCCGGCCCGGACCCCCTCGCGGACGAGCTCGATCGCCGCCCGCGCGAGGTCGATCGGCAGCGCCGGGAGCCCCAGGCCGAGGTCGCCGCGGAGCTTCGCCAGCTCGGAGCCTGCAAGCGACGGCGCGAACGGCCCGACGACCGCGATCGCGTCGTCCTCGCGCAGGCCCAGCGAGCCGGCGCGGGACGGGTCCGGGACCTCGCCCACCATCCCGATCACCGGCGTGGGATAGATCGGGCCGGCGTCGGTCTCGTTGTAGAGCGAGACGTTGCCGCCCACGACCGGGACGCCGAGCGCCTCGCACGCGTCGGCCAGCCCCGCGGTCGAGCGGTCGAGCTGCCACGCGACGTGCGGGTTTTCGGGGTTGCCGAAGTTGAGGCAGTTCGTCACCCCGAGCGGCTCAGCGCCGACGCAGGCGAGGTTCGCCGCGCACTCCAGCACCGCCTCGACCGTTCCCAGGTAGGGATCGCACGCGACCCGGCGCCCGTTGCCGTCGATCGACACCGCGATCGCGCCGCCACCCTCGAGCTTGAGGACCGCTGCGTCGGCGCGCTCCGGCCTGCGAACGGTGCGGGACTGGACGATCGAGTCGTACTGCTCGAACGCCCACCGCTTGCTGGCAATACTTGGTTCACCAAGTATTGCCACAAGGATGGCGGCCGAATCCTCCGCTGCGCGTCCGGTTCGGCCGGGTACCTGCCGGCTCGAGGGCTCGCCGGGACCGTAGATCCATTCCGTCGGCTCCTCGGGCTCGAGGTCGTAGAGCGGGCAGCCGTCGACCAGCGCCTCGACCGGCACGTCTCCGACCACCTCGTCGCCGCACAGGACGCGGATCGCGCGCGTGTCGGTGACCTCCCCGATCACGGCGGCTCCGGTCTGCCATCGCTCGCACACCGCGATCACCTCGTCCACGCGGTCGGGCTCCACGACCGCGAGCATCCGCTCCTGGGACTCGGAGACCATCACCTCGAACGGCTCCATGCCGGGCTCGCGCAGCGGCACTCGATCGACGTCGATGTCGATGCCGACGCCGCCCTTAGCCGCCATCTCGCCCGACGAAGAGGTCAGCCCGGCGGCGCCGAGGTCCTGGAGCGCGACGAGGAGGCCGCGATCGAGCAGCTCGAGGCAGCACTCCATCAGCTTCTTCTCCTCGAACGGGTCGCCGATCTGGACCGAGGGTCGCTTCTCGTCTCCGGCCTCGAGCTCGGCCGACGCGAGCACCGATGCCCCGCCGATTCCGTCGCGGCCCGTCGACGCCCCGAGGAGCACGACCGCGTTCCCCGCTCCGGTCGCCGCCGAGCGGACCATGCCGTCGGCGCGGGCGAGGCCGACGCACATCGCGTTGACGAGGCAGTTGTGCTCGTAGGGGGGCTCGAAGTAGACCTCGCCGCCCACGGTCGGCACCCCGATCGAGTTGCCGTAGTG
>DATHVJ010000039.1:0-3928 GCA_035461345.1 Solirubrobacterales bacterium | reverse complement strand
CGAGGGCCGCCGCCAGCTGATCGTCTACCGCGCCTTCTACGGGCCGGAGGTCACCACCTACGCGGAGGGCGGCGCGTACCCGGAGCGCGCCTGCGTGGGCTGCTCCTTCGTCGCCGACCAGGTCGCGCACCCCGCCCATCTGAACGCGCGGGACACGACGCTCGCGTTCGTCTCGCGCGCCCCCCAGGCCGAGATCCAGGGCCTGAAGGAGCGCATGGGCTGGGAGACGATCCCCTGGTACACGATCACCGACGACTTCGACGCCGACTTCGGCGTCGACGAGTGGCACGGCACCAACGCCTTCATCCGCGACGGCGAGCGGATCTACCGCACCTACCTCGTCGACAGCCGCGGCGACGAGGCGATGGGGAGCACCTGGAGCTACCTCGACATCACGGCGCTCGGGCGCCAGGAGGAGTGGGAGGACTCGCCGGACGCGTATCCGCAGACGCCGCCGTACCAGTGGTGGAACTACCACGACGCGTACGGCGACTGACCGTCAGTCGCCGAAGCTGAACCGGAAGGAGCGCGACCACCGTCTTCAACTCGAACCGTCCGGCCATCCTTCCTCCTTCGAAACGCGCGGGCCCGCGTGCCCGCGCATCATCTCAGGAGGGGGCGGCCCGTCAGTAGCGTCCTGCGATCCGACCCTTACTCTCTTCCTCCCGCGCCCCCAGCGACAACCGCTCGACACCCCACGTGGGCGCGATCCAAACCATGGCCGCAAGAAATCAACATCGGTACGAAATCGCCGTCGCGTGGACCGGAAACCACGGCGAGGGGACGACGGACTACCGCACCTACTCGCGCGAGAACGAAGTCACCGCCGAGGGCCGACCGGCGATCCCCGGGTCGGCGGACCCGGCGTTTCGCGGCGACGGGACGCGGTGGAACCCGGAGCAGCTCCTCGTGGTGGCGCTGAGCCAGTGCCACCTGCTCTGGTACCTGCACCTGTGCGCGATCTCGGACGTCGTCGTCGTCGCGTACGAGGACCGCGCCGTCGGCGTCATGGAGCTGGCGGAAGGCGGCGGCGGGCGCTTCACGGAGGCGACGCTGCGCCCGGTGGTGACGGTTGCGGACGACTCGATGACCGACAGGGCGCTCGAGCTCCACGGCCGCGCGCACGAGCTGTGCTTCGTCGCCAGCTCGGTCAACTTCCCGGTCCGGCACGAGCCGCGGGTCGAGATCGCACGATGATGCGCCCGTGACGGAGCGCTGGGCGAGCTTCGACTGCGACATCCGGCCAGCGGCCGAGTTGGGAGTCACGGCGATCTGGATCAACCGGCTGGGAGAGCAGACCGACGTGCCGCGCGCGGGCGAGCTGCCGAGCCTCGCCGGGCTCGGCGACGCGCTCGACGAGCTCGTCGCGTAGCCGAGGGGGACCGCTCGGAGTCGGGGTCGGAGCTCGTCGCGCGTGCCGGCTACTGCGGCTTGTGGCAGACGACCTCGACGTTGTTGCCGTCCGGATCGAGGACGTAGGCGCCGTAGTAGCTGGGGTGGTAGATCTCGCGCACCCCGGGGGCGCCGTTGTCGGTCCCGCCGGCCTCGACCGCGGCGGCGTGGAAGGCGTCGACGGTCGCGCGGTCGTCCACGGCGAACGCGACGTGCACGTTCTCGGTCACGGGCCTGCGCTCCTCGCTGATCCAGAACCACGGCTTGCCGTCGCTGCCGAAGCCGCCCGTGCGGGCGATCGGCTCCATCAGCAGCGAGAAGCCGAGCGGCGCGAGCGCCCGCTCGTAGAACTCGCGGCTGCGGTCGTACTCGGAGACGTTGATCCCGACGTGGTCGAGCATCAACCGAGCTTACGCTCCCCGCGCGGCCGCCGCTAGGGTCGGGACTTGGTGAGGCATGTTCGGGTATGGGTCGTCGGCCTGGGAACCGTCGGTCGGTGGGTGCTCGACGCCCTTCACGGCGATTCCCGCTCGCTCGCGGCGAGGTACGGGTTCGTTCCCACAGTCGTCGGCGTTGCCAACGCACGCGACGGGTTCGTGCACGATCCCGCCGGGCTCGACCTCGGCGCTGTTCTCGAGCTGAGCTCGAAGGGCCGCTCGCTGTCCGAGCTTCCCGGGGCGACCAGGTGGTCCACCAGCATCGCTGGAATCGCCGCGACCGACGCCGACGTCCTCGTCGAGGTCAGCTCGAGCCCCGGCGACGGCGAGCCCGGCTTCACGCACATGCGCGAGGCGCTGCGCCGAGGAATCGCGGTCGCGACGTCCAACAAATGGCCCGTCGCGCTGCACGGCGTCGAGCTGGCGCGGCTGGCGCGCGAGCATCGGACGGCGTTTCGCGCTGAGTCGACGGTCATGTCGGGCACCCCCGTGCTCACTGCGCTCGTCGACGGGCTCGGCGGGGCATCGCCGCTCACGCTACGAGGCATCGTCAGTGCGACCGCGAACTTCATCGCCTCGCGCATGGCCCGCGATGAGTCCTACGAGGATGCGCTCACCGCGGCCCAGAGCCAAGGGCTCGCGGAGCGCGATCCCGCCGCAGACGTCGACGGTCACGACGAGACCGCAAAGGCGATGATCCTCGCCGGGCTTGTGTTCGGGACGCAGCTCGAGCTCAACGCCGTCCCGTGTCGCGGCATCTCCCAGGTGCGCCGCGAGGACATCCGGCGTGCGGCTAGGGACGGCGCTGTGATCAGACCGGTAGTCGTAATCGAGAGCTCCAGGTCGAGTGCCGACGAGCTCGCTGCTCGCGTCGAGCCGGTGGCGCTGGACCGCGACGATCCCCTCGCTCGCGTCGACGGCGCGGCGAACGCTGTCGTGTGCCGTGCCGCTCCCGTGGGGGAGGTCGTGGTCATCGGCCCCGGGGCCGGTCCGGAGCTCGCGGGCCAGGGCGTGCTCAGCGATCTGATCTGGGCCGCGCGGCACGCCGCGGGCTGAAGCCGGCATGCTCGCCCGCCGCTATCGGGGCGACGTGTGCCGCAGCAGCGCCGGGACGACGACGTCCCAAACCGCCCGCGGCAGCTCGTGTCCCGTGCCTTCAAGCGTGAGCAGCTCAGCGCCGGGAATGTCGCGGGTGAGCGCGACGCCGTTCCCATACGGGAGCACGGGGTCATCGGTCCCGTGCACGACGAGGGTTGGGACGTTCAGCCTGGAGAGCCGGTCCCGCCACCGCTCGCCGTCGTCGATCATGCCGTGGTTGGTGACCATGGACGCGACGCTCGTCGTGCGATCGAAAGCACGGGTCACGACCTCGCGCATCTCCTTCTCGTCGAACCGCCCCGAGGGGTTGGCGCACGCGCGCTCGAGCTCGAGCAGGTACTCGATCGCGTCCGCGCGGTCGGACCAGTCGGGCTCGGTGAGCGCCGCGAACCTGGCGCGGGTCTCCGCCGGCAACGGCGGAAGATCGGGATCCTCGGGGCCGGGCGCGGCAGGGGCTGTCGCGACCAGCGTCAGCGACGCGACGCGGCCGGGATGGTCAAGGGCCATGAGCTGGGCGATTCCACCGCCCATCGACATCCCGACCAAGTGGGCTCTATCCACCCCGAGCGTGTCGAGGACTCCGACCGCGTCGAGGACGAGATCCGCCTGGCCGTACTCCGGCGCGCCGGGCTCGTAGCTCACCGACCGCCCGGTGTCGCGGTGGTCGTAGCGGATCACGAGCCGGGGACCGGTGACGAGGCGCTCGCAGAACTCGGGCTGCCACCAGTCCATGGAGGCGCCCGCACCGGCGATCAGCAGGATCGCCGGGTCCCCGGGATCGCCTCGGGTCTCGACGCAGACCTCGACGCCGTTCGCCCCGACGATCTGCTCCTGCGCCCGGGACATCGCGCCGCTAGCCCTCACGCTCGGCGACGAGCAGCGTCTGCGTCGCGCGCCCGATCGGGCCGCGCTCGTCGTGCAGGGCGGTGTCCGCGAGGCCGATCCCGGTCGGCTCCGGGATCGTGACCGCGTCGAGGCACACCCACTCCCCCGCGGGCATC
>DATHVJ010000038.1:0-3820 GCA_035461345.1 Solirubrobacterales bacterium | reverse complement strand
CGGCCCGGCGACATCGACCGGATGAGGGATCGGCAGCCGGACTCGGGGTTCCTCATCCATCCGGAGTGCGGGTGCGCAACCCAGTGCATGGAGTTCGTGGCCGCCGGCGACATCCAGGCCGGTGGCGTGCACCGGAATTCTTTACCCGATGCGAAAGGCCGCGCCGGATGCGCAGCTGACCCCCGCCAACGAGAAGGCCGTTATGCAAGTACATGAAGGCGATCACCCTGCCGAAGCTGCGCGACTCGCTGCGCGACATGAAGCACGAGGTCAAGGTCGCCGATGAGATCGCCGAGCCGGCGCGGGTGCCGATCGAGCGCATGGTGGCGATCGGATAGCTGAAGAGGGGAGCGCGTCCCGATGCAACCGCCAATCAACGGCAGTAGGGACTGGCGTCAGGACGTGGTCGGTGTGGATGCCATCGTCGTTGTCCTCGGCTTGTGGCTGATCGCCTCGCCATTCGTGCTCGGATACGCGACGGACGACGCGACCTGGAACCCGGTCGTAAGCGGCACCGTGGCGATCATGCTCGCGGTCGGGCAGACGACCCGTCGGGTTCGGTCCATGACACCAGGCTGGATCCTGATGGTGATCGGGGTGTGGCTGTTCGCCAGCGCGTTCTGGCTGGGCGACTCGTCGCAGGCGTCGTGGAACGCACTGGGAGCCGGAACCCTGATGTTCTTCCTCGGCTCGGTCAGCGCGGCCGCGACGCAGCGAGGCGGCAATGCCTGATCTCTTGGGGTGCTCAGCTCTCCCGCTTGAGGTGTTCGACGTGGGCGTCCGAGCTCGGGAAGAACTCACTGACATGGCCGTCGTCCGACCATCGAACGAGATAGGGCGGGCCGCCATCCTCGCCAATGACTTCGAGGATCTCGCCGTCCCGCTCGTGCTCACCGACGTGATGGCCCTTGATCACGATCCGGTCTCCGGGGGAGACCCGATGTTCCGACTTTCTCTCCATCTGACGGGCTCCTTCGCTTGACTCGTTTCGCGAAGCGTGTCAGAGGACCTACCCCCCGACATCCGGGGAGCCTGCGGAATGGGACTTCGGCCAACTACGCAACGTCAGTCGGCCACGGCGCGCGGCTCGATGAGACCGTAGTGGCCGTCGAAGCGGAGATAGATCACATTTCCCGGGCCGGTCTCCGCCTCGACGAAGTACATGAAGCGATGGCTGAGTTCGTACCAGCGGTCTTTGGGCCGGGTGGCGAACTACGGAGCCAGGCACTCGACCCGCCGATGCCACGATCATTCGCGCCCCGTTCGCTGAATCTCACTCCGTACCGATTACGGACGGCCACGGCGTGTTCTGCCTCGATGACACGGCGACGCCGGCGGGCATACGATCGCCGCTAGAGATTCCCAACCGAAGGAGCGCCGCAGGATGAGCGATGGCATCCCACAGCAACCGATCGAACGCACCACGCGGCACCTCGAAAAGGCCGGGATCGCGTACGAGGTCGTCGAGCACGAGCAGGCCTTCAGCGCCGCCTCGGAGGCGGTTGCTTCCGGGGTGCGTCCCGACAACGCCGCCAAGAGCGTCCTGCTTCACGACGGAGACGGATACAGGCTCGTGGTCATCCAGGCCTCGGATCGCCTCGACCTGGCCAAGGTTCGCGACCTGCTCGACACCAGCAGGGGAAAGCTCAGGCTGGTGACCGAGGAAGAGATGGCCGCGGACTTCTCACAGTTCGAGCTCGGCGCGATCCCCCCGCTGGGCGAGATGCTTCCCGCCCCCGAGATCGTCGACCGCCGCGTCCTCGAGCACGACCGGGTCCTGTGCAACGGCGGCGACCACACCCACTCCGTTCTGCTCGACCCCAACGACATCGTGCGTGCGTCGGACGCCCAGGTCGCCGACGTGTGCGAGGACTGAGGGGCGTAGTGGGCGGCGGGACGGTTCGGGTCGGCCGACTCGCCGGCATCCCGATCGGGATCCATCCGCTGTGGATCCTGATCGTCGCCCTGATCACGTGGTCGCTCGGGGCCGTGTACTACCCCGACCAGGTGGACGGGATCTCGCCGGGCGCCTCCTATGCGCTGGGCTTCGCCAGCGCGCTGCTGCTGTTCGCGAGCATCTTGATGCACGAGCTCGGGCACGCCATCGTCGCTCGCCGGCACGGGGTGGAGATCGAGGAGATCGACCTGTGGCTGCTGGGCGGGGTCGCGAAGCTGAGCGGCGCGCCGCGCCACGCGACCGACGAGCTGCGTTACGCTCTCGCGGGCCCGGCTGTGACCGTAGGAGTGATCGCGCTGTTCGCGATTGCGGCCGCGATCTCGACCGACGCGCCGGAGGGGCTGCGGGCGGTGATCGAGTACCAGCTCGCGGTCAACATCCTGATCCTGCTCTTCAATCTGCTCCCGGCCTTCCCACTCGACGGAGGACGGGTGCTGAGGGCACTGCTGTGGCAGCGCAGCGGAGACCTGGCGCGCGCCACCGGGACCGCGGCGATGATCGGGCGGGGGTTCGGTTACGGGCTTATCGGCGTCGGGCTGCTCGGAGCGATCGTAGGCTTGCCCACGGGCCTGTGGTTCGCGCTGATCGGGTTCTTCCTCATCCTCGCGGCGCGCGCCGAGGAGACCCACCAGCGCGTGAAGAGCGCCCTGGGCGGCGAGGAGGCGCGGGAGCTGATGGCGTTTCCCGCGGTGACCATCTCCGCGGACGCGACCGTCGACGAGGCGGTGCGCCAGTTCGCGCACCACCGTTACAGGGCGTTCCCGGTCGTCGACGGGGAGCGCGTAAGCGGCGTGGTGACGCTCGATCGGGTCGAGGCGATCCCGGCGGCGCAACGCGCGGCGCTCCGTGTGCGCGACATCACCGACTCAGACCCGGAGCTGTTCATCAACGAGCACACGAACGTCGCCGAGCTGCTGGATCAGCCGGCTTTTCAGCGGACCGGTCGAGCGATCGTCCTGGCCGAGAGAGGCGGCGTCGGGATCCTGTCGCTGACGGAGGTCGAGCGGGCGGTACGCGCGCAGCAGCTTCTGTCAGGTGACGGGTCGGCGAGGTCGTGAACCGCGCCGAGAAGTGGGCTCGGGATCCTGCTGGCGATCGCGTCTGTTTAGGCGAGCGATAGGGTGCGCCACGTGCGGGGCTGGCTTAGATCCGACCTGATCGGGATCCCGGTGACCCTGCTCGCCGTCGGGCTCCTCGCGCTCACCGTCGGCGCCTTCTTCGTCGCCGGGCCGGTGGCGGGGATCGTGTTCGCGATCCCGGTCTTGCTGCTCGTGTACTACTTCGCCTTCAGGCGCCAGCCGTCGGACCTGGCGGGAATCCGCAAGGGCTCGGACGAGCACAGCCATCGCGTGCTGGTCGTGGCCGACCGGGGGCTCGAGCACGCGGGGCTGATCGACGAGGTGACCCGGCGCGGCGAGCCGGCGGAGACCGAGGTGATGATCGTCGCTCCGGTGGTCGCCACCTCGCCCTCCCATGCTCTGGCCGACGACATCGACAGCGAGGCCCGCAGCGCCGAGACCCGCGTCGAGGGGACGGTCCAGCGGCTCGAAGAGCGAGGGGTTCCCGCACGCGGCCATGTGGACGACGAAGGGGATCCGATGCAGGCGCTACTCGACGGGCTGCGGGAGTTCCGCGCCAACGAGGTCGTGATGGTACCCGGGGCCGAGAGCGGGTGGCCCGAGGCGGAGGCACTCGCGGGACGGATACGGCGGGAGGTCGGCGTGCCGGTGACCGAGCTCGGGCGCCCGGAGCCCGGGGGCACGAGGACCTAGTACGTCGGTTACTCGGCGCCCCGCCGACGAGCCGCCGGCGGGCAAGACCAAGGCTCGTATCCCGCAGCTATCCCTCCCTCCTCGTCGCGGC
>DATHVJ010000037.1:0-11534 GCA_035461345.1 Solirubrobacterales bacterium | reverse complement strand
GAAGGGAATCAATGATGTTCGTGTTCTGGAAGCGACCCGGTGAGCGGACCCAATTCCGCTTCATGCCAGGCTGCCTGATGTTCTCGATCGTCGTGTCGATCGTGCTGACGATCGTGCTGAACCTGCTGATCCGGGCGTTCTGACGAGCCACGGCGTCACGCATGGGGCCGGGCTTCGAGCACCTCCTCCACGAACGCGACCACCTCCGGCGTCGCCGGGTCGATCAGGTGGCCGCCGGTCACGATCGCGGTGCGGGAGCTCGGAAGCGCCTCCGCCATCGCCTCGGTCATCTCGCGCTGCGGTTGCGGGGAGTCGGAGGCCGCGACGAGCAGCACCGGCACCTCGATCGAAGCGAACGCGTCGGGGCCGGGCATCTCCTCGTCGACGTAGTCGAGCTCGGCGAGCAGCGCGGGACCGTTCGCGGTCAGTACCCCTCGGACGTCGTCGGGGAACGCGTCCCAGACCCCCTCCCCCATCACCTCGTCGATCAGCGCCTCGTAGACCCTGTCGACGCCGTCGCGCGCCGCGACCTCGCGGAGCCGATCGCGGATTCCCCGCGTCCACTCCAGCCCGGCGGCCGACAGCCCCAGCGCGTCGCCCTCGAGCAGGGCCAGAGCGCGCACGCGCTCCGGATCGCGCATGGCGAACTCCACCGCGACGGCGCCGCCGTAGCTGCGCGCGATGACGACCGCGGGCGTCGCGTCTAGCGCGTCAAGCAACGCGGCGGCGTCGCCGGCCTGCTCGGCGACGGACGTCTCATACGGCTCGGGCCGCTCGCTGCGTGTGCAGCCGCGGCGGTCGTAGGCGATCACGCGTCCGAGCTGCGCGAGCTCGTCGAACGCGTCGGCCCACATCAGCGCCGTGCTGCCGCCGCCGTGGATGCAGGCGATCGGTGCCCCCTCGCCGTGCTCCTCGTAGTACAGCCGGATCCCGTTGGCCTCGGCTTCGGGCACGGCCAAAGCGTAGTCCTACCGCGGCAGTCAGGCCAGCTTCTCGGCGACCTCGCCGGCTTCCCCCTGCTTGTCGACGATCCAGAAGTGCGGCTGCTCGTCGACGACGCACTCGACGTCGGAGTCGACGTGGCCGGGCGCGACGGCGAATCGGCTCGGTTTCGAGCGGACCTTGCGCCACTCGGTGCCGGACAGCTTGATCCGCACTCCGCACTCCGGCTCGAAGCACTCGCAGCGGAAGCCGGCGGCCATGAACCCGTTCTCTATCCACTCCGCCTTGCGCTCGTTGAGCTGCCGCGACCAGTCTTCGTTGTAGGCAACGCGCTCGTCGCGTGAGCCGAACGGCGGTTGTAGGGACTGGCCCACGCGGCAACCGTACACCGCGGAGACGGGGCGTGCACCGGTCCGACGTCGCCTAGCCGGTGACCTTCTGGATCGCCCGCTCGAGCGCCTCGGGGCTGGCGGCGCCCTCGATCGGCTCGGCGACCCGGCCGTTCTCGTCGATCACGAACACCCACGGCTCGGTGGGGAGATTGTAGGCCTCGACCTGGGGGCGCAGGCCCTTGTCGAACTGGTTGTCCTCGTAGATCTCCATGTGGATGAAGGAGACCTCGTCGCCGTACTCCGACTTCATCTGCTCGGCGACGTCGGCGGTCGGCCCGCACACGCGGCTCTTGCACAGCGCGGGGGTGGCGAAGACGAGCACAACGGGCTCCTCGCCGAGGACGTCGGCGAGGTCGTCCTCGTGCATCGTGTCGGGGGGGACGCGGGTGTCGATCTTGGCGAGGTCGCCGCCGACCTCCTCGGCGGTCGGAGTGTGGACGCGGGGCGCCTTGTCGCCCTCCTGGGGAACGTCGGTGAACCGCCCCACGACGGCGCTCGGCGCGAGCGTGCCCTCGAGGGTGTCGCCGTCGCGGACGAGGGCCCCGATTCGCCATTCCCCGTCGGCGTTCATCGGAACATCGGCGACATACACGGTGCGGGCGGTGTCGGGGTCGTCGGCGCTCGTCTCCGATTCGAACTGGGGCTCGACCTCGAGGCTCTCGACGCGCGCCGGGTACGGCCCCTCGGCTTCGCCGTCGGCGCCGCGGGCCGCGTACAGGGCGACCTCGGCGTCGTCGATCTGATCCCCGCCCGTGGTGAAGACGCCGAACGCGTAGCGGTTCTCGCCCTTGTGGAAGACCTGGCCGGCCGGGGAAAGCACGGGGCCCTCGGCATCGGCCTCCTGGGAGAGGAACTGCTGCAAGGCTCGGCCGTCGGGCGACGGGAAGCTGGCGGCGTCGGGGGCGGCCTGGCTGGCGTCGGTGTCGTCGTCGGAGCCGCCGCACGCCGCGAGAGCGAGCGTCCCCGCCGCGAGCAGCCCCGTGGCGAGGCGCGGTGCGTTGGCGCGGCCCAGCATCCCCGGACATCGTAGGGGAGCGGCCTAAGCGAACCTAAGCGCTCCCACCAGGTGGGAGCGGGGTGGCGATAGGGTGCCGCGCGAGGACGTCCGATCGAGCGAGAGGAGCGGAGTTGGCCGAACGCGCGGCGCTGATAACCGGGGCATCGAGCGGGATCGGGCTGACGATCGCGCGGATGCTCGGGGAGAGCGGCTACGGGGTGACGGTGTCGGCACGCCGGCCGGAGAAGCTGGAGGCGGCGGCCGAGGACCTGCGCGGCGCGGGGCTCGGCGTGCACAGCGTGCCGGCGAATGTGGTCGACGAGGAGGAGATCGCGTCGCTCGTGAAGTCGCACGAGGAGCAGTTCGGGCGCCTCGACGTGCTGGTGAACAACGCGGGTGTCGGGATCGGGAGCGCGATGGACGAGATCCAGACGAAGTTCCTCGACATGCAGCTCGACGTCAACCTGCGCTCGTACATGATCGCGACCCGCGACGCGCTGCCGATGCTGAGGCAGGCGGGCGGCGAGCACGGCAAGGCGCTGATCGTGAACATGGCCTCAATCGCGGGGAAGTGGGGCCAGGGATGGATCTCGGTGTACTCGGCGACGAAGGCGGGGGTGGTCGGGTTCAGCCAGGCGACGCAGCGCGAGGTCGACGGCGACGGGATTCAGGTGACGGCGTTCTGCCCCGGCCTGGTCGACACGGCGATGACGGAATGGGCGCGCGGCGCGGTCGAGCAGGAGAAGATGATCAGGCCGGAGGACATCGCGGAGGGAGTGCGCTTCCTGCTCGACCTGTCGCCGAACTGCCGGATCCCGGAGATCGTGTTCAGCCGGATGGGATCGACGCCGCCCGGCGACGCCGGGATGTGAGCAGCCGGGCGGCGCGCTGCTCCGAGGCCTGCTCGTGGGCGGCGACGACGCGGTCGGTGAAGACGTCGTAGCGGCGGGTGGGGATCAGCCACGCGCCGAGACGCCGGCGGCGCTTTGGCTTGCGGGCTGGACGCTCACGCCTGATGCGCCGGGCGAGGGAGGCGAGGGAGTCCGGCTGCTCGTCCTCCAGCAGGCTGAGCTCGATGTAGCTGCGCAGGGCGCGGAGCTCGCGATCGGTCGCGAGCCGGGGGCGCCGGGCGCCGGTGAAGCGGTCCCAGGCGCGTGCGAAGGAGGCGAGGTTGGTGCGGCCGCCGTTGCGGTGGGCGGCGAGCATCGGGCAGATGCCGCCGGCGCGCTTGTCGGAATAGCCGCCGGCGATGATCCGGTTTGCGTCAATGCCGCGCAGCATCGCGATGCGGGTATGCCTCGGGAGGACCGCGACGGCGGTGCGGAGCCGCTGGGCGGGATTGCGGGTGCGCGCTCTGCGTCGCACGGGTGTAGGGATAGCGCGGTGCGGCGGCGGGCGGTGGGTGAGCGGCATCGGGGAAAGAGAGCTTGCAGGCGGTGAATCGGATGCGGGTGATGGTGGCGGCGTTCGGCGATCCTGGCCACGCGTTTCCGGCGATCGCGCTGGCGCGCGAGCTGGCGGGGCGCGGCCACGAGGTGGTCGTGGAGACGTGGGAGCGGTGGCGCGAGCCGGTGGAGGAAATCGGCCTCCGGTTCATCGCGGCGGAGGAGTACACGGTGTTCCCCCCTCCTCCGCCGGACTCGGACGACCCGAACGCGGCGAGCGCGGCGCGGGCGCTGGCGCCGTTCGTGGAGGGGTGGCGCCCGGACGTGGTGGTCAGCGACATCCTCACGCAGGCGCCGGCGCTGGCGGCGGAGGCGGCGGGAGTGGCGCGGGCGACGCTGATCCCGCACGTGTACCCGCCGCACGAGCGCGGGCTGCCGTTCTTCGGGTTCGGGCTGCGCCCGGCGAGGACGGCGGTGGGCCGGGCGATGTGGCGATCGGGCGAGCCGCTGCTCGAGGCGGGGTTGCGGCGCGGGCGAGACGAGCTGAACCGGACGCGGGAGGAGCTGGGGCTGGCGCCCGTGCAGCGGTTACACGGCGGGATCAGCGAGCGGCTGGCGATGGTGGCGACGTTCCCGCAGCTCGAGTACCCGCGGCGGTGGCCGGCGGGGGTGCGGGTGACGGGTCCGATGTTCTACGAGCTGCCCTATCCGGAGGTGGAGCTTCCGGAGGGGGACGCGCCGCTGGTGCTCGTGGCGCCGAGCACGTCGCAGGACCCGGAGCACAGGTTGGTGCGGGTAGCGTTGGAGGCGCTGGCGGACGAGCCGGTGCGGGTCGTGGCGACGACGAACCGGGAGGGCGCGAACGCGGCGCCGCCGATGCCGCCGGCGGACAACGCGGTGGTCGTCAACTGGCTGTCGTACTCGCAGCTGATGCCGCGGGCGGCGGTCGTGGTGTGCCACGGGGGGCACGGGACGGTGGCGCGGGCGCTTGCGGACGGCGTGCCGGCGCTGGTGTCGCCGGCGCTCGGCGACATGGCGGAGACGGGCGCGCGCGTGGCGTGGGCGGGCGCGGGGTTGATGCTCCCTCGGCGCTGGCTGCGACCCGGGCCGCTGCGGTGGACGGTGCGGCGGCTACTGGCCGAGCCCCAATTCGCCGACCGGGCGGGGGAGATCGCTGCGTGGGCTAACGGCAACCCCGGAGCACCCACCGGGGCCCGGGAGGTCGAACGGCTCGCGCCGGATCGCCCTTAAAATGTCCGGGTCACCGCCTGGGTCGGATCCCGGGAATGTGCGACATACGGTCTCCGGTGATCTAATGGCAAGATGCTTGGCTGTTAACCAAGTCATGGCGGTTCGAGTCCGCCCCGGAGAGCTCCAGGCCACCTCGGCCTGTCAGTCCGAAAGCCCGGCCGCCTCGCGGGCCTTGTCCTCTTCGTGCTCGAGGTAGATCTCGATCCGCGTTATCAGGCCGGCCTCGTCGAAGGTCCAGACCGACCAGGAGTGGCCCTCGAGCTCGATTCCGCTGCCGGCCCCCCGGGCGCGGAGGTGCTGCCTCGCGAGGATCGTCCCCTCGGGAGTGACGATGATCTCCACGGGCGTGACCTCCTGCGCCTCGAACGCGTCCGGTTCCATCCATCGGCGCATGCTGTCGGCGCCACGGTATGGCGGGTGACCGCCCGGTGGGACGAGCTCGACGTCGGGATGAACCAACGCGATCGCGGCTTCGAAGTCCTCGCTGCTGAGAGCTTCGAGCCAGCGTCGTGCCGTCTCCACGTTCTCATCCGACATCGCGCCGCTAGCCCTCCGGTGCACTCTCCCAGTGCGCGATCCGCTGAGCGACGTCCGCCCGGCGGCGCTGTAGGTCCACCGGAGGATCCCCCCCGTTCTGCTGCGCCGCCGCGATCTGGTCCTCGAGCAACGCCTGCTCGAGCCACAGGAAGTTGAGCTCCATCGCATCGCGCGACCCCGGCTCGCGCTGGGAATCCATCACCAGCTGGGTCACCACCGACACCAGCTCCTCGTCGTCGCGCGGCAGGCCGGCCATCGGGTCGTCGAGATGGCCGCGCGTCCACTCCAGCGCCCGCGCGGTCAGCGGCGACGACATGTGCTCCGCCGTCAACCGCCCGAGCAGCTCCTTTCCCTCCGCCGGCGTCCCGATGCACATCGCGAGCAGCGCCCGCTCCCGGCGCTCGCGCGCGCCCAGCGACCGCGGCGGCTCCGGCTTCGCCGCCCGCTCGGGCGCGGACTCTCGCGCGGCCGGGGCGCTCTCGGCCCGCCGATCGCCCCTCCCCTCCCGCTCCACGCGGCGCATCACCAGTCCCGGGTCCGTGTCGAGCCGGTCCGCCACAGTCCGCACTAGCTCCTGGCGGCTGACCGAGTCGGGGTCCATCGCCGCCAGCACCGGCGCCACCTCGTCGAGCGCCCGATCCCGACCCGCACCGGTCCCCAGCTCCGCCCGATCCAGCGCCGCGTGCACCTGGAACACCGACAGGTCGACCGCCGCTTCGATCAGCTCGCTCATCCGCTCCGCCGATCCCTCCCCCACCATGTCCGCTGGGTCCACCCCCTTCGGCATCTCGGCCACCCGCAGCCGCATCCGGCGCGCGCCCGCGACCCGCTGCGCCCTGATCATCGCGTCCTCGCCGGCGCGGTCGGCGTCCATCGCCAGCACGACTTCCTCGGTGTAGCGCGACAGCGACTTGAGCTGGTCCGGCGTGATCGCGGTACCCATCACCGCCACGGCCTCGGTGATCCCCGCCTGGTGCAGCGCCAGCACGTCCGTGTACCCCTCGACCACCACCGCCCTTCCCCCGCGCGCGATCGCCTGCCGCGCCTGGTCGATCCCGAACAGCATCTCGCTCTTGCGGAACACCCCCTCGGGCGAGTTGAGGTACTTCGGCCCCTTCGCGTCCTCGCCCAGCCACCGGGCCCCGAACCCCATCACCCTCCCCCGGGGGTCGCGGACGGGGAACACGATCCGCTTCCGGAACCGGTCGTAGAACCCGCCCTTCTGCCCCTTCTGCACCAGCCCCGCCGAGCGCATCTCCTCGACCGAGTACCCCGCCCGCTGCCCCCTCGTCAGTACCTGGTCCCACGCGCTCGGCGCGAACCCGACCCCGAACTCGCGCAGCGCCTCCTCCCCCAGCCCCCGCTCCGCGAGGTACGTCCGCGCCTTCGCCGCCTTCTCCGACTCCCACAGGAAGCTGACGTAGAACGCCGCCGTCCGCTCCAGCAGCTCCCCGAGCCGCTCGCGCCGCCGCCGCGCCTCCTCGGCGCGCGGGTCCTCCCGCTCCCGCTCCACCTCCACCCCGTAGCGCTCGCCGAGCCGCTCGACCGCCTCCGGGAACGACAGGCCCTCCTTCTCCTGCACGAACTGGAACACGTCGCCGCCGACCTGGCAGCCGAAGCAGTGGTACAGCTTTTGGTGCGGGTCGACCGAGAACGACGGGGTGCGCTCCTCGTGGAACGGGCACAGCCCCTCGTATCGCTCTCCCTTGCGCCGCAGGTCCGTGTGCGCCGACACGATCTCGACCATGTCGGCCGCGTCCTTGACCCGCTCGACCGTGTCCGGGGCGAACCGCGCCACTACAGCTTCGACTCTTCTGGCAGCGCAAGCCGCCGAAACGTCGCGATGCAGTACCGGTCGGTCATCCCCGCCAGGTAATCCGTCACCCGCTGCACGAGGTCGGCGCCCGGCGTCACCTCGGGTACCTCGTCCGGGTGCTCCATGTAGTGGTCGAACAGGCCGCGCACCGTGCGGTGCACCCGCTCGTGCTCGCTTCGCGCCTCGAACCCCAGGTACACGCGCTCGAACATGAACTCGCGCAGCCGCTGCATCGCGCCGCCGACCTTCTCGCTCTGCCGGATGTCGCCCGCCTTCCGCGACGTGTCGACGATGTCGCGCACCAGCACGTCGATCCTCAGCGACCCCGTGCCCCCAAGCAGCTCGATCTCCGCCGCCGGGAGGTCGTCCCGGTCGATGATGCCCGCCCGCAGCGCGTCGTCGATGTCGTGGTTGATGTACGCCACCCGGTCGACCAGCCGCACCACCCTGCCCTCCAGGGTCAGCGGCATGTCCCGCCCGGTGTGGTTGAGGATCCCGTCTCGCACCGGCTCGGTCAGGTTCAGCCCCCGCCCGTCGCGCTCCAGCGAGTCCACCACCCGCAGCGAGTGCCGGTTGTGGCGAAAGCGCCGCTTGGCGCGCTCTCGCAGCGCCGCGTCGAGCGCCTCCTCTCCGATGTGGCCGAACGGCGGATGGCCGAGATCGTGGCCGAGCCCTATCGTCTCCGTCAGGTCCTCGTTGAGGCCCAGCGCCCGCGCCACGGTGCGCGAGATCCCGCACGCCTCGAGCGTGTGGGTCAGCCGCGTCCGGTAGTGGTCGCCCTCCGGCGCGATGAACACCTGCGTCTTGTGCATCAGGCGTCGGAACGCCTTCGAGTGCACGATCCGGTCGCGGTCGCGCTGGAACGGCGTCCGGACCGGGCTGTCCTCCTCCGGCTCGCGGCGCATCGCCGGGTAGGACCGCGCCGCCCGATCCCACAGGTACTCCTCCTCCCACGCGCCGACGCGCTCCTGGAGCGTCGCATCGCGGGCACCGGGTTGATCGGCAGTCGTCTTCAGGGCCTCTTGCTCCACCGGGTGATCGATTCCTAATCCGAGTGTGCCCGGGGGCACGCCTGGCCGAGCAGATCGAGGACGCAGGCCGCGTGGCGTGGCACCGCCACGCGAGCGGCCGAGGACGAAGATATGCGACGCGCATGGCGTGTCATCCGGGTGCACGGGGGTTGGGGATCGGTCATCTAAGTCCGCGCGAGCCGATTCTAGGCGCCGACCTCCCCGCCACCGGGAGCGAATAGGCTTCCGCCGTGCCGCAGACCGCCCTCGTCACCGGCGCCTCCTCGGGGATCGGAGAGCAGTTCGCCCGCCAGCTCGCCGGCCGCGGCCACGACCTGATCCTCGTCGCGCGGCGACAGGAGCGCCTCGAGCAGCTCGCCGGTGAGCTCCCCGGCACCGCCCGCGTCGTCCCCTGCGACCTCGCCTCCGACGCCGGCTCGCTGGCCGGCAGGGTCGCCGAGCTCGGAGTCGACGTCGACCTCCTGGTCAACAACGCCGGCTTCGGCACCTACGGCCATTTCGTCGATCTCGACCCCGAGCGCGAGGCCGAGGAGGTGCGCGTCAACTGCGAGGCGGTCGTCACCCTCACCCACGACTTCCTCCCGGCGATGGTCGAGCGCGGCGATGGCGGGGTTATCGTCGTCGCCTCGACCGCGGGCATGCAGCCGATCCCCTACGAGGCCACCTACTCGGCGAGCAAGGCGTTCGCGCTCCACTTCACCGAGGCGCTGCACGAGGAGCTACGGGGCACCGGCGTGCGGATGCTCGCCGTCAACCCCGGCCCCGTCCCCACCGAGTGGCAGCAGATCGCCGGCCACGACGATACCGGCATCGTCCCCGGCGAGATCCCAGCCGAGCAGGTGGTCCGCGAGTCGCTAGAGGCCTACGACGCCGGCCGCCGCTCCGTGATCCCAGGCCGAACGATCCGCTGGTTCATCCGCGCCGGCAGCGTAGGGCCCCGGGCGCTCCAGCTCCGCGTCACCGAGCGCATATTCCGGCGCGGGCTGACGCACTAGCGTCGTTTCGGGATCACGCCGCCGCGCGCAGCCGCACATGCGCATGGTGCTCGAGCGTCTCCGAGATCGCCCGCTCCACCTGGCGCAGCGCCGGCTCCCGCGCATGCGGCACCGAGGCGAGCGGCGCGCTCAGCGCCTCGACCATGAACCGGTGCGCGTCCCCCGACAGCTCGAATCCGCCGCCCTCGCATGCGGCACACACCACGCCCCCCGCGGCGCCGGAAAACCCGACCAACCCGTCGACCTCGCCGCAGCGCGCGCACGACGCCAGCTCGGGGGCGAACCCCGCCGCGAGCGTCAGCTTGAGGCGAAACGCGAGGGCCAAAGCAAATCCCGCAGCGTCCTCCGCTTCGCGTCCGGGCGCCGCGGGGTCCCTGCCAGGCCGAGCAATTCCCTCGTCAAGCAGTGCCAGATACCGGCACAGGAGGTTGTAGCCCGCGGGGTTCGGCTCAGCGGCGTCGAGCAGGCGCAGCACGGCGTCGCATGCCCGTCCCGCGGCGTTCAGCGCCGGCCCGCTCTCGCGCAGCCGCGGGTGGCCGGCGACCGTCGCCGCCCCCGTCACCGTCGCCAGCTCGCCGCGCCCCTCGTGCAGGACCATGTCGAGACGGAAGAACGGCTCCAGCCGCCCCCCGAACCGCGACCGCGGCCGCCGCGCCCCCTTCGCGATCGCCCCGATCCGCCCCCGTGTCGCGCTGTACAGGTGCAGCACACGATCCGCCTCGCCGAAGCGAATGCTCCGCAGCACGACCGCCTCCGTCTTGAACGTCCCGGGCACAGCCCATCGACTCTGCAGCACCGCCCGGACGGACTTCGGGCGCCGAATCCTCTACAAACCCCCGGATGAGCGTCCGGATGACGTTCCTCGGCAGCGGCGATGCGTTCGGCAGCGGCGGGCGGTTGAACGCCTGCTTCCTCGTCGAGGCCGACTCCACCCGATTCCTGATCGACTGCGGTGCGTCGGCGCTGATCGCGATGCGCCGCCACGGCATCGACCCGAACGAGATCGACTTCGTCCTCGTCTCCCACCTGCACGGCGACCACTTCGGCGGCATCCCGTTCCTCGTCCTCGACTCCCAGTTCGTCAGCAACCGGACCGACCCGCTGACGGTCGCCGGGCCGGCCGGAACCGCGGAGCGGGTGAAGCAAGCGATGGAGGTCTTCTTCCCCGACTCCTCGGACGGCGACCACGGCTTCGAGCTCGAGATCGTCGAGATGCAGCCCGAGAGCGCGCACGACGTCGGCGCGGTCCGGGTCACCCCCTACCTCGTCAGCCACCCGTCCGGCGCGCCTCCGCTCGCGCTTCGCATCGAATGCGAGGGCCACGTGATCGCCTACACCGGCGACACCGAGTGGACCGACTCGCTGCTCGAGGCCGGCCGCGACGCCGACATCCTGCTCGCCGAGGCCTACTTCTACGACAAACCGGTCGGGCACCACCTCGACTACAGGACGCTCGCGAGCCGCATCGACGAGATCGGCGCGAAGCGACTCGTCATCACGCACATGAGCCCCGAGATGCTCGCCCGCCTCGACTCGCTGGACTGCGAGTTCGCGGAGGACGGGAAGTCGATCGAGCTCTGAGCGCCTACTCGGCCCACGGCCCGATCCCGCCGACGCGCTCGACCGCGACCCGCATCCGCACGCCGGGCGGAGGATCGTCCATCGGGGGAAAGCGCACGTCGGGACCGAGGTAGGTGCGCGCGAGCTCCTGGAGCAGCTCCGGCGCCCCGCCCTCCTCGATCGTCGCCCGACCGTGGACGACCACGTACTGGCGCAGGCCAGGCTCCTGGATCTCGCTCCCCTCGAAGGAAAGCGCGACGCGGGGATCGCGGCGGACGTTTTCGAGCTTGCGCAGGTGAGGATTGAGATGCGCCGTCATCAGCTCGTCGCCCTCCGCCTTGACCCACACGCACGTCACCTGCGGGGTGCCGTCTGGATTGGTCGTCACCAGGTGGCCGAGCGCGCCCGCCTCGATGATCTCCTTCGCGCTGTCGGGAAGGCTCATGCGCGAACCGAGTCTACGCTCGCCGCGCGCCACCGCCACTCGCTCGGCGGCATCCCGGTCAGGGGCTCGAGCGCCGCCATCAACTCGATCACGGTCGGGCGGCTTCCCGGATCGGCTCGCAGGCACAGCGCGATCACCTCGGCGAGCGCCGCGGGCACGTCGGCGAGCTCGTCCACCGTCGCC
>DATHVJ010000036.1:0-15246 GCA_035461345.1 Solirubrobacterales bacterium | reverse complement strand
CGGGTCGAGGGTGCCGGCGCCGAAGTGCTGCGTCGACGCGGCGCCGCACGCGATCCCGTAGGCGATGCACTCACGAGGCGACGCGCCCTGATAGCGCGCGGCGACGTATCCCGCCAGGAACGCGTCGCCGGATCCGACCGTCGACACGGGCTCCAGCGGCTCGATCTCGGCCTCGAGGCGACGGCGCTCGGCCGGCTCGCCGATGATTGCGACGCACCCCGCCTCGCGGGTGATGATCGCCTCCTTCGCGCCCATCTCGATCAGGCTGCGGAGCCCGAGGACGAGGTCCTCGGGCTCGTTGAACTCGTGCCCCACGGCCTCCTCGGCCTCGCCGACGTTCGGGGCGACGACCGCTGCCCCGGCGCGCAGCCCGGCGCGCATCGGCTCCCCGTCGGTGTCCAGCAGCACGTGGACGCCGAGATCCTGGAGCGCGCCGACGAGGCGCCCGTAGACGCCGGCGTCGACCCCGGGCGGGATGCTCCCGGCGATGACGCAGAACGCCGCGCCCTGCGCCAGGTAGAGGAGCTTCTCGACGAAGTGGTCGATCTCCTCGGGCGAGACGTTCGGCCCGCGCTCGTTGATCTCGGTCTGCTCCCCGGAGGTCGGATCGATGACCGCGAGGTTGGTGCGCGACTCGTCCGAGATCCGGGTGAAGTCGTTGAGGATCGATTCCTCGGTCAGCTGCTCGCGGATCCGCGTCCCGGTCGGGCCGCCGGTGAGCCCGGTGGCGATCACGGGCCGGCCGAGAAGCTTCAGCGCCCGGGCGACGTTGACGCCCTTCCCGCCCGCGACCGTGCGCCGCTCGACGGCTCGGTGGCGCTGGCCGAGGCGGAAGTTCGGGACGGCGACGGTGCGATCGATCGCGGCGTTGAGGGTGACGGTGAGGATCACCCGCGGTCTCCTTGCTCCGTAGTCATCTCCGTCTCCCGGCGTCGCGTGCGCTCCTCGTCACTTCGCATCCGCTCCTCGGGGGTGCGTCGCTTGCGATTCGACCTTCGGCGAGCCACGCCGACCGCAATCAGTATCACGACCCCGACGATCGCGAGCACGGCGACCGGGGCCGAGATCGCGCTCCGCGCCCGCTCGAGGAACGTGGCCTCATCCGCCGCGCGGCCCGCCATCAAAGCTACCGACCCGGCGTCGCGGCCATCGATCGTCGCGACCAGCTCACCGAGCTCCTCCCCGCGGTCGATCGGCCCCTCGACCTCGTCCGGGGCGACGATCTGCGTGTCGAGCTCCTCTCCCCGCCGCTTCGAGACCCGCAGCCTGCGCTCCGCGACCAACGGCAGTGTCGTGTCCTGATAGCGCAGCTCGGGGGACGCGACCTCCTCGTCCGCCCCGGCGACGGTCTCGGTGCGATACAGGGAGAACCCGTAATCGAGCAGGCGCAGGGTCTCCTCGTCGCGTGCGGCCTCGCTCGGGGCGCCGAGGACCACCGATACGAGCGTCGTGCCCTTGCGGGTCCCCGAGCCGACGAGCACGTAGCCGGCCTGCTGGGTGTGCCCGGTCTTGACCCCGTTCACCCACGGTACGCGGGACACGAGCAGGTTCCGGTTGTCGATCTCGCGGGTTCGGCTCCCCGTCCTCAGCACGACCTCCGGCGTGTCGACGAGCCGCCGGAAGATCCCCTCCCTGCGCAGTCGCAGTGTCAGCTCCGCGAGGTCCGAGGCCGAGGAGTAGTTGGCCGACGCGTCGAGTCCGATCGGGTTCTCGTAGCTGGTGTGGACCAGCCCCAATGCCGCCGCGGTCCTGTTCATCTCGCGGACGAACTTCGGGACCGAGCCGGAAACCGCGTCGGCGAGCGTGACGGCGGCGTCGTTGGCGCTCTCGAGCAGCAGCGCATACAGCAGGTCGCGCACCGAGAGGCGCTCTCCGGCCTGAAGGCCGGCCAGAGACTCGAGCGGGCTGCTGGGCTGGTAGTCGGGGGCCTTGACCCTGCGACCGAGCGGCAGCTCGCGCAGCGCCACGTAGGCGGTCATCAGCTTGGTCGCGCTCGCGATCGCCCGCCGGCTGGAAGCCGAGCGCGCCGCGAGCCGGTCACCGTCCGACGCGTCGACCAGCACCCACGCGTCCGCGTCGAGCTGCGGGGGCCGCTCGGCGGCGTCGGCGCTCGCGGGCGCCGCCGCCAATGCCGCCACCGCCGCGGCGAGGCACAGCGCCGGCCGCCACCGCAACCACAGCCGGGAGCACGGCATCTAGCGCAGCTTCACGCGCTCGCCCGAGATCAGCGCCTGCGGGTCGAGGTCGGGGTTGAGGCGGGTGAGCTTGTCGACGCCGACCCCGGTCTTGTTGGAGATCGTCGTCAGCGTGTCGCCGGGCTCGACGACGTAGAACTTCTCGTCGACCCGCTCCTTCTTCTGGCCCCCGTTCCCGCCCCCGCGCCCGTCCCGGCCGTCGCCGCTCGAGCCGCCGCCGAGCGAGCTCGCGACCACGATCAGCACGGCGACCGCCAGCAGCGCGACCCCGAGCGGCGCCAGCACTCTCACGCTTGCACTCTTCGCTGCCTGCATCACGTGCTGCGGCGGGTGATGGTACCTCCGCCGGGTGGCCGCTCAGGCGCAAGCGCCCACGCCTCCTCGCGCAGCGCCTCGGCGGCCGCGAGCGGGTTCTCGGCGGCCGCGATCGACCGCGACGCAGCGACCAGCACCGAGGCGGGGTGCGCGCCGAGCGCCGGGCCGAGGTCGTCGGCGCGCCCGCCCTGCGCCCCGACTCCGGGGACGAGGAAGATCGCGCCCGGCATCAGCGCGCGTAGCCGGGCGAGGAACCGGGGCTCGGTCGCTCCGACCACCGCCCCCATGCCGGTCAGGCCGCGATCGCCGGCGAGGCGGTCGGCCACCCCCGCGACCAGCGCGGCGATCCGCTCGTGCACGGGCCCCGCGTCCGTCGGCACGTCGAGGAGATCGCGGGCGCCGGGGTTGGAGGTCCGAACCAGCGCGAACACGCCGGCGCCGGAGCCGGCCGCCGCGTCGACGAACGGCTCAAGCGCGTCGGCGCCGAGCAGGGGGTTGACGGTGAACGCGTCGGCTCCAAGCCCCGGCACTGCTCCCCACGGCGTTGGGGTCTCGCCGACGAGCGCCTGCGCGTAGGCGGCCGCGGACACCGGCACGTCGCCGCGCTTCCCATCCGCGATCACGAGCAGTCCCGCCTCCCGCGCCGCGTCCACCGTGTCGCGCAGCGCGCGCCAACCGGGTGCGCCGAGGCGCTCGAAGCAGGCGAGCTGGGGCTTCGCCGCCACGCAAGCGGGTCCGGCGCGCTCGATCAGTTCCCGCGACCAGCGGGCGATGGCGTCGGCGGCCCGCTCGGCGGCCTCGACACCGGACGGGCCGCCGCCCGCCGTGTCCGGCAGCCCTCCGGGGTCGGGATCGATTCCGAGACAGACCTGGCTGCGGCGATCCTCGACGAGTGCCGCCAGCCTGTCGGCGAAGGGAGCGGTCAGCCCTGTCCCTTGACCCGCGACTTCAGCGCCGCGCCGGCCGAGAACCGCGGGACACGCCCCCCGGGGATCGTTATCCGCTCGCCTGTGCGCGGGTTGACGCCCTGTCGCGGCCCGCGCTCGGCGACATGGAACTTGCCGAAGCCGGTGAAGTTGACGTCCTCGCCGCGCGCCAGGGCGGCGCCGATCGCGTCGAGCACCGCCTCCACCGCCTCGCCCGCGTGCTTCTTGCTCCCGATCCGGTCGTCGCCGGCCACCAGGTCCACGAATTCAGCTTTGGTCACTATCTAGTCCTCCGTCGTCAGGGATCTGGGCAGTGGCCTATGAAACCAGAGGCCGCGGCTGCAACGGCCTTGCCCTGGGGCGCGGCGTCCACCCGGCGCCGACTGGTCACTTAAGTAGCCCACGGCGTACCTAACTGTCCACTCGGTGCCGGCGGGGCTCACATCCGCTCCGGTGCGCCGACCCCGAGCAGCTCGAGGGTGCGGGCGATCACGCGCTTCGTCGCCACGCACAGCGCGAGACGCGCGGCCTCGGTCCCCGGCGGCGCGCCGTCGGCGTCGGCACCGATCACCTTGCAGTCGCGGTAGAAGGCGTGGAAGTCGGCCGCGGTCGCGGTCGCGTACGCGCACAGCCTGTGCGGCGCGCGCCCCTCGGCGGCGGACAGGACCTCGCCCGGCATCTCGAGCAGCCGCTTGACCAGCGCGCGCTCGCTCGGTTCGACCGGCGCATCCAGCGCCGCCGCGAGGTCCCCGACCGCCCCTTCGACCGCGCCATCCCCCGCCTTGCGAAGGATGCTCGCGATCCGCGCGTGCGCGTATTGGACGTAGTAGACGGGGTTGTCCTGGGACTGGCGCCGCGCCAGCGCGAGGTCGAGGTCCACCGTCGTGTCGTGGCTGCGCTGCAGCATCAGGAAGCGCGCGGCGTCGGTGCCGATGTCGTCGATCAGCTCGTCGAGGGTCACGAACTCCCCGCGCCGCTTCGACATCTGGGCCCGCTGGCCGCCCTCGACGACGTGCACGAGCTGCATGATCAGCGCCTCGAAGCGGTCGGGGTCGGCGCCGAGAGCCGCCAGCGCCGCCTTGACCCGCGCGACGTACCCGTGGTGGTCGGCCCCGAGGACGTTGAGCAGGCGGTCGAACCTGCGCGCGAGCTTGTCGCGGTGGTAGGCGACGTCGGAGGCGAAGTAGGTCGGCCCGCCGTCGGACCGGATCAGCACGCGGTCCTTGTCGTCGCCGAACGCGGTCGTCCGCAGCCACACCGCGCCCTCGCTGTCGTAGACGTGGCCATCCCGGCGGAGCTGATCGACCGCGGCGTCGACCTTTCCCGTCTCGTACAGCGAGCGCTCCGAGAACCACTCGTCGAAGCGGACGCCGAACCGCTCCAGCGTGGCGCGCGCCGCCTCGCGCATCCGCTCGGCGCCAAGCAGCTCGAGCCGGTCGAGGTCGGCCGGGTCGACGCCCTCCGCGGACAGCTCCCGCGCCAGCTCCTCGACGTACGCCCCCTCGTATCCCTCCTCCGGGACGTCGTCCCCCCGCATCCGGGCCGCGATCGACTCGGCGAAGCGGCGCACCTGGCCGCCCTTGTCGTTGACGTAGTACTCGCGCTGGACGTCGTGGCCGGCGAGCGCCAGCACGCGGGCCACCGAGTCCCCGTACGCCGCGTGGCGCCCCCCGGCGGCGGTCAGCGGGCCGGTCGGGTTCGCGGACACGAACTCGACCTGGATCCGCTGCGCCTCGGCGACGACGCCGGCCCCGAACCGCTCGCCGGCCTCGAGCGCAGCGGCGACCCCGTCGCGATACCAGCGCGCGGACAGGAACAGGTTGAGGAAGCCCGGCCCCGCGACCTCGATCCGCTCCGCGGTCGCTCCGAGGCGGCCTCCGAGCTCCTCGCGCAGGCGTTCGGCCACCTCGCGCGGCGGCTCACCGCGGCCCGGCGCGAGCAGCATCGCCGCGTTCGTCGAGTAGTCCCCGAGCTCGGGCTTCGGGGGGCGCTCGAGGTTAGGCGCCGAGCGACCGGGCTCGCCGTCCCGTAGCCGTTCGGCGGCTCCCTCGACGGCATTTCTCAGCTCCAGCAGCGGATCGGCCATGCGCTGCGATACTAGGCTGAAGGGCAGAACCACAGAAGGCGAGGCACGGCCATGGCCGACGAGGAGCAGCAGGAGCGCCACATCAACATCCACACCTCACCCGAGGCGATGGCCGGCGTGTACGCGAACTTCGCCAACGTCAGTCACTCCGACTACGAGTTCACGATCACGTTCGCGCGCGTCGACCACGAGGTCGAGGAGGAGGAGGTCCCCGGGGTGGTCGTATCGCGGGTCGCGCTGTCGCCGCGCTTCATGCGCGAGCTGATCGACGCGATGGAGGACAACTACTCCAAGTGGCAGACCCGCGAGGGGATCAAGAGCTTGCCCGAGTGGGAGGGCAAGGAGGGCGACACCTAGGGGCGCTCCCCTTCCTTCCACGCCTCCGCGGCGCCGATGCGCTCGATCGTCGGAGGGTGGGTGCGGAACAGCGCCGCGTAGAGGCCCGGCGGGTCGGGGTCGGCGACGTTGGTCTGCGCGAGCCGGCGCTGGAGGTCGATCATCCCGTCGGGGTCGTCGGTGAGCTCGAGCGCGAACGTGTCGGCGGACTCCTCGACCTGGCGCGAGAGCTGGTTGCCGATCACGCCGAGCACGAACGCGACCAGCGCCAGCGACAGCGCGAACGCGGGCACCGCGGCCGGGGTGCCGGGGTCGGCGCCCGTGCGCCGCGCGAGCCGCGACGCGAGCAGCCCCGCGAACAGCAGCGCGAGCGGCGCCGCCATCGCCACCCAGGTCATCCCGCGCGGCAGGTCGCGGTGCTCGACGTGCGCCAGCTCGTGTGCGACCACCGAGCGCAGCGCCGGGCGCTCGACATCGCGGAGCAGGTTGTCGTACAGCACGACGCGCTTGGTCGAGCCGATCCCGTCGACGTAGGCATTGAGCGCCGTGCTTCGCCGGCTGGCGTCGACGCTGTACACCTCTCCGATGTCGACCCCGGCGCGCCGGCCCAGCTCCAGCACCTCGGAGCGGGCGCGCGCCTGCGGCAGCGGCTCGAAGCGATTGAACAGCGGCGCCAGCACGACCGGAGCCAGCCACACGAACACGACCTCGATCGCGATCACCGCTCCCGTCGCCGGGATCCACCAAAGGCGCCCGAAGCGGCGCACGATCGCGATCAGCACCGCGGCGCCGGCCGCCGCCAGCACGGCGCCGATCGCGCCCGACTTCGCCAGATCGCCGAGCCACGCGCCGAGGCTCTGAGTCGACAGCCCGACGTCGACGGCGCGCTCGTGGGCGACCGCGCGAAGCGGCAGCGCGGCGAGCGTGAGCGCGATCGCGAGCCCCGCGCCGGCGACGGCGGCGCCGAGAAGCGGCCGCGCGCCGAGCTCGTCGAGCCTGCGGCGGACCGCCCGCGGCCGCCCGAGCGCGAGCATCACCAGCCCGCCGCCCTGGACGGCGAGGACGGCGATCATGAGCCCGCGCTGGCCGCCCTGGTAGTCCCGCGCGCGCTCGAGCTGAGCCTCGGTGAAGTAATCGCCCTCACGCACCGGCACCGGGTCGACGCTCGGCTCGCGCGGCCGCAGCAGCCACACCCCCGCCTCGGCGACGATCACGGCCGCGACCGCGACGACCCCCAGCCGCCACAGCCCGGACCGCGTGTCGAAGCGGCGCATGCCGGCCACGATAGGCGACCGGGGTCGCGGTTTCGCGCCCCGCCAGTCGGGTAATCGAGTCTGAGGGGGGGCGGTGCGTTCCATTTAACCCCGGAAGCGACGATCGGAGGAAGCAATGAACGCGACCGCAACCGAAGAGTCCGGGCAGGTCACCGGCACCGCCGACAAGGACTACAACATCATCTGGTTCGTCGAGCAGTGCCTCAGCAACGTGCTGCGGCTCGAGACCTACATCAAGGACGCCGAGCGCGAGAACGACTCGGAGCTGGCGGACTTCTTCCGCCGCGCGCAGGAGGCGAGCCGGCGGGGCGCCGAGCAGGGCAAGGAGCTCTTGGCGAAGCGACTCGGCTGAGTCGACTCAACCGACATCCTGCACCAAAACGCGTGATCTGCTTGCAGATCGCGCGTTTTTTTCTGGCCCCTACGATACGTCGCCGCCGCGCATGCGCCTGGGCATCATCAGCGACATCCACGCGAACCTGCCCGCGCTCGAGGCGGCGCTGGCGGCGATCGACGACGTCGGCGTCGACGAGGTGTGGTGCCTCGGCGACGTTGTCGGGTACGGTGCACAGCCCGACGACTGCGCGCGCCTGGTCGCGGAGTGCTGCCCGGTGTCGCTGGTCGGCAACCACGACCTCGCCGTCCTCGGAACGATCGAGGTGAGCGCGTTCTCGCCCGCCGCCGCCGAAGCGGTCAAGTGGACGCAGGCGAACGCGAGCGAGGACACGCTCGAGTACCTCCGCGAGCTCGCCCCCAAGGACGAGAGCCGTGACGTCGGCCTCTACCACGCGTCCCCGCGCGACCCGGTGTGGGAGTACGTGCTGTGGACCGACCAGGCCGAGGACTGCATCGCGGCCCAGTCGGGCCGCGTCAGCCTCATCGGCCACTCTCACGTCGCGCTCTACTTCGTCGCCCCGGAGGGCGATCGCGAGGTGCGCGGCGCGCACGCTGAGGGCGGGACGCGGCTGGAGCTCGCGGACGGGCGGTGGCTGATCAACCCAGGCAGCGTCGGCCAGCCGCGCGACGGCGATCCACGGGCGGCGTGGCTGGAGCTGGATACCGAGTCGTGGGCCACGACCTACCACCGGACCGAATACCCGATCGATCGCGCGGCCGAGGCCATCGCCGAGGCGGGGCTTCCGGAGCACCTCGCCGCCCGCCTGTACGTCGGCCAGTGAGCGCTGACTGGCGCTTGCAGGGGCGTCGCTAGACTCGCCGCGAATGGCGGTCCGACCCCTATTGATGCTTTCGCTCGCGCTCGGCGCTGCGTGCGCGATCACGCTCGGCGCGTGCGGCGGCGACGAGGACGTCGGCGAGATACCCGCCGAAAGCTCCGCCGTCATGCTCGCCGCGCTCGAGGACGCGCAGGCGGCGGAGGAGAGCGATCCGCGCGAGTGCGAGGCGATCGCCAATTCGGCGTCCAGGGTCGCGAACGAGGCGGCCGGCCTGCCGGAGTCACCAGTGAGGGAAGCCGTGATCGCCGCCGCGGAGAACCTCGACGATCTCGCCAAGAGCGACGAGTGCGGTCCGTCGACGACCGGCCCCCAGGGCCCCGAGGACGAGGACGAGACGACCACCCCGACGACGACTCCGACGACCACCACCACCACTGAGGAGACGACGACCACGACGACGAAGGAGAAGGAGCCGGCTCCCAAGCCTAAGCCGCAGCCTCCGAGCGAGGGCAACGGGCCCCCGGGCGGAACTCCCCCGGGCCAGGATGGGGGCGGGCCCGACACCGGCGGCACCGGCGGCACCGGGACCGGTGCCGGCTGATGGCCGACCGCGGGGCGATGACGGGCAACCTGATCTCCGGTCGATATGAGCTCGACGGCAGGCTCGGGTCTGGGGGGATGTCAAGCGTCTACCAGGCAACCGACCGGGTGCTGGAGCGCACCGTGGCGGTGAAGGTGCTCGCCGAGCACCTGTCGGACGACGACAAGTTCGTCGCCCGCTTCCGGCGTGAGGCGCTCGCCGTCGCGAAGCTGATCCACCCCAACATCGTCCAGGTGTTCGACACCGGCGTCGACGCCGGGCGCCACTACATAGTCATGGAGTACGTCGAAGGCCGCTCGGGGGCGCAGATCCTGCAGAGCAACCGCGAGATCACGCCCGAGGTCGCTGTCGAGATCGGCGCCCAGGCGTGCGCCGGGCTCGAGTACGCCCACCGCCAGGGGATCATCCACCGCGACGTCAAGCCCGGGAACCTGATGGTGATCGGCGGTCCGGCCCCGGACGGCGACGGCGGCCCGGACGACATGACCGTGAAGCTCACCGACTTCGGGATCGCCCGCGCCGGCGAGCAGACGAGGCTGACCCAGGTCGGCTCAGTGGTCGGCACCGCCGCCTACCTCGCGCCGGAACAGGCGCGCGGCGAGGAGGCGACGCCGTCGTCCGACGTCTACGCGCTCGGTGTCGTCATCTACCAGCTCCTGACGGGGCGGCTGCCGTACGAGGGCTCGAGCCTCGCGGAGCTGGCGATCCGACGCGAGAGCGAGCATCCCCTCCCCCCCAGCTCCTACAACCAGGCGGTCCCCGAAACGCTGTCGGACGCGGTGCTGCGCGCGCTCCACAACGACCCGAACGAGCGCTACGGGACGGCGCGGACCCTCGCCGGCGCACTTCGCGCGGGCCTCGCAGGGCGGGACCCCGGCATCGCCTCCGAGGCGCCGACCGCGTTCGTCGGCGACGCGACCGACGCCACGCGCCGGCTTCCCCGCACGCGCGAGGAGCCGCGGACGCCGGTCGCCCCGGCCCCACCGCGGCGCCGTCCCGGCCAGCGCCCGCCCCGCCCGGTGATCCAGCCGGCGGGGGCGCCCCGCAAGGGCCCGTCGACCGGCAGCGTCGTGCGCTGGATCCTGGCGCTGATCCTGCTCGCGCTCGTGATCGCCGTCATCGTCGCTCTCGTTTCGCTCGCCGGAAGCGCGGGCGACGGCGTCGACGTCAACGACGCCGTCGAGCAGGAGGTCAACGAGCAGATCACGCGGCTCGAGGAGTTCATCAACGAGCACACGGCGCAGGAGTAGAACGTCACACGCGCGATTTGCAAGCAAATCGCGCGGTCGCGGGCGACTCAGGCGCCATCGCGGCGCGAGCCGCCGAGCTCGCGCTCGACCTCGGCAACCCACTCGAGGTGAAGATCCAACAGGCGGCGCATGAAGCCGATCACCAGCAGCAGGTACTTGCGCCGGTGCGGCAGCGACTCCGCGCTCCGCTCGGCGTCGTCGAGCCGCGCCCGCAGCTCCGCGATGTCCTCGCGCAGCGTGGGGAGGCTCTCGCGCGTCGCGGCCTCGCCAACGAGGTCGGCGATCAGCAGCCGCAGCAGGGGATCGCTCTTCAGCGGCGTGAAGCGGACCGGTGTCCGCGCGTACTCCCGCAGCGCGTCGAGGCCCTTGGCGGTGAGGGTGTAGACGGTGCGCTCGCGCGTCCTGCCCGGCTCCTTGCGGGCGTCGAGATAGCCGAGCCGCGCCAGGCGCTTGGGCTCGACGTAGTACTGGCTCTCACCCGCCCAGTCGAAGAAGCGGCCCCGCCTCGCCATCCGCAGCAGGTCGTGCGCGCCGGCGCCGCCGCGACCGACGAGGCCCAGGATCTCGTAAGAGAACAGGCTCAGCTCATCGCTTGACATTACTACGAATCATAGGTTAAAACTATGGATCGTAGGCTAGCGAAGGGAACGGACGCATGGCATCGACCACACGGGCGGACGGCACGGCGGAGCGGTGGGCCGAGCTGTGGGGCGCGCGGCCGCACGGCTGGGCAGCGATCGAGGAGCAGCAGCTCCCGACCTACGAGGAAGCGATCGAGCGCATCGGGGTCTCCCCGGGCCAGCTCGTGCTCGACCTCGGCTGCGGGTCGGGTGTGTTCCTTCGCGCCGCGGCGGACCGCGGCGCCAGGGTGTTCGGGTTCGACGCCGCCGAGTCTCTGCTCGAGATCGCCCGCGCCCGGGTCCCGGACGCGGACTTGCGGCGAGGCGACCTCCAGTTCCTCCCCTACGAAGACGATCGGTTCGATCTCGTCACCGGGTTCAACTCGTTCTTCTTCGCCGCCAGCATGACGGCCTCGCTTCGCGAGGCCGGCCGGGTGGCGAAGCCGGGCGCGACCGTCCTGATCCAGGTCTGGGGAAGACCCGAGCGCTGCGATCTCTCGGCGATGCTCGACGCGATCTCGAAGCTGCGACCCGAACGTGACGCGCCGGCGTCGCCACCGCTGTCGAAGCCCGGCGTGCTCGAGGGGATCGCCACCGAGGCAGGCCTGTCGCCGCGGACCGCGTTCGACTTCTCCTACGCGATCGAGTACCCGGACGAGGAAGTGCTCGCCGACCGCATGCTGTCCGCGGGCGGCGTCGTCGAGGCGGTGCGGGAGTCGCGCGAGGACGCCGTGCGGTCGGCGATCGTCGAGTCGCTGACGGCGTATCGGCTCGAGGACGGCAGCTACCGGCTCGAGAACGAGTGGCACTACCTCGTCACGACCGCGAGGTAGCATCGCCGCAGGCACCCCGCCTGCCGGTCCATGCCTCCGAGCGCCGCCGATTCACCGCAGAACGACCGCGTCAAGCTCGGCCTCGCGCTGTCGGGCGGCGGCTTTCGCGCCGCCTTCTTCCACATCGGGGTGCTGGCGCGGATGGCGGAGATGGGTCTGTTGCGCCACGTCGAGGTGATCTCGACCGTGTCCGGCGGCTCGATCGTCGGCGCCCTGTACTACCTGCACGTCAAGCGGCTGCTGGAGACCAAGCCCGACGCCGAGATCGCCGACGCCGACTATGCCGACATCGTCGCCGCGATCGTCGACCAGTTCTTCGCCGGCACGCAGCGGAACCTGCGCGCGCGCACGTTCGCCGACCTGCGCCACAACGTGAAGATGAACCGCCGCACCTATTCGCGCAGCGACCGCATCGGGGAGCTCTACGACGAGTTCTTCTACAGCGACTTCCGCGAGCGGCACGACGAGCCGATCGAGATGCGCGAGCTGAAGATCGGCGAGTTCGATCCCGAGGCGGACAACCCGAGCCGCTCGGCGAAGGTCCCGATCCTGCTGCTCAACGCGACCGTGCTCAACGACGGCCACGCATGGCGGTTCGAGGCGGCGCGGATGGGCGAGCCGGGGCGTGGCCCCGGCGCCGCGGCGGTCGACCCAAACATGGTCCTGCGCCGGGCGCCGAGCTACGCGGACATCGTCCCCCACCAGCAGGACTTCCCGCTCGGGATCGCGGTCGCCGCCTCGGCGTGCTTTCCCGCCTTTCCCCCGCTCGCGATCAGCGATCTCTACCCGAGCGTCCGCGTGCAGCTCGTCGACGGCGGGGTGTTCGACAACCAGGGCGTGTGGGGCCTGTACCAGGCGAAGTGCAGCCATCTCGTCGTCAGCGACGGTTCGGGACTGATGGCCGACGCCGACAACCCTCCGGGCAGCGTGGTCGGGGCGCTGTTTCGTGACTTCGCGATCCAGGCCGACCGGATCCGCGACGTGCAGCTGTCGTTCATCGAGGAGGATCCCAGGGCGGCGGTCGTTCACCTGCGTCGCGGGCTCGGCGGACGCGAGGTCCCTTGGCTGCGGGCCGACTGCACGCCGGCTCCGCCGCCGCCGCCCGAGGAGCCGCAGATGCTCTCGTTCGGAGTCGATCGCGACATCCAGGAGCTCCTGTCCCGGGTGCGGACCGACCTCGACGCGTTCAGCGAGACCGAGGCGATGGCGCTGATGTGCGACGCGTACAAGATGAGCGAGGAGGCGCTTGCCCCGAACCCGGAGATCGTCGCGCTGGCGGAGCCCGCCGCGGACCGAGCGCGCGGCCCGTGGCGGTTCGAGGAGATCGAGCCGTGGCTGTCCGCGCCGACCCCGGACTTCCGTAAGCGGCTCGAGGTCGCGCGGGGGAGGTTCCTCAAGGCGCCGAAGCTCGATCCGTGGCTCTGGCTTCCGCTGGCCGCTCTGCTGTGCGTGCTCGTGGTCGCCGTGGGCCTGGCTTGGGACCGCTGGCTCGAGGGCTCGGTGCCGCTCGGATCGGTGCTGCTCGGTGCGCTCGTCGTGGGGGGGATCGCTGTCCTGCCGGCGCTCGTGAACGCCTTCCGCCCGCTGCGGTTTCTGTCTGGTCCGCTCGACGAGCTGATCCGGCGCACACTGTGGCTCGCGCTGCCGTTCATCCCGTGGGCGATCGTCCAGCTCCAACTGCGGCTGTTCGATCCGTCGTTTCGGCGCCGCGGGAGGGTGTCGACGCTCACGCCGCCGGGCTGAGCGGCGGCGCCTCCCACGGCGCGCGGCCGCCGAGCACCGCCTCCGCGTAGCGCTCGTACGCGCCCGCGGCGATCGCCTCGCGCGCGCCGGCGACGAGGCGCTCGACGAAGGTGAGGTTGTGGAGCGCGAGCAGCCGCACGCCGGTCAGCTCCTCGGAGCGCGACAGGTAGTGGAGATAGGCGCGGGTGTGCGAGCCGCACGCCGGGCACGGGCAGCCGTCGACCAGCGGCGCCGTGTCGTCGGCGAACGCGGCACGCCTGATGTCGAACCGAAAGCGGCGGTCAGGGACCGGCGCGAGCGCCATCCCGTGGCGCGCCAGGCGCGTCGGCACGGCGCAGTCGAAGATGTCGATGCCGCGGCCGATGCCCTCGATCAGGTCGTCGGGCTCGCCGATCCCCAGCAGGTGCTTGGGCGCGTCCGCCGGGAGGTGGCCGACCGTCATGTCGAGGACGCCGTACATCTCGCGCTTGTCGCGGCCCAGCGTGCCGCCGATCGCGATCCCGTCGACCGGCGCGGCGGCGACCCGCTCGGCCGACTCCCGCCGCAGGTCCTCGTACACCCCGCCCTGGACGATCCCGAACACCGACTGGCGCGCCGGCCCGTGCTCGTCGTGCCACTCGAGGCAGCGGTCGAGCCACCGGTGGGTGCGCTCGGTCGACCGCGCCGTGTAGTCGCGGTCGGCGTGGTAGGGCGTGCACTCGTCGAGCGCCAGCGCGATGTCGGAGCCGAGCTGCGCCTGAACCTGCATCGATCCCTCGGGGCCGAGCATGCGCTCGGCGCCGTCGACGTAGGAGCGAAACCGGACCCCGTCCTCGGACACCTCGAGCACCTTCCCCTCGCCCTCGGGCCGGCGGCGGCCCTTGATCTCGTCGGCGACGCTGCCGTGGGCGAGCGAGAAGATCTGGAACCCGCCCGAGTCGGTGACGATCGCGCGCCGCCAGCCCATGAACTCGTGCAGCCCGCCGAGCGCCGCGATTCGCTCCGGCCCCGGCGACAGCAGCAGGTGGAAGGTGTTGCCGAGCACGAGCTCGTAGCCGAGCCGCTCGACCTCCCCCGCCTCGAGCGAGCGCACGGTCGCGCGCGTGGCGAGGGGGATGAAAGCCGGCGTGGAGACAGGGCCGTGCCCGGTGTGGATCACGCCGGCGCGCGCGGCGCCGGCGCGCGCGGCGATCTCGAACCGCAGTCGCTCGGGCTCACTGCGCATGCAAGGCAGCCTAGAGTTGGTGCGCCGCGATCGACATGCGACGGGAGGAGATCGAAGTGGGCGAGCAATCCTTCGAGGAGCAGAACCGAGCCGTATACGAGACCGCCGAGGCAGTCGCGCCCGGCTGGGAGCGCCGGCGGGCGTTCATCGAGGAGGTGACCGCGCCGGTTCGCGAGTGGCTGGTCCGGGAGCTGGCGCCGCAGCCCGGAGACACCGTGCTCGAGCTGGCCTGCGGCGCGGGCGACACCGGGTTCGATGCCGCGGCCGCCGTTGGCGCGAACGGGCGACTGATCTCGACCGACTTCTCACCCTCGATGGTTGAGGCAAGCCGCCGGCGCGGCGCGGAGCGAGGGGTGGACAACGCCGAGTACCGGGTCGTCGACGCCCAGCGGATCGACCTCGACGAGGACTCCGTCGATGGCGTGCTGTGCCGGTTCGGCTTCATGCTGATGCCCGACCCCGCGGCGGCGATGTCGGAGACCCGTCGCGTGCTGCGTCCCGGTGGTCGCGCTGCGCTCACCGTGTGGGGGCCGCCGGACGCCAACCCGAACTTCGCGCTGATGGGGATGGCCCTCGTCCACGCCGGCCACATGCCGCCCGCGGATCCCGATGGCCCGGGGATCTTCGCGCTCGCGAGCGAGGAGCGCCTGCGGGGGATGCTCGCGGCGGCGGCGTTCGGCGAGGTTCG
>DATHVJ010000035.1:0-3668 GCA_035461345.1 Solirubrobacterales bacterium | reverse complement strand
CGAACCGCCGGCGTCGCCGTCGAGCGCCGCCGTCTGGCGCTCGAGCGTGGCCTCGAGCTCCGACAGCGCCTCCTCGGCCTGCTCCGGGCTGGGCGGCTTGCCGTGAAGCCCAAAGCGGCTCTCCATCGTGGACACGCCGCGGCCCTTGCGCGTCTGGCAAACGATCGCCGCCGGACGGTCCAGCGTGCGGCTGCGCTCCAGCGCGTCCACGACCTGATTCATGTCGTGGCCGTCGATCTCGACGGCATCCCAGTCGAAGGCATCGAACTTCGCCCGCACGTCGGCGATGTCCATGACCTCCTCGGTCGTGCCGTCGGTCTGGAGGTGGTTGTAGTCGACGATCGCGGTCAGGTTTCGGACGCCGAAGTGGCTCGAGGCCATCGCCGCCTCCCACGTCTGTCCCTCCTGGCAGTCGCCGTCGGACAGAAGCGCGAAGACCTGCGCGGTGGAGTCGAGCCCGTCGAGCCGCAGCGCGAGCGCGATCCCCAGCGACATCGACAGCCCCTGGCCGAGCGACCCGGTCGAGACCTCGACCCCCGGCGTGCGGTTCATGTCCGGGTGGCCCTGGAGGTGGGCACCTATCTGGCGCAGCCCCATCAGGTCGCGAAGCGGGAAGTAGCCGTGCTGGGCGAGCGCCGCGTACTGGATCGGGGCGGCGTGGCCCTTGCTGAGCACGAACCGGTCGCGCGCCGGCCACTCCGGGTTGTCGGGGTCGTGACGAAGCACCCGGTAGTAGAGGCCGGCGACGATGTCGGCCGCCGACAGCGAGCTGTCGAGGTGGCCGGACTTGGCGACCGCGAGCATCCGCACGCAGTCGATCCGCAGCACCGTCGCCCACCGCTCGAGCTCGGCGATCGACGGAACCGTGTCGCGCTGCGCCGCCTTCGGAGGCGGCTTCGGATCCGGTACCGGCCTCAGGTGCATGTTGACGTTGGCGAGGCTAGCAGCGGCTTCCATGGGCCGAGCGTAGGCGGCTTGGAGGACAGAACTCGCCCGCCGGATCGACCGAACGAGCGGAATCGTCGCTACCCGATCGCGATCATGCGCTCGATCGGCACCCGGGCGCGCTCCGCGATCTCCTCCGGGACCTTGACCTCGTGCTTCATCTCCCGCAGCGAGTCGCGGAGCTTCGGCAGCGTGATCATCTTCATGTACTTGCACACCGCCGCCTCGTTGGCGGCGATCAGCTCGGCGCGCGGGGCCTCCTCGTGCATCGGGTACAGCATCCCGGTCTCGGTGGCGACGATGAACTCGCCGTCGGGGTGGTCGTGCGCGTAGCGCAGCATCCCGGAGGTGGACAGCATGTGGACGCCCTCGGAGTCGATGTCGCCGGCGGCGACGTACTCCATCGTCTGCGTCACGCAGCCGCACTCGGGATGGATCAGGAACTCGGCGTCGGGGTGCTCGGCGCGCTTGCGATCGATGTCGGCGGGACGGATCCCGGCGTGCACGTGGCACTCCCCGTCCCACACGTGCATCGGCCTGCCGATCACGCGCTCGACGTAGCGCCCCAGCCACATGTCGGGACCGAACAGGATCTCGGCGTCATCGCCGTGCTCGCGCCGGATGTGCTCCACCACTTGGACCGCGTTCGAGGACGTGCAGCAGTAATCGGTCTCAGCCTTGACCTCGGCGGAGGTGTTGACGTACATGACGACGATCGCCGCCGGGTGCTTGGCCTTCCACTCGCGAAGCTGGTCGGCGGTGATCGAGTCCGACAGCGAGCAGCCGGCGTCCGGGTCGGGGATCAAGACCGTCTTGTCGGGCGACAGCACCGACGCCGTCTCGGCCATGAAGTGGACGCCGCAAAAGTCGATCACGCGCGAGTCGGCCTCGGCGGCCTTGCGGGACAGCCCGAGCGAGTCGCCGACGTAGTCCGCCACGTCCTGCACCTCGGGCACCTGGTAGTTGTGGGCGAGGATCACCGCGTCGCGCTCCGCGGCGAGAGCGCGCACCTCGTCCGAAAGCTCCGCGATCTCGTCCGGCGCCAGGCGCGGACGGCCGTTGGATTGGATTGTCGGGAGCTCCTGCACCCGTTTCCTTTCCGATGTTCGCTGGCCCGACCGGCTTCGCTGCCCCGCCGGCCTACGACCATGCGAATGAACTGCATTCAGTCTACCCGCAGGGGCGCTCTATCTTCCTTCGCGTGCCGGAGCTTCCCGAGGTCGAGATCACCGCACGCCGGCTCGAGCGTGCGCTCGCGGGCGCCGAGGTGGACTCCGCGCTGTCTCCCGGGATGGTCGCCCTGAAGAGCGTCGACCCCCCGCTCGGGGCGATCGAGGGACGGCCGATCGAGGCGGTGCGCCGGATCGGCAAGATGCCGGTGGTCGAGTTCGGCGGCGCGGACGGGGACGGCGGTCGGCTCGAGCTGCTCGTGCACCTGATGTCGGCCGGCCGCCTGCAGGTGTTCGACAAGCGGGCCTCGCTGCGGGACCGTCGCTCGCGGCTGCTGATCCGGCTCGCCGACGGGCGCGAGCTGCGCCTGCGCGAGTTCGGGACCAAGCAGCGTGCGTGGGCGAAGCTGCTGCGGGAGGGCGAGGTGCCGAGCGACGAGATGGTCGCCACCCTCGGTCCCGAGGCGTGGCCGCCCCCTCCGCTCGACCACCTCGCGGCGGCGATCGACCACCCTCGCCACCTCCATCCGATGCTGCGCGACCAGCGCGTGATCGCCGGCATCGGGCGCTCGTGGGTGGACGAGATCCTGTGGGAGGCGCGGCTGTCGCCGTTCCAGAAGGGGTCCGATCTCGAGGACGAGGAGGTCGCGCGCCTCCACGGCGGGCTGGAGGTGCTCGGCCGGGCGCTCGAGCATTACGAGGAGGTGATCGGGGACACGGTCCCGGACAAGCTGCCGATGCCGCTGCGGGTCCACCGCCGCCAGGGGGAGCCGTGCCCGCGCTGCGGGACGACGCTCGAGGCGGTCCACTTCGCCGAGCACGTGATGACCTACTGCCCGACGGAGCAGACCGGCGGGAAGGTCTACAAGGATCGCCGGCTGTCGCGACTGCTCAAGTGACCCCGGCGGCCTCGCGGACCTGATCGCGGTTCGTGCAGACGCGGCCGCGCGCGATCCGACCGCCGCGCCGGAGGCCGCAGCTCAGCGCCGCGTCAGCCGCCGCACGACGGCCTGCCCGACCGTGATCGGGTGGTTGAAGACGGTCGACAGGCGCCCGGCGAGGGAATCCGGGTCGTGGGCGATACCCAGCTGCTCGCGGATCGTGTTCGCGTCGAAGTAGACCCGCTCGCACATCAGCCGCTCGCCGTCGAACATGAACATGGACAGGATCTGCATCTCCCAGTGGCGCCCCGTCGGCGGCAGGCCGCGGTACGAGCCGAGGTGCGTCCCCCGCACCCACGCCTCGACGAGGACGGCGTCGTCGGCGTGATGAATCGCTATGACCTCGTTGCTCTGGTCGGGGAACGCCGCTCGCGTCTCCTCGAAGTAGCCCGACACCTCCTCCGGCCCGTCGTACACCTCGCCGGTCGCGATCAGCTCGTAACGAGGGTGGTCGAAGGTCCCGAGCGTGGCGTCGAACTCGTGCCGGTTCTCCGAGTCCATGTGCTCGCGCACGAGCGCCTCGCGCTTCTCGCGCAGCTCCGCGCTCACCGCCATGCGCTGAACTCTATTCCGGGTCCTCGAGCCCGGCGCTGAGGAGCGCGCGGTGCCGATC
>DATHVJ010000034.1:0-4738 GCA_035461345.1 Solirubrobacterales bacterium | reverse complement strand
CCTAGAGGTAGCCGAGGCGGGCGCGATCGATTGCGCGAGCGCGATGGTCGGACACCGGTGGTGCGACCCCGAGCCGATCCTGGCGGCCGGGATCGAGATCGGGATCCACCTCGAGCCGCCCGGGGACGACCTGCGGGGCCAACTCGACGCCTTCGAGCGCCTGTTCGGGCGTCCGCCGGCCTACCTCGACGGGCACCGCCACTGCCATGCGCGGCCGGAGCGTGCTGAGCGGGTCGCGCGGGTGGCCGCCGAACGCCGGCTGCCGGTGAGGTCCGTCGACGACGACCACCGAGCCCTGCTTCGTCGCGCGGGCGTGTGGACGCCGGATCGGCTCGTAGGAAGGCTGAAGCCGTCGGAGCCCACGCTACCCGCCCTGCTCGAGGGCGGCGCGGCGCTGCCCCGGAGCGTCACCGAATGGATGGTCCACCCCGGGTATCGCGATCCGCGGGCGGGATCGAGCTACGACGCGGCGCGCGAGGACGACCTGCGCGTGCTGCTGCGGGTGCGGCCCGAGCTGGCCGAGCGCGCCACGTGCGGGACGCACGCGGACGCGCTGAGCGACGAGTAGGCCTCAGCTCGTGGCCCGGGCGCCGTCGAGGCGCCGCGCCCCGTCTCGCGCGGAGGGCGACTCCGCCGCGGGGCTCGCATCTGCGGCGGCGGCGAGCTCCGATACGGCAGCCTCGAGGTCGGCGCCGAGCCGGTCGAGATCGGGTATCGCGTCGTAGTCGCCGATCAACCCGAAGTTGATCTGCCCGTTGTAGCTCATGATCCCCACGCACATCGCCTGGTTCTTCGCCAGCGGGACCATCGGGAAGGTGGCGAGCAGCTCGCGTCCCAGCACGTACAGTGGGAACTGCGGACCGGGAACGTTGGTGACGACAAGGTTGAAGAACCGCTGGCGGGACTGGAGCCGCGCCGCCTGGGAAACGATTGTCGGAGGCGCGAATCCGGTCAGCTCGGTGAGCAGCGTCGCCCCGACCGCCTGTCGCGAGGACTTCAGATCGCCCATCGTCTCGGTCACGGTGCGAAGGCGCTCGACCGGGTCCTCGAGGCCGACCGGGAGCGGGGCCATCATTGCGGACACCCGGTTTCCGAGCGCTCCGCGCTCGTCCTCGGTGCGGACGCTGATCGGCACCATCGCGCGCAGCGTCAGGCCGGCGGTGGAGTGGCCTCTGCCGCGCAGGTAGCGCCCCAGCGCGCCGGCCACCGCTGCCAGGACGACGTCGTTGACGGTCCCGCCGAGCCGGTCCTTGATCTGCTTGAACTGGCCGAGGTCGCCCCGAACCCAAGCGAAGCGCCGGTGCCCGCCGATCTCGACGTTGAACGGGGAGGACGGGGCCCCGAGGCCCGATCCGGCGAACTCGCCGACAGCCGCCAGGCCCTGGCGGACCCGCGACGCGATCTCCCGCGGCGCCCGCACCAGCCCCGCGATCCCGCCGGCAAGCTCGCGCGGGTTGGTGAGCCGGTCGAGCATCGCCTCGGCGAGCACCTGGGCGTCGCTGGGCTCGGGCCGCGGGAGCCACTCGGAGGCGGGGGCGGGCGTTCCGGCGGGCTCGCGCTCGGTGTCGAACAGGACGGTGTTTATGTCAACCCCGGAGACGCCGTCCACGAGGCAGTGGTGGCTCTTGCCGACGACGGCGAAGCGGTTGCCCTCGAGCCCGTCGACGAGCCACAGCTCCCACAGCGGCTTGGAGCGGTCCAGCGCCTGGGAGAAGATCCGCGCCGCCAGCACCCTGAGCTGCTCCTCGGTGCCGGGAGGGGGGAGGGCGGTCTGCCGCACGTGGTAGTCGAGGTTGAGGTGGGGATCGTCCTCCCACACCGGGCGGGCGAGGCCGAAGGGGATGAAGCGCAGCTTCTGTCGAAAACGCGGCACGAGATGCAGGCGCGATGCGACGTGATCGCGGAACTCCTCGTAACCGGGCTTCGGCCCCTCGAAGATCGACGTGCCGGCGACGTGCATGTGCGCGCCGCCGCGCTCGAGGTGCAGGAACGAGTCATCGAGTCCTGATAGGCGGTCACCGCTCACGCGGTCGAATCTTCGCAGAAGTGCAAAGAGCGTGACCGCAGTCACACACATACGAGTGCTCCGCACCTACCCTGCCGCGCCGTAAAGCTGCCGAACCGCTTCGAACGACGAAGCGGGCGGGGGACCCAGCCGCCCGGGCTTGCAGCCCGGCGGTGACCGCCAAGTTCGCTCGCACGAGCTTGGCGAGTCGCTCAGGGGCGAATGGGGCGGTGATCCGTCCTTAGCGAGCCACACGGGACGTGTGAGCCCGCGAGCCCGTCAGCTAACCCCGCAGGCGGGACACGAAACCCAAAAAGGGGGAAATCAAGTTGTCACGTCTCCGACGACGTCGTCGGCGACGGCTCTCAGCAATAGCGCTGTTGCCGCTCGCCGCAACAACCGCCACAGCCGGCGCAGCCCTGGCCGCGACCGGCGCGGCGACCGCACCCACCGCCGAGATCTCGGCGGACCGGGGGGCGGTTCGATACGGAAAGGCGGTGCGGCTCTCCGGCACGGTGCCGGAGGCGACGGTCTCATCGGTACGGATCGGCTTCCGTCGCGACGGCACCCACCGGTGGCGCGACGCGCGCGCGATCGAGACGGACGAGACCGGCGCCTACTCGACGCGGGTGAAGCCGCCGGCGAGCGGCTACTTCCGCGCCCAGCCCGAGGGCGGGCAGCCGTCGAGCGAGGTCCCGGTCCGCGTCCGATCGGTGACCAAGGTGCGCGTCAAGCGCCACGTGGTTGTCGGCGACCGCGTCAAGATCTCGGGCCGCGTGAAGCCGGCGAGCGCCGGTCGCCGCGTGGAGATCAAGCTCCCGGGCCGCGACGAGAAGGCCAGAACCCGATCCGGCGGGCGGTTCAAGGAGCGCTGGAAGCCGCGCAGCACCGGCAACGGCAAGGTGCGCGCGATCGCGCGCGGTGATCGCATCGCGGCCGGAAGCCGCTCGCGGGCCCGCAAGGTCACCGTGTACCGGCCCGCCAGCGCGTCGTGGTACGGCCCCGGCTTCTACGGCAACCGCACCGCGTGCGGCCAGACCCTGACGCCATCAACGCTTGGCGTCGCCAACAAGTCGATGCCGTGCGGCACCAAGCTGACGCTGCGGCACGGCAACCGCTCGGTGCGGGTCAAGGTGATCGATCGCGGCCCGTTCGCGGGCAACCGCGAGTTCGACCTCACCGGAGCGACCAAGAACCGGCTCAACTTCGGCAGCACGGGCACGGTACTGAGCTCCCGCTAGCGGAGGTCGAGGGCGAGCGGCTGGGGCTCCGCGGCCTCGGCCGCTCGCCCGCCCTCGCCCGCGTCGGCGACTCGGGTCAGCCCGGCCATCCCGACGCCGAGCAGGCGCACCGGGGCGTCGAGCTCGAAGTTGTCGAGCAGGTCGCGCGCGACGTCGCGGATCGCCGCGGCCTCGTTGGTGGCCGTCGGGAGGGTGCGCGATCGGGTGTGGGTGCGGAACGGGCGCAGCCGGATCTTCATCGTCACGGTCCGCCCGACGTACCCGTCGCGGGCGAGACGCTCGCCGACCTCGGAGGCAAAGCGGTCGAGCGTCTCTCGCAGGAGCGCCCGGTCGGAGACGTCGTAGGCGAACGTCGTCTCGCGGCTCTCCGACTTCGGCGCCCGCTCGGTCGTCACGGGACGATCGTCGCGACCGTTCGCGGTGTCGCGCAGCGACGCGCCGAGCCGCGGTCCGAGGCTTCGCTCGAGGCGCTCGGCGGGGGCCTTGGCGAGCTCGCGCACGGTCCCGATCCCGAGCGCTGCGAGCCGCTCCTCGGTCCGCGGGCCCACACCGGGGAGCAGCGCCGCGGGGCGGTTCCCGACCGCGTCGAGCCACCCGTCGTGGTCGAGGACGCACAGGCCGTCTGGCTTGCGGAGGTCCGACGCGATCTTCGCCATCAGCTTGTTGGGGGCGATCCCGACCGAGCACGTGAGCCGGGTCTCGTCCCGAATCCGCTGCTTGAGATCACGGGCCCGTGCCTTGGGCGCCGGCGAGTCGGAGAGTTCGAGATAGGCCTCGTCGAGCCCCGCCACCTCGACCGTGTCGCTGTATGCGCCCAGGACCTCCATCACGCGCTTCGACGCCCGCTTGTAGAGCTCCATGTCGCGGGGGATCAGCACCGCCTCCGGGCAGCGCCGGTGCGCGATCGACAGCGGCAGGGCCGAGTGGACCCCGAACTTGCGCGCCTCATATGACGCCGTCATCACCACACCCCGGGCGTGCGGGTCCGTTCCCGTGGCAACGATCACCGGCTTGCCGCGGAGCCGGGGCTGGCGCAGCAGCTCGACCGAGACATAGAACGCGTCCATGTCGACATGTAGGTAGACGTGGGGCCAGTCGTGCATCGACCCACGCTAGGACCACGGGCGGCGGCACCAGCGCCCCGATCCTCGCGGGCCCAGAGTCTTTGATTCGTACCGACGTACCCGATGGCTGTGGTGGCCTGAATGTGATGGCCGGGGGGGCGGGGGCGATTGCCCCGCGCCCCGCCTGCCAATCCACCACACCTTCGGGATCACATTCAACACACCACACGAGGAGCCATCGTGAGTACCGACTTCCGGGGTTCAGACCCCCGCCGGCCGACTAGTCGTTCCCACAACTCCCTGCGGCCCCTTGCCGCAATCATCCCCCCGATCAGGGAGGACCTCGCTCGACGCATCCTCGGGCGCGGCTTCATCAGGATCACGCCTGAGCCCGCCCACACCAGGGGGACGGCGTGAGCGAGAACGGA
>DATHVJ010000033.1:0-14194 GCA_035461345.1 Solirubrobacterales bacterium | reverse complement strand
GCGATGCCGGGCGACCCGCGGCCGGGCTCGACCTACCGCCAGGAGTACCTGGCCGGCGAGGCGGAGGACTTCGCGAAGGTCCTGAGCACCGACGCCAAGGTGAGCGTCCCGTACGGGCGCTTCGCCGGGGCCCTTAAGACGAAGGACGTCAACCCGCTCGAGAGCCCGAAGCCGGTCGAGCACAAGTTCTACGTCGAGGGCGTCGGCCCGGTGCTCGCGGAGACGGTGTCCGGCGGCAGTGGCGTCGAGGAGCTGATCGGCTACACCGAGGGCTGATGGCAGATTGGTGCCAGATGGCGGTTGGCGTTGCGGTGCTGGCCGCGGCGACGGCGTCGATCGCCGCCGCGGCCGGCGGCGGCACGACGGCGGCGTGCGTCGAGCGGGCCTTCCGCGCCGTCGGCTGGCAGTGGGGCGGGCGCTGGGATCGGGTCCGCGACTACCAGCACTTCTCCGCCAACGGTCGCTGAGCCGCCCCGGGGCTACTCGAGCCCGAGGCGGATTCGAACGACGCTTCCGCGCTCGGAGGAGCGGATCTGGACGAGGTCGCAGACCTGGTTCACGAGCCACAGCCCGCGTCCGTAGAGCTGGACCGGCGTCGGCCGGACGCGTCCGACCAGCGGGCTGTCGAAACGTCCGCCGTCGCTGACCTCGCACACGAATGCGCCCGGCTCGGTCCACATCCGCGCTGTCCCCTGACCCCCCGCGTGGCGGACGCTGTTCGCCGCCAGCTCGCTGACCGCGAGGCTCGCGTTCGCCGTTCCTCCTGGGTCCAGGCCGGCCTCGCTGGCGCTGCGGTAGACGTTGCTCCGCAGCTGCGCGAGATCGTCCTCGGCGAAGGCGATCTCGGCGACCCGCGCCGGAGCCTCCGGCAGCGGTCCCTCGAACGGGCCGGGGGCGTCCGGGGGTGAGACGTACGACTCGCTCTCGCGCCCGACCCCTTCGCGGTCGATGACGAAGGGGTGCGTCCCGCGCGCAAGCTCGAGCGACTCGGCGTCGAGGCCTTCGACATCGAAGAGGCACATCAGCCGCCACGGGTGATCGCCGTCGAAGGCGAGGTTGAGCAGGGACTCGTGGTGGCGACACTCCACGAGCTCGGCCGCGCTTCGCCCCGGCCACACCGGCTCGCCGATCCCGCGCACGGGGCGGTGCGCGACCGCGTGGACGTCGAGGAAGTCACGCCACAGCGGGATGATCCGGGCGGGATTTCGCCCCACCTCGCCCATGTCGTGGAAGCGAACGCGCTCCGCATCCGCTCCCAGCGCCGATGTCAGCAAGCGGATCCTGGCCTCGCTGACCACGACCAGAATCGGCTCCTCCGCGGCGAGGCCGTCGCGGATGAACGGCACGACGCCGGCCAGGAAGCCTTCCTCCCCCTCGTACAGGAACGCATCGTGGTGGAACTCGCTCGGCGGGTCCAGCGGCGGGATTCCTATCTGTCCCGTGCGCACACTCATACCTTCGATGGCCGACACCGGGGGGTCTACCCGGAAAGCCCCGGGCCGAATCCGACTCGGTGCCGATCGCCTACCTCGCCTCTCCGGACGCCGCGAGGCTGTTCTGGGTTCCGCTGCTGTTCGTCAATCCCGGCGTCGCCGCGGTGACCGGGCGCGCCCGCCGGACGAGCGGCGAGAGACGTCCCAGGCGCGAGCGAATCGCCGTTGAGTGGAGACGGCGGGATTCGAACCCGCGTCTTCAGTCGTGAAAACGAGCGGCTTCTACAGGCATAGCCGGCGCTTTGATCTCGCCCCGCGGGTCCGTCGCCGGCGGGTTGGTCCGCGGGGCCAGCCCCCTGAGTGTCCCCTGGCGGCGGGGGCGCACCGCGTCGGGCGAGCCCGTTTCTGACGCCGGGCCCCCTCCCCACGGGCCGAGGGAGGGCCGACGCTCACTACCTAGCTACTAACTAAGCGGCGAGAGCGAACTCGTGGTCCGCACTTGTTTCTTTGTCCCGGTGTTTAACGAGGCCTCCGGGAACCTCGGCCTGCAACCGTTCGCACAGTCGACCGAATCGAAGCCAATTCGTCCCCGTGCTATGTGCTCTCGATTCTAGCCCGGGCGCCGCCGACCTCCGCCCGCGCCGCGCGCGCGACGCCTAGAAGTCGTCCGGCGTGATCGTCGGGCGCTCCTCGAGGAACAGCCACTGCTGGAAGTAGTCGTCGAGGAGATCGAGCTGGGCGCCGGAAAGCTCCGACGCGGCCTTGGCCGCGTCGACGAACTCCGCGAGGCTGATGTTGCCGTAGCGGAACTCGGCCACCAGCGCGCGGAGGAACGGGTAGAAGCGCCGGTCGCCGACGATCTGGCGGTAGCCCTCGATCATCATCGCCGGGCGGTCGTAGACCGCGGACCCGTTGAACAGGTTGGCGGGATCGTTATCGAGCACCGCGGGCGCGATGTCCCACCGGCCTAGACTTGATCGAGATGGAATCGCACGCTCGACCCACGGTCCCACCCCCCGCGCTGAGCACGTCGGCGCCGGAGACCGAGCCGCGCGCGCCCGAGCACGAGCCGATCCACCCCGGCTCGGGCCGGCGCAGCGTGCTGCGGCGGGTCGGCGGCCCGCTGATCGCGATCGGCCTCCTGGTGGCGAAGTTCGGGACCAAGCTGAAGGCGCTCCTGTTCCTGCTCCCGAAGGCGAAGTTCCTCACCACCTCGGGATCGATGCTCGTCTCGATCGTCGCCTACCAGCTGATCTTCGGGTGGCTGTTCTCGGTCGGCTTCGTGCTGCTGCTGCTCCTGCACGAGCTCGGCCACGTGATCCAGCTCCGCCGCGAGGGCGTCAAGGCGTCGGCGCCGATGTTCATCCCGTTCCTCGGCGCCGTGATCTCGGCGAAGTCGATGGGCGACGACGCCGCTGCGGAGGCGCGGGTCGGCCTCGCCGGGCCGGTCCTCGGGACCGTCGCGACGCTGATCCCGCTCGGGCTGTGGCTCGCGACCGGCGAGGAGTTCTGGCGCGCGCTCGCCTACATCGGCTTTTTGATCAACCTCTTCAACCTGCTTCCCGTACTGCCGCTGGACGGGGGACGGGCGATGGCGGCGCTCAGCCCCTGGGTGTGGTTCGCCGGCTTCGCCGGGCTGATCGCGCTGACCGTCTTCTTCCCCAACCCGATCCTGCTGCTGGTGCTGCTGTTCGGCGGGATGGAGAGCTGGCGGCGGTGGAAGCTGCGCAAATCGCCCGAGGGACGCGCGTACCATGACGTCCCGACCCGGACGCGCGTCCTCGTCGCGGTCACGTATCTGGGGCTCGCGGCGCTGCTCGCGGTCGGCGTCGCCGAGACGTTCTTCGAGCGCGATCTCAGCGACGTCTAGCGACGTCCCGCCGGGACGAATAGGCTCCGCCCCGTGGCGGAGCGGGAGTTCGACGTCGTCGTGATCGGGGCGGGGCCCCCGGGCGAGATCTGCGCCGGGCGCGCGGCGGGCGGAGGGCTCGAGGTCGCGATCGTCGAGGAGCGCCTCCTCGGGGGCGAGTGCTCGTACTTCGCGTGCATGCCGTCGAAGGCGCTGCTGCGACCGGGCGAGCTGCTCGCCGAGGTGCAGCGGGTGCCGGGCGCGCGGGAGGCGATCACCGGCGAGCTCGACGTCGAGACGGCGCTCGCCCGCCGCGACGAGGTGATCCACGACCTCGACGACTCGGGGCAGGTGCCGTGGCTCGAGGGGCGCGGGATCGAAATCTTCCGCGGCCGGGGGCGTCTCGACGGCGAGCGGCGGGTCCGGGTAGGCGACGACTCGCTGATCGCCAGGCGCGCCGTCGTGGTGGCGACGGGGAGCGTCCCAGCGATGCCGCCGATCGACGGCCTCGCCGACGCACATCCGTGGGGCAATCACGAGGCCACGACCGCGAAGCATGCCCCGAGGAGCCTCGTCGTGCTGGGAGGCGGATTCGTGGGCGCCGAGATGGCCCAGGCGTGGCAATCGCTGGGCTCCGACGTCGTCCTGATCGAAGCGCAGGATCGGATCCTGTCCCCCGAGGAGCCGTTCGCGAGCGAGCAGGTCGCGCAGGGCCTGCGAGAGAGCGGCGTCGACGTCCGCACCGGCGTGGCGGCGAGCGCGGTGCGCGCCGAGAACGGGCGCGTCACCGTCGAGCTCGAGGGAAGCGCCCCGGTGACGGGCGAGGAGCTCCTCGTCGCGGTGGGGCGAAAGCCGAGCAGCGGCGAGATCGGCCTCGACTCGGTCGGGGTCGAGCCGGGCGAGCGCGGCTTCATCGAGGTCGACGATCAGCTCAGGGTCGGGGGATCCGAGTGGCTGTACGCGGTCGGCGACATCAATGGGCGCGCCCTGCTGACCCACATGGGCAAGTACCAGGCCCGGATCGCCGCGGACCACATCCTCGGCAAGGACGTCGCCGCGACCGCCGACCACACGGAGATCCCTCGCGTCGTGTTCACGGAGCCGCAGGTCGCGGCCGTCGGCCGGACGCTGGCCGCCGCGCAGGGGGACGGGCTCAAGGTACGCGCGGTCGACGTCGACACCGCGGGGACCGCCGGGGCGAGCTTCACGGGCCGCAACGCCCCGGGTACCTCCCGGCTCGTCGTCGACGAAGACCGCAAGGTGCTGGTCGGGGCGACGTTCGTGGGGCCGGAGACGGCCGAGTTCGTGCACGGGGCGACGATCGCCGTGGTCGGAGAGGTCCCGCTGGAGCGACTGTGGCACGCCGTGCCCTCGTTCCCCACCCGCAGCGAGGTGTGGCTGTACCTGATGGAGAAGTACGGCCTCTAGACGGTAAGGCGTTCCCTGACGCTGGCGAGGAACTCCGGCGCGATGCCGGGGATCGAGGCGAGCTCGTCGAGCGAGCGGAAGCCGTTGCTGCGCTCGCGGTAGGCCAGCACGCGGCCGGTCTGGGTGACTGAGAAGCCGAGCTCGCGCAGCTCCTCGAAGCTTGCCGTGTTGACGCTCACCTGACCCGTCGCCTCGGGCGTCGGAGCGGATTCAGCGCGCGGCTCGCCCGTGTGGCCGATACGGTCCACGGCCGCCCGTGCCCTCGCCTCGGCGACGCGAGCGCGCTCCTCGGCCTCGGAGATTCTGTCCATCATCTCGCCCAGCCTCGCCTCGCGCTCGGACTCGGTCGACTTCAGCTCGGCGAGCCGCTCGGCTCGGATCGCCCGCGCCTCCGCCTCGACGGCCCGGGCCTCGATCTCCTCGAGCCGCGCCTGCGCATGCGCGATCGTCTCCTCCGTCCGTGCCTGCTCGTCGGCGAGGCGGCGCTCGACGCGCTCCAACTCGGCCGCGATCGCCGCGTCCGGCTCGGAGGTCGGCGGGGCGGACGACGGAGCCTGGGCGGCCGCCGTCGGGGGCTCCGGGGGCGCCTGCTCGGGCGGTGCCGCCTCCGACACCGCCTTCGCACGCTCGTCGGCCCGCACCCGTGCCTGCTCGATGCGCTCCTCAGCCTGGCGCTGGAGCTCCTCGACCTCCTTGATCCGGCGCTCCGCCTCCGCGGCAATGCGCTGCTCCTCGGCGCGGGCCCTTTCCTCCTCGGCGCGGCGCTCCGGCGACTCGAGCCGCTCGAGCGCCTCGCGCTCGGCCGCCTCGCGCACGAGCCGCTCCTGGTCCGCCGGCGGAGGCGCCGCCGCCTGCTTGCGCTGCTTGCGCTCGGCCCGTTCGCGCTTTCGCCTCTCCCGCCGGGACTCCGCCTTCTTGCGCTCGCGCGCCTCACGCTTCGCGCGTCTGCGCTCCTCCTCGCGACGGCGCTTTTCCTCCGCGCTGCGCTGCCTCGCCGCCCGCCGGCGCAGCTTCTCCTCTTGCTTGGCTCGCTTTCGCTCCGCCCGCCACCGCTTACGCCGCTCGCGCGGGGTCTCGCCCACGGGTGGCCCCCCGGCCCGCTGCGCCGTGGGGGCCGCGGACGCCGAGCCGGTGGCGGACGCCGGCGTCGCGACCTCGGTCGGCGGCTCGGCGCCGGGCGGCTGCCCTCCGGCCGGTGCGCCAGGCGTGTGCGTGGGCGCGCTCGGCGGCGCGGCCGGCGCGCTCGGGGCCGGCTGCCGCTGCTCCTGCTCCTGCTTCTGCTTGCGTTTGAAGAGGGCCATTTTGCGGGCCTATCGTCGCACGCGCTCCGCCCGCGTGCGAGCCGAGTTCGCTCATCGGGAGCGTTGCTTCAACTCGCGCTCGACCTCGCGGCGCATGTCGCGATCGCGGATCTCCCGCCGTCGGTCGCGCTGCTCCTTGCCGCGGGCCAGTGCCAGCTCGACCTTCGCGCGCGGTCCCTTGAAGTAGATCCGGGTCGGGACCAGCGTCAGCCCGCGACGCTGGACCCGACCGACGAGGCGCTCGATCTCGTACCGGTGCAGAAGCAGCTTCCGCGGCCGCTCGGGATCGTGATTCTGGTCGGCCGCCGGCGCGTAGGGCGGGATGTGGGCGTTGCGCAGCCACACCTCGCCGCGGTCGATGACCGCGTAGGCGTCGCCGAGCTGGGCGCCGCTCTCGCGAAGCGCCTTGACCTCCGTCCCGACCAGCTCGATCCCGGCCTCGTAGGTCTCGACGAACTCGAACCGGTGCCGTGCGCGCCGGTTGGTGGCAACGTCGCCGGATGCCGCCTTGCGCCTCCGCTTCGCCATCACCGCCACTCCACGGGGTGCAGGTCGACGCGGCCACGCGGGGCGTCCACCGCATCGACACCGACGGCGACCGGGGCGCCGAGGCGCAGCTCGCGCCCGGTTCGCAGCCCGACGAGCGCGGTCTCGGTGTCGTTGAGCTCGAAGCGCTCGCCGCGAAGCATGCGCGCAGGGAGGAACCCCTCGTATACGTCGGCCAGATCGCCGCCGAAGCGCACGAACGCGCCCGCGCCCACCGCTCCCGAGATCTCGCCCTCGAAGCGGCGCTCCCACCCCGACTCGAAGAGCTCGCGCTCGAGCAGGAACGCAGCGCACACCGAGTCCGCGTCGCGCTCCGTCTTCACCGCCTCCCGCTCGCGGGCGGAGCAGTGCACGCCCGCGTCGCGCACGGACGACGGATCGGGTGCGGCCTCGCCATCGCCAACCGCGGACAGCAGCCCGCGGTGCGCGACGAGGTCGGGATAGCGTCGGATCGGAGACGTGAAATGCGCGTACGCAGGCGACCCGAGCCCGGCGTGCCCGAGGTTGCGGTCGCTGTAGTACGCCTGTTTCAGGGCTCGGAGCACGAGCGTTGTATACGCCTCTCGACCGTGACCGCGCCGCTCGGCCTCGGCGACCACCGTGCGGCTGGCCGCCCCGACGAGCTCGCCCGCCTCGGTCGGGCTCAGGCGATCGGGCAGCGGCGGCGTCGGGATCTCGAGCGAGTCGAGCTGCTCGACCAGGAACGCCACCCGCTGCGGGTCGGGCTGCTCGTGCACCCGGTACAGGGTCGGGATCCGGCGCTGCTCGAGCAGGCCGGCGACCTCGGAGTTGCAGAGAATCATCAGGTGCTCGATCAGGTGGTGGGCCTCGGTCTGGGAGACCTCACGCGCGTCGACGACGGCGCCATCCTCGAAGTGGAACTCGGGCTCGCTTCCCGACACGACGATCGCCGACTCGGGCCGGCGGCCCGCCAGAGCCGCTGCGACACTGCGGGTCAGCTCGATCTGCCGCGCCACCGGCTCCGGCGGGCGCTCCCGCCCCGCGAAGATCTCGTCGAGCTCGTCGTAGTGCAGGCGGGCGTCGGAGCGGATGCGACTGCGGTAGAAGCTCGTCCCGGAGGGCCGGCCGTCCGGAGGGATCAGCATCTCGGTGGTGACGGCGAGCCGCTCCACTCCCGGAGCGAGGCTGCACGCGTCACTGCTCAGCGCCGGGGGCAGCATCGGCTCGACGGTCCCGGGCACGTAGGTGCTGTTGGCGCGGGCGTAGGCCTCGGCGTCGAGGGCGCTCCCGGGGTGGACGTGGGCGGCGACGTCGGCGATGTGGATCCACAGCCGCACCCCCCCGTCCTCCTCGCGCGTCGAGACGGCGTCGTCGAAGTCGCGCGCCGTCGCGGGATCGACCGTGAAGGTGGCGAGCTCGGTCAGGTCGCGGCGCGGGCCGCCGCGCTCGGGTGCGGATCTCGCCGTTTCGTCGGCCTCGTCGTTGACGCGGGCGCGAAATCCGCGCCGTAGGCCGCGATCGAGCAGCAGCGCCTCGAGCACGTCGCCGGCCCGCTTCGGGGAGCCGAGCTCGCGCAGCAGCCGTGCTCGACCGCGGTGGACCTCGGCGAGCGCCATCCGCCCGCCGGGCACCCTGCGCGACCCCTTGGCCAGCGGGAGCTGCTGGCCGCGCTCGAAGATCGGCTCCGCGACCGCGAACCGTCCCCTGCCCGATACGACGACGACCTTGCGCCCGCCCGCCTCGCGAGCGCTCGCCCTAGGGCTCACCGGCGGGAGCCGAGCGCCCGCCCCAGCACCTCGAGGCCCCGCTCCAGGGCCTCGTCGGACGGTGTCCGCAGCTCGTCGCGGGCCGACACCTCGGGACGAACCCCCTTGCCGGCCAGTGAGCGGCCCTCGGAAGTCAGGTACTCGCCCACGGTGAGGTCGATCGCGCCGCCGCTGTCGAGCTCGATCACCTCCTGGAACGAGCCCTTGCCGAACGACCGCGTGCCGACGATCGTCGCCAGCTCGCGCTCGCCGAGCGCCGAGGCCAGGATCTCGGCGGCGGACGCAGTGTCTCGGTTGATCAGAACCACGGTGGGCCGCGGCTCGAGCGCGTCGCCGACCGCGTCGTAGTCGCGCTCGGGCTGGCTGCGGCCGGAGGTCGAGACGATCACGCCGTCCTCGACGAACACGCTCGCGGTCAGCACCGCCTCGTTGAGGAGGCCGCCTCCGTTTCCGCGCAGGTCGAGGACCAGTCCCTCGGCGCCCCGGCGATCGAGGCGCTCGATTTCGCGGCGAAGCTCGGCGTGCGCTCCCTCGCTGAAGCCTGCGAGCCGGATGTAGGCGACCTTCCTGCCATCGGCGCGTCGCAGCTCTCCCTCGACAACGGGAATCCGGACCTGGGCCCGCTCGAGTTCGATCTCGCGCACGTCGCCGCTCGACGGCCGCCGCACCCGCAGCTCGACCGTCGTCCCGGGCGGACCCTTGATCATCCCCGTGGCCACGTCCGCCGGCTCGCCTGCGATCGAGCGGCCGTCGACGGCCACGATCTCGTCGCCCTCGCGAATGCCCGCCCGGTCGGCCGGGGTGTCGTCGAACACAGTCGTCACCTTGAGCCCGGCCTTGACCTCGCGCACGCTGAGCCCCACGCCCGAGAAGCTGCCCGAGGTCGCGTCCTCGAACTGCCTCAGCTGCTTGGGGTCGAAGTAGTGGGAGAAGCGGTCGTCGTAGCGCTCGCGCAGCTCACGCACCATGCCCCGGATCGACGCGTCCTCGAGTCGCTCTCCGGCGATTGGCTTGAAGTAGCTCTCCTCGATCACCTCGAGCGCCTCGTCCGTGGCGGATCGCTCGGTGCCGAGCAGGTCGCCGATGTCGCCGAGCTCGTCGCCCTCGAGCTGGGCGCCGATCCACAGCCCGGCCAGCAGGCCGACGATCAGGCCCGCGGCGAGGGCCCTCACCGCATCGGCGCTCACACCTGGAGGAAGCGGCGCAGCGTGATGCCGCTGCCGAGCGCCGACACCACCATCGCGGCGCCGATCAGGATCCCGACGAGCGGCAGGAACTCGATCGTGTTCTGGGCGGCCACGAGCGCGAAGCGGTCGGAAAGCGGGTCGACGATGGTCACCTTCCCGAGCCACAGTATGAACACCGCGCAGCCGGCGCCGAAGAGGCCCACCACCAAGCCCTCGATGATGAACGGCCAGCGGATGAACCAGTTGGTCGCGCCGACCAGGCGCGTCACCTCGACCTCGCGCCGGCGCGCGTAGATCGACAGCCGGATCGTGTTCGCCACCAGCCCCAGCGACGCGAGCAGCAACAGCGCCGTGATCGCGGTGAGGACGATCTTGATCGCGCCGGTGACGGCGCGGATCTGGCTCGCCTGCTCACGGGAGTCGACGACGTCCTCGATCACCGGGCTGAACGGCTGCGGCTTGCCCTTCGAGTTCGGGGGAGCGAGGTCGTTCTTGATCGCCTCGAGGTTGTCGGCGTCGTCCGGGTACACGTTGAGGGCGGGGGGCAGCGGGTTCCCGCTCGGCAGCTCCTGGGTGATCGAGGCGTCGTCGAGGCGCTGCTTGAGGATCTTCAGCGCCTCGGCCTTGGAAACGAACCCGACCCTCTCCACGTGCGGCATCTTGGCGACCCGGTCGCGCAGCGCCCTGACCTCGGCGTCGGTCGACTCCGGGTAGCCGAAGACCTTGATCAGGAGCTGGTCGCGGACCTCCTCGGTCTTGCCCTGGGTCGTCTGCAGAACGGGGACGAGGACGCCGAGGAGCAGCACCGTGACGACGATCGTCACGATCGCGGCGATGCTCGGGGCGGCGCTGCGGCGGAGCGCCCGCACCGCCTCCTGGAGGAAGAAGCCGATCCTCGACATCCGCTACTCCTGGTGCGAGCTCTCGCCGTTCGTGTGGCCCTCGCCGACGCCCATCTCGGAGCGCATCCGGACCGCGAACTCGGTCGTCGACTCCTCCTCGGCATACATCCCCGCGGCCTCGTCGCTGACGATCCGGCCCTCGTCGAGGCGGACCACGCGCCGGCGCATCTTGTCCACCATCTCGCGGTCGTGGGTCACGACGACGACGGTCGTGCCGGTGCGGTTGATCCGGTACAGCAGCTGCATGATCCCGATCGAGGTCACCGGGTCGAGGTTGCCGGTCGGCTCGTCGGCCAGCAGCAGCGGCGGGTGGTTGACGAACGCGCGCGCGATCGACACCCTCTGCTGCTCGCCGCCCGACAGCTCGTCGGGATAGTTGTGGAGCTTGGTCGACAGCCCGACGAGCCGCAGCGTCTCGGGGACCATCTGGCGGATCTCGGAGCGCGAGGCCCCGATCACCTGCAGCGCGTAGGCGACGTTGTCGTACACGTTGCGGTTCGGCAGCAGCTTGAAGTCCTGGAACACGGTGCCGATCCGCCGTCGCAGGTAGGGGATCCGCTTCTCGGGCAGCTTGGCGATGTCGCGGCCCGCGACCAGCACCTCGCCCTCCGCCAGCTCGACCTCGCGAATCAGCGCCTTGATGAAGGTCGACTTGCCGCAGCCGGTGGGGCCGACGAGGAACATGAACTCACCGCGGTGGACCTCGAGCGACGCACGCTCGAGCCCAATGTGCCCGCCCGGATAGATGACGGTCGCCCCGCGCAGCTCGACGATCGGGGCCCTGGGGTCCCGTCGCTGGGCGGCGTCGGCGCGCGCCTTTCGCCTCGCTCTTGTGCGCGTGGCCATACGAAAGCTGTTTCTCCGGCGCCGGCCGTGATCCTGCGCCCTCCCACACCGCAGGCAAATCGGCTTGCGCGGCCGCGAAGGGTAGCGAAGGGCGCCGTACCGGCCCGCCGATCCAGCTCCCACCGCCGACTGGACACTTGAGTAGTCCCTGGGCTACCTAACTGTCCACTCGACGCTGGGGGCTGGAAGGAGCGGTTTCGCTCGGCGCTCGCCGCTCAGGTCCACTCGGGGCCGATGAGCGGCGGGTGCGAGACGATCGGCTTCAGGACCAGCGCCTCGCGGGCACGGTCGGCGATCCCGCGCGGGGTGAGGCCGAAATGCTCCATGCACGCCTCGCCGGTGCCCGAGATCCCGAACTCGTCGCCCATCCCGACGGCGAAGATCGGGACCGGGTGCTCCTCGGCCGCGACCTGGCGCACCGCGTCCGCGAGCCCGCCGACGACCCGATGCTCCTCGGCGGTGACGGCGACGCCGGTCTTGGAGATCGACTCGAGGATCGTCTCGGTGTCGATCGGCTTCAGGATCGCGACGTTGAGGACCTCTGCCTCGACGCCGTCCTCGCGCTCGAGCGACTCCGCCGCCTCCAGAGCCCGCCACACCATGTGCCCGCACGCGATCAGGGTGATGTCCTTGCCCTCGCGCAGGACGTCCACGCCCTCGCCGACGGTGTCGGGGATCTGGTCGTACACGATCGGGGTCGAGGGCCGGCCGAAGCGCATGTACATCGGCCGGTCGGAGTCGTAGGACTCGGCGGTCGCGCGGTAGGCCTGGTTGTAGTCGGCGGGGACAACCACCTGCATCTTCGGCATCGCCCGCATCAGGGCGATGTCCTCGATCATCTGGTGCGAGGCGCCATCTTCGCCCAGCGACACGCCGCCGTGGCTGGCGCCGATGCGAACCGGGAGCTCGTTGTGCGCGATCCCGAGCCGGACCTGGTCGTAAGCGCGGCCGGCCGCGAAGACCGCGAACGTCGAGCAGTAGGGGCGCTTGCCGGTGGCGGCGAGCCCGCACGCCATAGACATCATGTTCGCTTCCGCGGTGCCGACGTTGAAGAACCGCTCGGGGAACTTCTTGCCGAACTTCATCGACTGGGTCGATACGGCGAGGTCGGCGTCGAGCGCGACGACGTCGTCGTGCGCCTCGCCGAGGTCGACGAGCGCGTCGCCGTATCCGTGGCGGGTCGCGATCGGCTCGGTCTTGGCCTCGGCGGGCATCAGCCCTCCTCGCCCGGAGAGTCGCCGGCGTCGCCGTCGAGGGCAGCCGTCTGGCGCTCGAGGGTCACCTCGAGCTCCGACAGCGCCTCCTCGGCCTGCTCGGGGCTCGGCGGCTTGCCGTGGAACCCGAACCGGCTCTCCATCGAGGAGACGCCGCGGCCCTTGCGCGTCTGGCACACGATCGCTGCGGGCCGGTCGAGCGTCCGGCTGCGCTCCAGCGCGTCCACCACCTGGTCCATGTCGTGGCCGTCGATCTCGACCGCGTCCCAGTCGAAGGCGTCGAACTTCGCCCGCACGTCGGCGATGTCCATGACTTCCTCGGTCGTGCCATCGGTCTGCAGGTGGTTGTAGTCGACGATCGCGGTCAGGTTGCGGACCCCGAAGTGGCTGGAGGCCATCGCGGCCTCCCACGTCTGTCCCTCCTGGCAGTCGCCGTCGGACAACACCGCGAACACCTGTGCGGTCGGATCGAGCCCGTCGAGCCGCAGCGCGAGCGCGATCCCGAGCGACATCGACAGCCCCTGGCCGAGCGAGCCGGTCGAGACCTCGACCCCGGGGGTGCGGTTCATGTCGGGGTGGCCCTGGAGGTGGGCGCCGATCTGGCGCAGGCCCATCAGGTCGCGGAGCGGGAAGTAGCCGTGCTGGGCGAGCGCGGCGTACTGGATCGGGGCCGCGTGGCCCTTGCTGAGCACGAACCGGTCGCGCTCCGGCCACTCCGGGTTGTCGGGGTCGTGTCGCAGCACCCGGTAGTAGAGGGCGGCGACGATGTCGGCCGCCGACAGCGAAGAGTCGAGGTGCCCGGACTTGGCGACCGCGAGCATCCGAACGCAATCGATCCGCAACACCGTGGCCCAGCGCTCGAGCTCGGCGATCGACGGCTGAGCGGCGGCGCGCTCGCCCGGCTTTGGCGGCGGCTTCGGGTCCGGGACCGGCCTGAGGTGGCTCACGCGGGCGAGGTTAGCCGAAGCCATCGGCAATCAACCTAAGCCTGACGGCGGACGGGACGACCCGCCCGGATCGCCGCAATTTGCGGACCAAGGTCACGCCAGCCCACCGGTCCTGACCTGCTACACCGATTGGGATGCGCTGGCGCGAGCTGGGACGGAGAAAGTGGGTCGTGGCTGGGCTCGCGGCCGCGGCCGCGGCGCTGGTGGTCGTCCTGGGGACCAGCGGCTCAGAACGGCAGGCGCCAGATGCGGAAGAGCCCGCCGACCTGATCGCACCCGACGAAGCACCGCCCGAGGGTGCCGCGGAACGGCCTCAGGCGCCCGGCGACGAGCCCGACGGCGAGCCGCCACCGCTCGACGAGGATGAGCTCGACTCGGAGGAGCGTGAGGCCGCGCGCACCGTCCGCGCCTACGTCAACGGACTCGACGCACGCGACGGCGCGGCCGTCTGTGCGCTGCTGGCGCCGGGGGCGATCGATGAGGTCGAACTGCCGCGCCGGCGTGACGGATGCACGGAGTCGCTACGCGCCTCGATCGGCTTTCGCGACCCTCGCGGGCTGCCGGTCTGGGACAGCGCCCGCGTTCGCAGCCTGCTGACCGTGCTGGTCGACGGCGAGCGCGCCAGCGTCACGGCGACCACCGTGACACGCTTCGCCGACCGCGACCAACCCTCGATCGAGGACGACGTCGTCCACCTGCGCAGGCAGGGGGGCCGATGGCTGATCGCCAAGCCGAGCTCGACGCTGTACCGCGCTCTCGGCATCGCCGATGTGCCGCCGCGGGTGCTGGCGCCGCCGAAGTGATCAGCGATTCC
>DATHVJ010000032.1:0-8914 GCA_035461345.1 Solirubrobacterales bacterium | reverse complement strand
ATCCCTCCCTTCTCGGTAGTGGGTCATCCCTTCACCGCCCCGGAGGTCAGACCAGCGACGATCCGCCGCTGGAAGATCAAGACGAAGATGATGATCGGGATCGTCACCAGCATGGCGGCGGCAGCGATGCTCGCGCTCGGCTCGGTGAACTGCGACTCGCCGGTGAAGAAGGCGAGCGCCGCGGGAACGGTTCGCGAGGCGTCCGACGAGGTCAGCGAGATCGCGAACAGGAAGTCGTTCCAGCAGAAGATGAAGACGAGGATCGCCGCCGTGAACATGCCCGGCGCGGCGAGCGGCACGATCACCTTGCGGAACGCCTGCAACGGCGTCGCCCCGTCGACCTGCGCCGCCTGCTCGAGGTCCCACGGGATCTCGCGGAAGAAGGCGACCAGAACGAAGATCGCCAGCGGCAGCGAGAAGGTCAGGTAGGGGATGATCAGGCCGACATAGGTGTCGTAGAGGCCGAGCGTACGCCACATGTCGAACAGCGGCCCGATCGTTGAGATCGCCGGGAACATCGCGATCGCCAGCGCTCCGCCGAGGACCGCGAACTTGCCGGGGAAGTCGAGCCGGGCGATCGCGTAGGCGGTAAACGACGCGAGCACGATCGCGATCGTGGTCGCGATCAGCGCGATCAGCACCGAGTTGATCAGCGGCCGCAGGAGTGGGCTGTCGAAGCCGCCTTTGAACAAGACCTCGTAGTTGTCGAGGGTGAACTCGGCGGGGATCAGGCGTCCGTCGGAGATCGTCGCCGGGTCCTTGAGCGAGAGCGAGAGGATCCAGAAGACGGGGAAGATCGCGACGACGACGATCGCGATCAGGCCGACGGTCCAAAGCGTGTACTCGCGGGTACCGCGCTCCATCGTCAGGCCTCCTGCCTCCCTTGCGGCACCGTCGCGCCGAAGCCACGCACGAAGGCGAACGCGATCAGCAGCACGAGCATGAAGATCAGCACCGAGACCGCCGAGCCGAGCCCGAGGTTGAGCCGCGAGATCAGCTGGTTGTAGCCGAGGATCGAGACCGACTCGGTGTCCTGGCCGCCCCCGGTCATGACGAAGATCGAGTCGAAGACGCGGAACGCGTCGAGGGTGCGGAAGAGCAGCGCGACTAGGATCGCCGGCTTCATCAGCGGCAGGGTGATGCGGAAGAAGCGCTGCACCGCGTTCGCCCCGTCCACCTTCGCCGCCTCGTAGACGCCCTCGTCGATCGTCGTCAGCCCGGCGAGCAGGAGCAGGGCCATGAACGGGGTCGTCTTCCAAACCTCCGCCATGATGATCACGCTCATCGCCGACCAGCGGTCGCCGAACCAGGCCTTGTCGTCGGCGACGAAGGGGAGGGCGTTGACGAACCCGCTTGCCGGGTCGAAGGCGTAGAACCAGGCGAACGCGGCGACGACGGTGACGATCCCGTAGGGAATCAGCACCCCGGTCCGGACGACGCCGCGGCCGAAGATCGCCCGGTGCATGACCAGGGCGAGAATCATCCCGAGGACGAGCTCGATCACGACCGAGACGACGGTGATGAACCCCGTGTTGAACAGGCCCTGCCACCAGAGATTGGAGCTGAGCACGGCGCCGTAGTTGTCGAGGCCGACGAAGGCGCCCTCGTCGGGGAAGCGCAGGTCGAAGTCCTGCAGCGAGAGCACCATCGCGTAGCCGATCGGGTAGGCGGTGACGAGCAGCATCGCGATCACGGCGGGCGCGCACAGCATCCAGCCGAGTCGCCGCTCGGCCTTGGCACGGTCGGTGACCTTGGGCGCCGAGGGCCCGGCGGCCTCGGTGGCGACCGCATCGCTCACAGCAGCCCCTCCCGGTTGATCGCCTGCTCGAGCAGGTCGCGCAGGTCGTCGTAGGTCGTCGCCGCGTCCTGCGGGTCGATGTCCACGGTCGGGTGGACTGCGCGCTGGATCGCCAGCGAGATGTCCTGGTAGGCGGGCGACACCGAGGGGCGCGGGACGGCGTCGTTGATCGAGTCGCGGATCAGCGGCGCGAAGCCCGGATAGACCTCGTCGATCTCCTTCTCGTCGTAGAGATCTTCACGCACCGGCGGCAGGCCGCCCGCGCTCGCGATCTCGAGCTGGTTCTCGGGTCGCACCAGGCACTCGATCGCCTCGAAGGCAAGGTCCTTGTTCTCCGAGAACGCGGAAACGCCGAGGTTGATCCCACCGAGCGGCGGCGCACTTGGCCGGTTCGCGTCCACCTGCGGGTACTTCGCCGCCTTCATCACCTTGAAGATGTCGGGGGCCTCAGCCTCGGCGCTCGGATAGACGAACGGGTAGTTGATCATGAAGGCGGAGCTACCCGACTGGAAGGCGAGCCGGCCGGTGTCCTCATCGGAGGTCGTGATGCTGGGATCAGCGACGTTCGAGCTCGAGAGCCGGCCCATGGTCGAGAGCGCGCGCTCGGTCGGCTCCCGCGCGAGCTCGATCTGCTCCGGGCCCGAGAGGATCTCGGTGCCCGCCGAGGCGATCATCTGGTTGACCCAGACGGTGAGTCCCTCGTAGCGATTGCCCTGCACCTGGATCAGCCCCTCCTCGGGACCGATCTGCTTGGCGGCGGCGATCATCTCGCCCCAGGTCTTCGGCGGCTTCTTGACCAGGTCGTCGCGATACCAAAGCAGCTCGGTGTTGGTCCAGATCGGCGCCCCGTAGAGCGCGTCCTCGTACATTGCCGTTTCGAGCACGCTCGGGAACACGTTCCTGCTCACCGCCCGCTCGGTCTCGCCGGTGAACTCCTCGAGCCACCCGGCGTTGGCGAACTCGCCCGTCCAGATCACGTCCATGCCGACGATGTCGATCGACGAGTCCTCGGCGCCGAGCCGGCGAACGAGCTGCTCGCGCTGGCTGTCGGCGTCGTTGGGCAGGAACTCGAACTCGATCGAGTAGCGACCGCCCGACTGCTTCGAGCAGCGCTCCGCGGCGGTGGGCAGCGCGCCGCTCGGCTCGTTGAAGATGAACCAGGTAAGAGTCGAGCCGCCCGCGTCGCTGCCCCCGCAGCCGCCGAGCGCGATAACGACCGGGGCCAGGATGAGGGCGAGGATTCCGCTGCGATGGCGAGCTGTGGCCAACCTCTCCTCCCGCGCGCGCTCCACGCGCGCGTACGCGCTTATACCCACTCGGGAGGATTTCTAAAAACCACGATCCGAGGCCGCCTCGCGGCGCACGACAAGGCCGGCGTTGGGCGCGATCTCGCCCGCGTCGGCGCCCGGCTCCGTCGCCAGCACGAGCTCGCCAGCGGGCGGTGCCGGCGTCGGCTCGTCGCCGAGGTTGATCGCCACGACGTGCTCGCCGCGCGCGTAGGCGAGAACGCCGCCGGTAGCATCGAGCAGGCGGAAGCCGCCGCCGAGCCCACGCCGCAGCTCGATCAGCCGCCGATACAGGCGCAGCAGCGAATCGCGATCGTCGCGTTGCCCGCCGACGTTGCGAAGCTCGGGGTCGACGAGGGGGAGCCACGGCCGCCCCGACGTGAAGCCGCCGTCCGCCCGCGGCTCCCACTGCATCGGGTGGCGGTGGACGTCGCGCCCGACGCGGTCGAGCGGTGGGTCCGCGCCCGGGCCGTCGCTCATCCCGATCTCGTCGCCCTGGTACACGAACGCCGCGCCCGGCAGGGTCAGCAGCAGCAGCGCCGCGATCCGGGTCCGCTCCTCCCCCACGCGGGTCGCGAGGCGGGGGAAGTCGTGATTGGACAGCACCCAGGCGACACCGCTCAGGGCGACTGCGCCCGCGATCGCCTCGCGGAGGGCGCCTGGCTGCCACGGGGAGTGCATGAACTCGAACGAGAAGACGAGCTCGAGGTGCTCGAGGTATGCGCGAAGCGCCTCGTTCGGAAGGTAGACCTCGCCGATCAGCGGCGCTCCGTCGGCCGCCTCCGCGAGGGCGCCGAGCGCGACGCCGATGTCGGGATCGTTGCGCGAGCGCAGGTGGTCGAGCCGTGAGTGCTCGTCGTGCAGCGGGAGCGGGAACGGCCGCCTCGCGGGGGGGTCGTCACGCAGCTCGGCGTCCTTGACCAGCCGATCGGCGGCGTCGACCCGGAACCCGTCGACGCCGCGGCGACGCCACACGCGGACGACCTCGCCGATCGCCTCGCGTACTTCCGGGTTGCGCCAGTCGAGATCGGGCTGCTCGGGGAAGAAGGAGTGCAGGTACCAGCGGCCGCTGCGCTCGTCGCGGGCCCACGCCGAGCCGCCGAAGCTGGCCCGCCAGTTGTTCGCCGGGCCGTGGTCGGACCACAGATACCAGTCGGGATGCTCGCGGAACCAGGGATGCTCGATCGATGTGTGCGAGGCGACCAGGTCGAGCACGACCCGGATCCCGCGCGAGTGCGCCGCCGCGACCAGCTGCTCGAAGTCGTCGAGCGTGCCGAGCCGCGGGTCGACCGACTCGTAGTCGCTCACGTCGTAGCCGAGATCGGCGTCCGGAGAGGGATGGATCGGCGACAGCCACAGCGCATCGACGCCGAGCCACGCGAGGTGGTCGAGGCGTTCGATGACCCCGCGCAGGTCGCCGATGCCGTCGCCGTCGGAGTCCTGGAACGAGCGTGGATAGACCTGATAGGTGACCGCGTCGCGCCACCACTGGCGGGCGACCGCGCTCACGCCGTGCCGGACTCGTACACCGACACGATGTTAAGGCGGACCCCGGTAGCCGCTGCGTCGCTCAGGCAACGCCGACCAGCGCGTGCACGCATCCGCCGCCGCGGCGAGCGCCGGCCCGAGCGCCTCTGGGGCGCGGCGTGGATCCCAGTCGCGAGTGGCGAGCCCCGCGACCAGCGTGCCCATGAAGGCGTCGCCGGCGCCGAGGCTCGATGCCACCTCGACGTCGAGCGCCGGAAGCTCGACCTCGCTGGCGCCGCTCGTCACAGCACCCTCGCCCCCGAGCGTGACCACGGCAAGCTCTGCCCCCATTGCCGCGATCTCCGCGGCGGCCCGGCGCGGATCGTCGACGCCGGCGATCGCGATCGCCTCGTCGCGGTTGGCCTTGACCAGGAACGAGCCCGGCACGAGCTCGCGCGCGGCCTCGACGGCGGGACGCGCGTCGCCGCCCCACCGGTTCGGGCGGATGTTGGCGTCGAGGCAGACGCGAACATCGCGCTCGAGCGCCAGCTCGCGAGCTCGACGGGTGATCCGCGCCTCTTGCGGGGCGGCCAGCGTGGTCGAGGTGAAGACAAGCGCCGACGCGGCGTCGATCGCCTCGGCGAGTCGCGGCTCGATCGACTCGACCGCGGCGCCGATCCCGCCATAGATCCGGAACGACGGCTCGCCATCAAGGTCAAAGGTCGCGAAGGCGACCGGGGTCGACTCGCCTGCGAGCAAGCTGAAGAAGCGCAGGTCCACCCCCTCGCGCTCGAGCCGTCCGGCGAGCCACCGGCCCCACTCGTCGTCGCCGGTGCCACCCGCCAGCCCGCTACTTGCGCCAGCCCGGCGGGCGGCGACGGCGACGTTGGCGAGCGCCCCGCCGAAGTGCGGGCGGAATGAATCCACGTCGTCCTCAGAGGCGACCCGACGCTCGCAGATCAGGTCCACCAGGGCTTCGCCGAGGCACAGGATCATCGGCACAAGCGTATGTGCCCCGTCGCGCCCGAGCCCGCCGGCCGGGGACCTTCGCGACGCTGACTCCCTGGTCACGGGCGCGTCCGGTCGCTGCGCCATCCTCCGCCCCAACGCGTCGTCGAGCGCTGACGGGAGTCCCGGCGCACGCTCCGAGAGCCGCGGCGCGTTCGCGTGGGCGAACATGGTCGCGATCGGAGTATCGCGTCGGAACGGCGGCTCGCCGCGGAGCGCGTGGAAGGCAACGCACGCCAGCGAGTACACGTCGGCGCGGCCGTCGACCGCCTCGCCGGCGATCTGCTCGGCGCCACGTAGTCGACCGTGGCCGACGAAGCGGCCGGTCGTAGTCAACTCGCGCCCCGCGGTGCCGGCGAACGTCGAGCCCGGCTCGAGGCCGAACCCTGCGGCCTGGTGGCCGGAGGCGCGGGTCGGCTCTACCTCGCGATCGTCGCGGTCGTCCGCGGGAGCCACTCCTCGCGACGGAGTGTAGGACTCGCTACAGCCGTCATCTCTTCCTTGAGCCCCAGGGTCGCGGGAGCGGGGATCGTATGCGAAATCCTCGCCCGGGTGCGCTCACGCGGCGTCACCTGCGATCCTGGGATTCTCTCATCGGACTCTCATCTAGGACCGTGAGCATCGCCCCATGAGGATCCTGGTCGTCGAGGACGAGCTCAAGATGGCGGCCCTGATCCGCCGTGGGCTGCTCGAGGAGGGGATGTCGGTCGACGTCACCGAGCGCGGCGAGGAAGCGCTCTGGATGGCGGGGTCGACCGAGTACGACGCGATCGTGCTCGACGTGATGCTCCCAGGGATCGACGGCTTCGAGACCTGCCGGCGGCTGCGCGACGACGGCGTGTGGTCCCCGGTCCTGATGCTTACCGCGCGCGACGCCGTCGAGGACCGCGTGGCGGGGCTCGACAGGGGAGCTGACGACTACCTGGTGAAGCCGTTCTCGGTCGCCGAGCTGCGGGCGCGGCTGCGCGCGCTGGCGCGGCGAGGCCCGGTCGAGCGCCCGGTGGTGCTGGAGGTCGGGGAGTTGCGCCTCGACCCGGCGACGCGCCAGGTGTGGCGTCGGGACACCGAGATCTCGCTGTCGGCGAAGGAGTTCGCGCTGCTGGAGGTGTTCATGCGCCGGCCGGAGCAGGTGCTGTCACGGTACCAGCTCCTCGAGCACGCCTGGGACTACGAGTACGAGAACCGCTCCAACGTCGTCGACGTGTACGTGCGCTACCTGCGCCAGAAGATCGACAGGCCGTTCGGTGCCGACAGCATCGAGACGGTGCGCGGCGCCGGCTACCGGCTGCGAAGGGATGCGTGATGCTGGACCGGTTGTCGATCCGCGCCAGGCTGACGGTGGCGTTCGCGGCGGCGCTTCTTCTCGTGCTCGTGCTCGCCGGGCTGTTCGTGTACCTGCGGGTGTCGAACGGCCTGACCGAGGCGCTCGACGACGGTCTCGAGGCCCGGGTCCACGACGTCGAGGAACTCCTCGCTCGCCCCGGCGAGCGCCCGCCGACGCTCGCGGGCGGCCTGTTCGAAGGCGAGGAGGGGTTCGCACAGATCCTCACTCCCGACGGCGAGGTCGTCGCGTCGACGCTGCAACGCGGCGCCGGGGCGGCGATCGACGGGGACGAGATCCGGAAGGCAGCCGACGGGCCCGTGCTCATCGAGCGCGACGTCGCCGGCCTCGACGCCGAGGCGCGGGTGCTTGCCGAGCCCGCGACGACGGCTGAGGGATCGTTCGTGGTCGTCGCCGGCGCCTCGACCGGGGACCGCGACGAGGCCCTGGCCGGGATCGCGGCGGCGTTCGCGATCGGCGCCCCGCTCGCGCTCCTGATCGCGTCCGGCCTCGGGTACGTGCTGGCGAGCCGGTCGCTGGCGCCGGTCGAGTCGATGCGGCGGCGGGCGGCCGAGATCACGCTCGAGCGAAGCGGCGAGCGGCTGCCGCTGTCCCGCGCCGACGACGAGATCCACCGCCTCGCGGAGACGCTCAACCGGATGCTGGACCGGATCGAGGCGTCGCTGGAGCGCCAGCGCGTGTTCGTCGCCGACGCGAGCCACGAGCTGCGAACGCCGCTCGCCGTGCTGCGAGCCGAGCTCGAGCTCGCCGAGCGTTCCGGCCGGACCCGGGACGAGCTCGAGATGGCTCTGCGCTCGGCGGCGGAGGAGGTCGAGCGGCTCTCCAGGCTCGCCGAGGACCTGCTCGTCGTTGCGCGGTCCGATCAGGGAAGGCTGCCGCTCAAGCGTGAGCGGGTCGATGTCGGCACGCTGCTTTCGCGAGTGGGCGAGCGGTTCGGTCGCCGCGCCGCCGAGGACGGCCGGGGGATCGCCGTCAACGTGCCAGGGCGCCTCGACGCCGAGCTCGACGTGCTTCGGATCGAGCAGGCGGTCGGCAACCTGGTCGACAACGCGCTCCGTCACGGCAGCGGCAACGTGAGGCTTGCGGCGCGTCGCGACGACGGCGCCGTCGTGGTCGAGGTCACGGACGCCGGCGAGGGGTTCCCCGCGGGATTCGAGGAGACCGCGTTCGAGCGCTTCACGCGCGCCGACCACGGCCGGTCCGGCGGCGGCGCCGGACTCGGCCTCGCGATCGTGCAGGCGATCGCGGCCGCCCACGGGGGACGGGCAACGATCGCGGTAGGGGAGCGCTCGACCGTGGTGTGCCTCTCGATCCCCGACCGCTGAGCTCTCATCGGGCCCTCATGCGCCCGTCTTAGACCTCCGCCGGGCACGTGGACCCGAATGGAGGAGGCACGAGATGAGAACGAGGCTGATCGCCGCCGCGGCGTCGATCGCCGCGCTCGCGGTTGCGGGGTGTGGCGACGGCGACGAGGGAGATGACGTGAGCACGAGCCAGGACCTGCCGCGTGGCGCCGAGCGGGTGGAGCTCGACCCGGCGGAGTTCACGACCGAGATCGACAACCCGTACTGGCCGATGAAGCCCGGGAACCGGTGGGTGTACCGCGAGACCGAGGGCGGCAGCGAGCTGCGCGTGGTAGTCACGGTAACCGACCGCACGAAGAAGGTCGCGAACGGGATCGAGGCGCGGGTGGTGCACGACGTCGTGAGCGAGAAGGGCGAGGCGATCGAGATAACCGACGACTGGTACGCCCAGGACTCGGACGGCAATATCTGGTACCTGGGCGAGGACACGGCCGAGTACGAGAACGGCGAGGTGGTGACGCGATCCGGCTCGTTCGAGGCCGGCGTCGACGGAGCGCAGCCGGGGATCGCGATGCCGGGCGACCCGCGGCCGGGCTCGACCTACCGCCAGGAGTACCTGGCCGGCGAGGCGGAGGACTTCGCGAAGGTCCTGAGCACCGACGCCAAGGTGAGCGTCCCGTACGGGCGCTTCGCCGGGGCCCTTAAGACG